>CAJJAB010000061.1 GCA_905181895.1 Flavobacteria bacterium MS024-2A | reverse complement strand
CCTTGAGAATCTTTTTTCTCTGCAGTTACTAAATCCTGTTTTAAGGCAATCTTTCTTACCTGCTCTTTCTGTAAATGCCCTATGGGAAATAAGACCTTTGATAATTGTTTTTGTGTTAGTTGGCATAAAAAATATGATTGATCTTTATTTTTGTCTGCTCCTGCTTTAAGCTGATGAAAAAAGGTGCCTGTGGGGCTTGTAAACCTTTTTTTTTGGCAATAATGGCCTGTGGCAACATAATCTGCACCTAAAGACAAGGCAATCTCTAAAAAGACATCAAATTTAATCTCTCGATTACACAAAATATCTGGATTAGGAGTACGTCCTTTAGAGTACTCATCAAACATATAGTCTACAATTCGTTCTTTATATTCTTTACTTAAATCGACTGTTTGAAATGGAATTCCTAATTTCTCTGCAACCAACATTGCGTCATTACTATCCTCTAGCCAAGGACATTCATTGGAAAGTGTTACTGACTCATCGTGCCAATTTTTCATGAATAAGCCAATAACTTCATAGCCTTCTTCTTTTAAAAGATGGGCAGCCACACTGGAGTCTACTCCTCCAGATAATCCAACAATAACACGTCCCTTATTCATGGGGTAAAGATAAGCAGTATTAGATAATTATTTACGTCCTGCTTTTTTCTGCTTTTCAGCCTGTTCCATTGCTTTTTGGAGGCGTTCAGTGAATCCACCCGATTTCTTAGGCTTCTTTTTATTTTCTTCAATTTTAGCATGAATTTTATTATCATCAATGATAAAATTCTTAATGACTAGCATCAATATAATGGTCAATAAATTGGAAACAAAATAATATAAACTTAATCCACTAGCATAATTATTAAAGAAAAATAACATCATCAGTGGCATTAAATACATGATAATTTTCATATTGGGCATTCCGGGTTGTTGCGGCATGGTTTGTTGGCCCGTAGTCATTTGAGTGTAAAAGAAAATAGCAATAGAAGCTAAAATTGGAAACAAACTAACATGATCTCCATAGAAAGGAATATTAAATCCTAATTCTAAAACCGAATCATAGGACGAAAGGTCATCTGCCCATAAGAAACTTTTATCACGAAGTACAAAAGCTACAGGGAAAAAAGAAAATAAAGCATAGAAAACAGGAAGTTGGATAAGTGCGGGAATACATCCTGACATTGGATTGGCTCCTGCACGAGAATACAAACTCATTGTTTCTTGTTGACGTTTTACCGCATCATCTTTAAACTTACCATTAATCACTTCTATATCTGGGCGAAGGAGTTTCATCTTAATTTGAGACACATATGATTTGTAAGTTACAGGAGACATTGCTAAACGGACAATCAAAGTCATTACTATAATAGCAATACCATAAGATAAAAAAGAAGATAGGAATTCGAAAAGAGGTAAGAAGATGAATTTATTAATCCATCCAAAGATACCCCACCCCATTGGGATTGAAGTTTCCAAGTCACCGTCAAGGTTTTGTAAAGTTTTATAATCTGTTGGGCCTAAATAAAAAGTGAGGTTAGTGTTAAGGTTTCCCGAGACAAGCGGCAGAGGATATGTCGTTTCGAAACTTTTGGTAAACTTTTCATCCAAAGACTCATCACTCGCTAGATTAATAGAAGTCAAAGATGCTGAAGGTATTGGCGCATCAGGAATTAAAATTGCGCTAAAGAAATGTTGACGATAAGAGATCCATCGAATTCCCTCGCGGGTTTCTTTATCTTCTGCACTCAAGGACAAATAATCGACGCGATCTTCTTCATAGCCAAATGTAAACTCAGTATAACGATTTTCATAATCAATACTAATAGAGTTTCTAAAAGTATTTGTTTTCCAATCTAATTTTGGAGGTGTTGCACTGTTTAATATACGCTGCATGCCCTCCGTTTTTAACTTAATGGTGTGTAAATAACCTTTTTTGGGGAAATTATATTCAAAAGCTATATATTGACTTTTTGAAATATTTGCCTTCATCACAAGTTGATAGGAATCGCCCAAATCCGATAATGAAGGTGAAAAATACATTTCTCTGGTATTCATTATGCGTCCATCCAAGGTGGTCAACATAATATTAAAATCTGCATTGGATTGATCAATTAAACGGATGGGTGCATCTTCATAATTTTCAAATTCATCTAACTGAAAAAGAGCAATTTGGCCTCCTTTAGAATCAATTTCAACACTAAAATTATCAGTAGTTATTTTTATGTTATCAATGGTTTTGGGAACAAATAAATTCCCTAAATCTCCAAAAGCAACCACTTTTTGTTGCTGAAGAATAGAATCCGAAACTTGAACAACTTCAGGAGTTGATTTTGTCGTTACAACTTGTTCTGTATTTGCTTGAGCAGGAGCCGCTTTTTCATCTGGACCATTTCTATAGAGCATCCATGTGAGGATAAGTGCAATTAAGATAAATCCTATAAACTGATACGGGTCAAACTTTTTTTCTTCCATAATATATTTTCCAAGATTAGGCTTATTCTTTTTTAGCTAAACTTGCTTTTACAAATGCTAAAAACAAAGGGTGGGGTTTAGATACTGTACTCTTGTATTCTGGATGAAATTGAACCCCTACAAACCATGGGTGATTTTTATATTCTATGATTTCTATCAATCCCGTTTCTGGATTGGTACCTGATATTACAAAATATTCATCGAAAATTTGATCTGAATAGCTATTATTGAATTCATAACGATGTCTATGACGCTCTGAAATCGTTGTTGTTCCATATGAATTTTCAGCAATAGAACCTCTGGACAAAGTACAGTCCCAAGCTCCCAATCGCATTGTACCCCCTTTATTAATAATAGTTTTTTGTGACTCCATTAAATCAATTACTGGAGCATTACAATTAGGATCCATTTCAGTAGAATTAGCTTCTATTATTCCTAATTCATTTCGAGCATATTCAATAACCGCCATCTGCATTCCAAGGCAAATTCCAAAAAACGGCAACATACTTTTCCGTGCATGTGAAACGGCTATAATTTTACCCTCAATTCCTCTTTCTCCAAATCCAGGAGCTACAATAAGTCCATGAAGAGAGTTTAAAATAGAAGCAACATTTTTTTCATTTACCTCTTCTGAATGAATACTCACTACCTCAATTTCTGTTTCATTTACTGCACCTGCATGGATTAAGGATTCTAAAATCGATTTATACGAATCTTGTAATTCCACATATTTCCCTACCAATCCAATCTTGACACTATGCTTCGGATTTTTAAATTTAAACAAAAAGTCATTCCAAGGTTTAAGGTCTAATGCTTTCTTGGGTTTTAATTGGAGCTTATTCAAAACAACTCGATCAAGCCCTTCTTCTAACATTTTTAAAGGAACGTCATAAATTGTCTCGACATCAATTGATTGAATAATAGATTCTCGTTTTACATTACAAAACAAAGCAAGTTTTTCCCTTAAATCTTCAGAAAGTTCATGTTCGGTTCTACAAACTATAATATCAGCAGAAATACCGCTTTCCATCAATGTTTTTACTGAATGTTGAGTTGGTTTTGTTTTTAATTCTCCTGCAGCAGCTAAAAAAGGGATAAGGGTCAGATGAATCACAATAGCATTTTCTCTTCCTAAGTCCCAGATCATTTGTCGAACAGATTCTATATAAGGTAAAGATTCAATATCTCCAACTGTCCCACCAATTTCAGTAATAACGATGTCATATTGATCGGTTTCACCCAAAAGGCGCATTCGATCTTTAATTTCATTAGTAATATGTGGAATTACCTGAACGGTTTTACCTAAAAACTCGCCTCGACGCTCTTTTTCAATTACACTTTGATATATTCTTCCTGTAGTTACATTGTTAGCCTGAGATGTACTCACACTAAGAAAGCGTTCGTAATGTCCAAGATCAAGATCAGTTTCAGCTCCATCATCGGTAACAAAGCACTCCCCGTGTTCGTAAGGATTTAAAGTTCCTGGGTCTACATTAATATAAGGATCAAATTTTTGAATAGTTACTCTAAAATTTTGGGCCTGAAGTAATTTAGCTAAAGAAGCTGCTACAATTCCTTTTCCTAGTGAAGATGTAACCCCTCCGGTTACGAATATATATTTGGTATTGGACATCCGGTTGTTTTTAATAGTTAACCTACCGGGCTCAAATTTACAAAATTCAACGAGAACTGATGACTGGTTCGCCTCATTCTTTTATTTCAAATATTTCATAACCTTTATGTTGCAAAATAAAAATGGCTTTGTTAGAATAGGCGTCATTTTTCTCTAGACTGTATAAAAATCGATTCGACAAGTACTCTGTCTCACCTAAATCACTAGATTTAGAAAGCTCTTTGGATATGGCTATTCTTAAAATAGCATCCAGTACAACATCGTATCCCCTTAGAGCTTCTTTAGATGGGGGTTGTCCATATTCATAAATAAATGAAGTAATAAACTCTTTATTTAAATCTGGATCTAATGGTTTAAAGCCAACTGGATAAGTAAATTTTACTCCCCCCAAAACAACTCTAGATAAATTTTCATTATCATAAGCATTACTCCTGAAACTTGTGTAAACTTGTACTTCACGGTCCGATGTGTTTTGGGCATTAAACTGAGATATTGCGCTTGCTATCAATGGAAAAGATTTTGTTTCTAAAAGTACCTTATTAGATAATGAATCTACCAACAAAGAGTCAACAAGCTCTGGTAATAAGTAATCTTGCTGTTCTGCCCGAAGTGTTATAGCCCATGGAAACCGAAGCTTTAATTCATTCTCTAGTCTTCTGTTTAAGGAATCAGTAACTATTATTACATTATGTGTAGAATCAATTCTCATCTCCAAATGAGAATACATTTTAGCTCTAAAATCGGCTTCCTGAGTAACAGATTGAAAAACATTTTTTCGAAAAACTACTGGATTAGATGAAAGTGGCGTGATTTTTGGAATTTTACTTAAACCGGGGTCGTTTGAAACCAAATTAAAGTTTTTTGGAATAAGGGGTCCCACCAATAAATCTTGAAATTTCAATGTCCCTTCTTGAATAATTCTCTGAATGCTTGTGGAATTATTTTCAGTATCATATGTCGTTAATTCGATATCAATTCCTTTAAATGCTGCTTGTTTTATTGCAAAAAGTACACCCGAATAAAAATCCAATGAAATAGTGTGTAAATTTCTACCTCCAAGTATTTTTTCAGTATCTTCTATAGAATCAAAAACTATTTCTTTAGCCATAAACGGCAATAAAACTCCTATCTTTATTTTATTAAGTTGTACTGTTGAATCCATTAAATTAATACGCTCGACTAGTAAATCATTTTCAATTTTAAAATTTCCACTTTTCTTTCCTGGGATCTTTAAAATCATTCCCTCCTGAAGTCCCTCATTGGATAAGTTTGGATTAAGTGAATCCAAAACTTTTTGACTAACACCCAGCTTTTTTTCTATTCGATAAAAGCCTTCTTTAGGTAAAACTGTATAGTAATTGAAAAGGGAATCTTTTTCGGGTATATTTTTTATTTTGGTAAAATAGGGTAACTTAATTTCTTGCCCTATTTTGAGTCCCACTTTTATTTCAGGGTTTAAAGAATCTAAAATCTCAATGGTGGTTCCATACTGATATGCAAGTCGCCACTTAGTTTCTTTGGCGGTTACCAAATGAATAGAATCCTTAATGGATCTTCTATAAATTTTAGAAATTGGCTTTAGATCATTATTTTTTTTAAACGCATAGACCGGAACTCTTAGTGTCATTCTTTTTTTGACACCGACTTTAGCTACCAGTGGATTGTATTCCAATAATTGAGCCTCTGTAATGCTATATTTTTCAATAATAGTGTTCAGATTCTCCCCTTTACTTACTCGGTGATTAATAAATCTCTCTGGAGCTTGTGCTTCAGAAAAAAAACTGACCAGTAGTAATAAGATAAAAATGAATTTAAATTTTTTCATACTTTGGTCTTTACAAAAACTATTCCCATTCGATTGTAGCGGGTGGTTTTGAGCTAATATCATAAACAACTCTATTTACTCCTTTTACATTATTAATAATTTCATTGGATATTTTTTGCAAGAATTTATATGGTAAATCAACCCAATCAGCTGTCATTCCATCTGTTGACTGAACTGCTCTTAGAGCAACACAGTTTTCGTAAGTGCGTTCGTCTCCCATGACACCAACGCTATTTACAGGAAGGAAAATCGCTCCTGCTTGCCATACGTCGTTATATAAATCCCAAGACTTTAGACCTGTTATAAAGATCGAATCTACTTCTTGTAGTATTCTAATTTTATCTGGAGTAATATCCCCTAAAATTCGAATCGCTAGACCAGGACCAGGGAAAGGATGTCTCCCTAAAAGTTCAGCATCCATACCCATACTTTTTCCAACACGGCGAACTTCATCCTTAAATAACATTCGAAGTGGTTCAACCAACTCTAATTTCATGTAATCAGGAAGTCCACCCACATTATGGTGGGATTTGATCGTTGCAGAAGGACCTTTGACAGAAATAGATTCAATTACATCTGGATAAATGGTTCCTTGACCAAGCCACTTGGCACCATTTATTTTATTTGCTTCAGATTCAAAAACATCAATAAAAGTTTTACCTATAATTTTTCTTTTGGTCTCAGGATCAGACACCCCTCCTAATGCATTCAAAAATTGTTCGGTTGCATCTACTCCCTTAACATTCAATCCCATTCCAGAATATTGCTTCAAAACCTCAACAAACTCATTTTTTCTAAGCAAGCCATTATTAACAAAAATACAGTTTAAATTAGCCCCTATAGCTTTATGTAAGAGCATTGCAGCTACAGAAGAATCAACACCTCCTGATAAACCTAAAATAACTTTATCATCTTCTATCTTTTCTTTTAGTTCACTAATAGTCTTGTCAACAAAAGAATCGGGGGTCCATTCTTGTTTTATATCAGCAATATGAACTAAAAAGTTTTGTAAAATCTGCTTACCCTCGGTTGAATGATATACCTCAGGGTGGAATTGTATGCCATAAGTTTCCTCCCCTTTAATTTTAAAAGCAGCATTTTCTACATCTTCTGTGCTTGCTAATAACTCTGCTCCTTCGGGTAGGTTTAAAATCGTATCTGCGTGACTCATCCAAACCTGACTGTTTTCTGTTATATCTTTTAGAAACAATACTTGAGAATCAACCAGGGAAATTTGAGCTCTTCCATACTCACGCGTATCAGAAGGGCTTACTTTTCCACCAAAAAAATGAGCCAGATATTGTGCTCCGTAACAGACTCCTAAAAGTGGAATTTTACCTTTAATTAATGATAAATTAGGATGGGGAGCATCTTTACTTCGAACAGAAAAGGGAGAGCCTGATAAAATCACTGCTTTAAAAGATGATATTTTTTCTGGAGGATTATTGTATGGATAAATTTCACAGTAAATAAAAAGCTCCCGAACACGGCGAGCAATCAACTGAGTGTATTGTGAACCGAAGTCGAGAATGAGTACTTTTTCTTGCATGAGTAAAATTACAATTTAAGCCGAATTATACAAGGCTCATAAGAGGAAGTCAGAAGTAAAATATTAACTACTTATCAAAATCTTAATATTCTATTAAAATAAAGTTAGGATTCATTGGATCTAGAGCATCAAAAAGTAAAGGGAAAAAGGATAATCCCAATTCAAAATAGAGGGTTAAAAAGTTTAAATTACGCTCTTGTAGGGAATCATTTGGAAATAATTCTTCATGCAAAGCTTCTATTCGCCTAACCTTATCAGCAAGAACACGTTTTTGTGCTTTTAACAGACGTTTTTCAAGTTGATCTATTCCTCTAGATTGTTTAGTCTCTTGCGCCTCCACTGCGCCTTTAAATGACTTATCAGTTTTCTCGACCAAGATATTTAAATATTCGAACTGCTTTTCTAATTGTGTCTTCAAAAAGCCAAGGTCTAAATCAACATTACTTATCCGTCTAACAGTCTTGTTAACTAAAGAATTACGTTTTAAAAATAAATCGGAAACTTTTAATTCCAAATTTTTAATTTTATTTCGTTGTTTTTTAGAAAATATCAAGGCAGAATTTCTAAGTAATAGAATAGGAAAAGGAATATCAAAATGTTCGAAATTACTTTTGAGCTCAAACCAATAAGCTAACTCTCCACCTCCTCCGATATAACATAAATTAGGCAATATACTTTCTTGATAAAGAGGACGTAGAATAACATTGGGAGAAAAACGGTCAGGATGTTTTTCTAAAAGAGTTATAAAAGATTCAGAAGAAAAACGCTGTTCTGTTCCATGTAATAAAAACTCCTCACCTTGTTTTTCAATTCTATAACGCCCCTTTTCTGTTAAATAAAAAAGATTAATTTCTCTGGGATTAACTTGAGGAGTATACCCAGGGTTGTATTCTGTCTTAATGCGCTTAATTTGAGTCATCACTAAATTATGTGAAGGCTGATTCGTTAACTCTTCTTTTAAAACAGGAAGAAATAATTGCTTTAATTTGGATTTATTAGGATCTATAATAACTAAGCCTTTATTTCCAAAAAGTTGATCTACTAAACGAAATGTAGCTTCTGACAAATCCCCAGAGTTACGATAACTGGATTCAATCCACCCTTTAATCATAATTGCCTCCGGAAGTGAACCGAGATTTTTTTCAAAAACATCCAATACTTCTTGAAGGTTATCAAGAGACAAATCACCTACTGCACCACCTGTTTCTCCTGGCCATTTGACATTTTTATTTTTAAATCGAAAAGAACTAACTTCTTCAAAATCATGATCTTCACTTGCCATCCAATATATGGGTACAAAATTAGACTTGGGATATTTTCTTTTCAATTGAATACATAAATTGATAGTACTGATAATTTTGTAAATAAAATATAAAGGACCAGTCATCAGGCATAACTGGTGTCCAGTTGTAATTGTAAAGGTATTTTCCTGCTCGAGTAAATCTATATTTTTAATGACTTCTGCTTTTGGCTTAAGGACGGAATATTGATCCCGTAATGAAAGAACAAGTTGGATTCTATGGCTTGATAAAAAACTTTTTTTCTTTATCTCAATTTGTGCAGCAAAATTATTTAATTCAGGAAAAGCACCATAAAAGGGTTTTAACTCCTCTTTTGCAGATAAATAATCGCAAATCAAAGTCGAAAAACGACCGGTTTCTTGAAAGGAGAGTTGCTGAATATCCATGAATAATTTTTAGTAAAGATATTCGTTTTTTGGGAAAAGAAATTCGGAGTTCCTTCAGAAAGTGTACATTTATTTCTTATTTAAATAAAATTTTATGGTACGCTTACGTTTTAGTCCACTATTCCTCCTTTTTGTATTTGTTATGAATGCCCAGCTTCAATCGCCTGATACCTTTTTAGGTCATAGTCTTGGAACAAAATTTACAAGACACCACCAGGTGGTGGATTATTACCAGCATCTTGAAAAAAATTCTGCAGGTATAAAACTCGAGTCATATGGAAAAACAAATGAGGGGCGTCTACTGCAATTGGTATTTATTTCCAGTCCTGAAAATATTAAAAATATTGAGGTCATTCGTAAAACACATCTACAAAACAGTGGGATAGAGACAGGTGTGAAAAATGATGAAAAAGTAATCGTATGGCTAAGCTATAACGTACATGGAAACGAATCATCAAGTACGGAAGCCTCTATGAAAACAGCCCATGCCTTAATTACCAAATACAAAGATTGGCTAAAAGATACAATTGTGATTTTAGATCCATGTATTAATCCCGACGGGAGAGATAGATACGTTAATTTTTATCAGCAAAAAAAAAGTACTCCTTATGACAGTAATGGTTTAACTCTTGAACATTTTGAATCTTGGCATAACGGAAGAAGTAATCACTACATGTTTGACCTTAACAGAGATTGGGCATGGCTAACTCAAGTAGAATCTCAACAACGACTGATACAATATAATCAATGGTTACCGCATGTCCATATTGATTTTCATGAACAAGGAATTAATAGTCCTTATTATTTTGCTCCTGCTGCTGAGCCTTTACATGAAGTTATTAGCGATTTTCAAAAAGACTTTCAGGATACTTTCGGTAAAAATCACGCTAAATATTTTGATAAGAAAGGATGGTTTTATTTCACCAAACAAACCTTTGACCTACTCTATCCTAGTTATGGAGATACCTATCCAACTTATTTAGGCGCCATAGGAATGACCTATGAACAGGCAGGTGGTGGTTTAGCTGGTCTGGGAATTGATAATAACGAAAATATTGAAGTCACTCTTATAGATCGAATTGCTCATCATTATACCACAGGAATTTCAACAGTAGAAATAGCTGCGAAAAACAAAACTGTGCTTAATAAAAACTACCAAGACTATTTTAGTGATCAAAATTTTAAATATAGAAACTTTGTGTTTGAGGGAAATACAGACAAGTTGAGCGCATTGGCTCAATTATTAAACCATCACGAAATTAAAAGTTACAGGCTTCAAAAAAATAGCACTGTTAAAGGATATGATTACCAAAAACAGAAAGTTACTAATACATCTTTTTCTAAAAATGCTTTGGTTATCCCCACTAATCAACCCAAAGGAAAAATGGCACAGGTACTTTTAGAACCAAAAACCAAACTCAATGATTCTCTGACCTATGATATTACCGCATGGTCACTTCCTTATGCATATGGACTTAAGGCCAGCGCTTCAAGCGAAAGTCTAGCAACGGTTCCCATTTCATCTAAAATAAAAACGAATAATAAACTTTCTGAAGAGAGCTATGGCTACGCGTTTCCTTATAAAAGTTTTAAAGATACCCAACTTTTAGCAGCGCTTATCAAAGGAAAATTTGGTGTTCGATACAACAGTGTACCAATCAAAAATAGTGGGAAATCTTGGGAGAGAGGGAGTATTTTTATTCTCAGAGGCGATAATTTAAAAAACGATTCCTACCTCGAAAAACTAGGAAAACTAGCCAATCTGTTTAATAAAAGACTATACCCTATAACTACAGGATATTCTTCCATGGGTCCAGATTTAGGAGCAGATGAAATTCACTTAATAAAACCGCCTAAGATTGCGCTTTTGAGAACAGACGATGCCTCAACTTTAAGTTATGGAGAAATATGGCATTATTTTGAACAACAACTAGAATACCCCCTTATGCAGGTGGATGAAAGTAGGTTGGCCTCTGCTTTGGCAGAAATCGATCAACTCATCCTTCCTAATGGATATTACAGCAAATGGTCTGAAAGTAACCTAAACAATAAAATCATAGAATGGGTTCACGAAGGGGGTAAAATTATTGCACTTGCAGGAGCACTCAATCATTTTGCCGATACAGATACCTTTAAACTCAAAAAGAAGGATGCTCCAGAAACAGACACGACATTAATTTCCTACGGAGATTTGGAGCGGACTAAAATTAGTGAAATTACTACAGGAAGTATCTTCCCTGTTACTTTGGACAAAACGAATTCTTTAAGCTTTGGGATCGAGCGATACTATACCTTAAAATTGAATGAGGATGCATTTTTCCAACTAGAAAATGGGGATAATGCCGCCTACCTGTCTGCAAATACTGCGCCTGCCTCTGGATTTATTGGCTACAAGGCATTAGACAATCAGAAAAATTCCTTACTCTTTGGATCCGAATCTAAGGGACATGGACGAATTGTTTACCTCGTGGACAATTTACTCTTTAGAGGGTTTTGGTATTCTGGGAAAATAGTGTTTGCAAATGCACTGTTTTTTTGAGGAATGATTTTGTGTAATATTTTTCCTATAAACTCAAGTGGTTTACGATGGAAAAAATCAATTAAAGTGTATAACTACCTAAGCACCCTAGTATTGAGAAAGTTAAATATTACGAATATGGCGTTAATAAATTTGATGAATTAGAGTTAATTAATGAAAAAAGACTTCAAAAAAAATACGATCAGCCTTTCAATTATGAGCCATTACTTTTTTTAAGAACTTCTCCTGATTTAATGGGCATAAAAATAGTCTCATCAACAGCTAATTTTCCATTCACGAGCACATATTCAATTCCTTTAGAAAACTGATGGGGATTTTCAAAAGTAGCCAAGTCAATAATGGTTTTAGGATTGAAAATAGTAAGATCTGCTTTCATTCCCTCAACAATACGTCCACGGTCATTAAGTCCCATCATTTGAGCAGGAAAAGCAGTCATTTTATAGAGAGCCTCCTCCAAACTTAATACCCCTTCCTGTCTAACGTATTTCCCTAATACTCTTGGAAAAGTTCCGTACCACCTTGGATGTGGATGTCCGTCACCAAATTTGACCAATCGACCATCAGACGCAATCATAGTCTGTGGATGTTTCATAATGTTGATCACATCGCCTTCATCCATGGCATGAAAAACACAACTTGCTCCACCTAAAGATTGGGCTTCAATTACAAGTTCGGCTCCATTTTCTAAAGTAGGTGCTAAACCTTTGAGTTCACACCAATATTTTAAGGTTTTTCCTTCCAATTCAGGCATCCACTTAACTTTTGCAAATTGAACACGGTTTAAATCATCACCCCCTCTATCATTTAGAATGTTATAAATAATTCCCTTTTTTATACTATCTCGCAGATTTTTATTTTCAAGTCGCTGGATAAAGGTTTTATTTCCTCCAGCACGAGCCCAACTTGGAATAAGTACAGAAATTCCGGTGTAACTCGCGTTATAAGGGTACTGGTCCATTACCACATTTAACCCTCTAACACGGGCTTTGTCCACCATCGAAAGTGTTTGATCACTTTTCCCCCACATGGGCTTTCCTATGACCTTATGATGGGTTAACACCACAGGAATATCTGCTTTTTCTGCAATCTCCAAGGCTTCAGCAACTGAAGCAAATAAGGTCAAGCCCTCATCACGGAGGTGGGAGGTATAAATCCCTCCTCGCTTAGCGACCTCTTTAGACAAATCTATGACTTCGTCTACTTTAGAAAAATTACCTGGTAAATATTTTAATCCTGTTGAAATACCAAAAGCTCCCTCCTCCATGGCCTCAGCAACCAATACTTTCATCGCCTTTAGCTCTTGATTTGTTGGTGCTCGGTTATCTAAATTCATTACTTTAGAACGAATACTATTATGTCCTGCCAAGAAGCCAACATTCATACCTATGCCCAATTGAGCCAAGCTGTCTAAATAATCTCCGAAAGGTAAAGGTCCTCTCCCATCTGGTCCTCCCAAGCTCGTGGTTACCCCTTGACGAATATGGCTCTCACAATCTGAAAGCTCAAAAATGGGTTCTAAATGTACATGTAGGTCAATAAAACCAGGAGAAACAACAAGATTCGTTGCATCGATAATACGTTTAGAATTTGGGCTTGAAATCTTTCCCAAAGTTATAATCTGATTACCAATAATTCCAATGTCATTTTGTTGGATCATAGTATCCTGACTTCCGTCAAAGACCTGTCCATTGAGGATTACAACATCATAGGTAATTGATTTTTTACAGCCCAATGAAAATAAAAGCATACAGACAAATACTCCCCATTTTTTTAAATTTCTCATAATTAAGATTCTTGTCTTAAAGATAATTAGAAATCTTTTTAATCAAAAGTATATTTGATTGGTAAACACTAAAAAATATTTGAAGAGAATTAGGAGAGAGGGACACCCACCAAATCATAATCGGTCGCCTCTGTAATCAAAAGATCGACAAAGGCCCCTTGTTTTAAGTAATGAATAGTGGCATCAACTAATACCTGATTATCAACGTCTGGTGAATCCATAAAGGTTCGTCCTACATAGTTAACTCCTTCTTTTCGGTCTATCAAACAACGGTAGATTTTTCCAACACAAGATTGGTTGTGTTCCCATGAAATTTGAGACTGAATTTCCATAATGGCGTTAGAACGTTCTTGCTTAATTTCCTCTGGTACGTTATCTTCTAATTGATGAGCATGCGTATTTTCCTCATGGCTATATGTAAAACAACCCAAACGCTCAAAGCGCATTTCTTTAACCCAATCCTTAAGGGTTTCAAAATCTTCTTTAGTCTCTCCAGGATACCCTATGATTAAAGATGTGCGTAAAATAATTCCGGGCACTTCTTCTCGGAACTTCTTTAACAAAGTGGTTGTTTTCTCTTTGGTAGTGCCACGACGCATAGACTTTAAGATAGGGTCTGAGATATGTTGCAATGGTATGTCTAAATAATTGCAAACTTTAGGTTGTTCACGAATAACCTTGAGTACATCTTCTGGAAAACCAGTTGGAAAAGCATAATGCAATCGAATCCATTCAATACCCTCAACATCTACAAGTGCTAATAGTAAATCTGCTAACTTCCGTTTTTTATAAAGATCCAAACCATAATAGGTCAAATCTTGAGCTATTAACATCAACTCTTTCACCCCATCACGGGCTAAATTACGAGCCTGTAATACCACTTCTTCTATTGGAGTAGAACGATGTTTCCCCCGCATTAAAGGGATAGCACAAAAAGAACACGGGCGATCGCATCCTTCAGATACTTTTAAATAAGCATAATGCTTTGGGGTTGTTAATATACGTTCTCCAACCAACTCATGTTTGTAATCGGCTCCTAAAACTTTAAGTAATTGCGGTAAATCTGTTGTACCAAAATATTGATCAACCTGCGGAATTTCTTTTTGTAGATCAGGCTTATATCGTTCACTCAAACACCCAGTCACATAAACCTTATCGACTCTTCCTGCTTCTTTATTCTCAATTTGCTCAAGAATAGTATTAACTGACTCCTCTTTAGCATTATCTATAAATCCACAGGTATTAATAACAACAATATTTCCCTCTTCCTGATGAACTACCTCTTGGTCATTGGCTCGTAATTGCCCCATCAACACCTCCGAATCGTAGACGTTTTTGGAACATCCTAGGGTAATTACATTAATCTTATTTTTTTGAGTGGATTTTGTCCGCATAGTTTAATCCTTAATTACGTTAGTTGATAAAAAGTTTAAAGTTGCCTCAGTTACCTCATCATAATTGTTGGTTGTAATATAAGAAGTCAAAACATGACCTCCTATATCTGGAAAAGCTTGTTTTACTTTCAATGCATCTGGAGTACCTATATGTTCGAACATTTTTAACATGGCAGGAACAGAAACGACCTGATCTTGCAGGCTATCGTTTTTATAATAAT
>CAJJAB010000060.1 GCA_905181895.1 Flavobacteria bacterium MS024-2A | reverse complement strand
TCTCAACTACAATGGTACTTCTGATGATAAAAACGGCCGCCGAACATGTTGTGCCAGAAATGGCTGCGACCAAACCAAAAGCTCCGGGTGTATTTGGAATACTTGGAACAATCCCTGCTATTAATGTCGACAAACTAGGTTTTACCATTATAAAAACAACCAAAAAGGACAGTCCCATGAGAGCTACCAAAACAGTTAGAACTTTCTCGAAAAAACTGTAGCGGCCAAACAAAATCAGGATATATAAAATAACAGAAAAAAATAAAATGATCCATCCTCTGTGAATAAATAGATCATTAAATCCGATTCGAATCCCTTCTTGTACTAAATCGGCGACAATACCCATTACTCCCATCAGGGCTAATAACTCGCCAATAATAAGCGTTAATATAATATACATTGAAAGTACCGAGCCCCATTTTAATTCTTTTTTAAAATTGAATAAAGCGGTATTTCCCGTTACCAAGGTCACTTTTCCATATGCAACCATTAAAATATATGTAAAAAAACAAGAAAGTAGTAATGCCCAAAACAAACTCATCCCGTGTTCAGCTCCCGTTTTTGCCATTGTAGTTACGCTTCCCGTTCCTATGTTGTAACCGATAAGAAACAGACCCGGACCTAAGGCGCTTAGACCTATTATAATTTTTCTGTGTATTTTATAGTTATTCACACTTTTAAATTTTAACAGCTATTTAATGAATACACCTTTGTAATCTGATATTTATATTGATTAACCCTAAATTTATAAATCCTTTAACCTTGCTGCCGCAGCCAAATCCAAAAAAAGAAATGCATTTGAGTGTCTTCTCAAAACGGAAGCTGGACAAGCTTCTGAAATGACACCTTCCAAGGCATCCTGAACCGCTTTTGCTTTACGAGTTTCGGGAGCTATACAGCTAATCTGTTCAACATTCATTATCGCTTTAATTGTTAGAGTTAAGGCTTCTTTGGGCACTGCTTCTAATGTGTCAAACCAGCCTTCATTATATTGCTGCTGTCTACATTTTTGATCTAAAAAAACACTTTTTACAAGTTGTGAATCGTTAAAGTTTGCAACTCCAGGATCGTTGAAAGCAAGGTGCCCATTTTCGCCAATACCGATACAAGCTAAATTAATTGGGTGTTTGGATAAGGCATTAGAATAGCGTTTAATTTCATTGTGAATAGAATGGGCATCTCCATTCAAATAAAATACCTTTTTTGGTTTTACGTGATCCAGTATTCGAGTTTTTAAATACTTTCTAAAACTTGCAGGGTGGTTGTCCGCGATACCAACATATTCATCCAAATGAAAAACAGTTATTTTATCCCAAGGGAGGACTTCTTTTTGAAGCTGTTCTAAAAAATAAAATTGAGAAGTTCCCGTTGCTAAAATTAATCTTGCATTTCCTTTGTCATTGATAATTTGGTTTAATGTTTCTGCAACATGTCGAGCTGAAGCTTTTCCCATTTCCTCTAAGGTATCGTAAACAAATAATGACAAGGAGTTTACTTTCTTTGATTTCAAATGATATATTTTACTTATAATTTGGCTTGTGTAAGTTTAATATGTTTAGGCGTGACTTCGTAACTAAATAGCAAGTTAGGTGTCTAATGAAATATTTTATTATTACGAGTACTTTATTAATTAATACTGATTTTTGAGTTAATCTCAATCCAGTATCCTTGTGGATCCCTTAACCATATTTGTTTTATTCCATCTTTTCTACTCTGAACAATCCCAGCCTCTAATTTGTAATTAGTGAAGACAATATTATTCTTTTTTAAATGATCAATAAATTTATCAAAATCTACTGGACTAAACGCCATATGGATTTGTTTTGGTGTTTTTTGTATTTCTTCATTCGAAAAAATAAGATGAATTTCTTTACCTTCATAGTTAGCAAGCCACCTATGAGTATATTTTGTCCCAACCAGCGTTGGAATGTCTTTAAAGTCAAGAATATCTCTGTAAAAATCTCCAGTTATTTTTAAATTATTTACAGGTAATGCTTGGTGATCAAATTTCAGATTACTTTGCGATTTTACTGAAAGTATTATTCCAAAAAGGGTGATAAATAATATTGTTATTCTTTTCATAGAATGGATTTATTTCACAATATACAAATTCTAAATTATTTTTTTACATGATCGCTAAAATGAATTCAGTCTTTGAATGGAAGCCTTTGATGACAAGAAGTATGGTGGTTCTATCTTGCCTTTTCACACATTTAGTTTATAAATACAATAACAATACTATGGGCAGGATAGCAGGACAATCAAATATACTTACCACAGAAGTAAAAGATAAATCACAGACAATATTGGATGAGGTAGTGTCACAGTTTGACCATAATTCTATGACTACAGACCAAAAAATAAAGATGCTCCAAATGGGATTGCAGTACCTGCTCCTTAAACTGAAGCACGAGTCAAGTGAAAAGGAGTTAGAACTTAGAGCTTCCGATATAATAAAGCAGGATACAGGTTGGAATTATGGAGAATATGATAATATCTTCAAAACCCCAAAAA
>CAJJAB010000059.1 GCA_905181895.1 Flavobacteria bacterium MS024-2A | reverse complement strand
CATGAATTATCAAAAGCTTATCGTTTTTCTTGTACCCTAGTAATTCAGATAAATTATTAAACTGATTTACATCATTATTACTAAATATAAAATCATAAATTAATCTATTGTCATAAATTGGAATATCATTTAAATTCAAAAAAAATCTTATACCACAAAAGATCAATGTGTTTAGAAGGATAAAAAACAATATGATTGACAAAAAAACTTTTCTAAACATTCCTCTTAGCTATTTTATGAAATAAAGATATACAAAGACTCTGGTAAGAAAAAAAGTAAAGTTGTCAATATAAGAGTATGCTATAATTAATTTACAGGTCTTAACTCCGTTAGTCCTTTTTCTTTTATTATTTTTTGAATTTCAGAAATTGAAGAGGGCACAAATGAACTTAAATTACGCGCACTGGTTTCTGTAATCACTACAATATCCTCAATTCTGATGTACAACCTTTCTTCTGGGATCCATATCATAGGATCAATTGTAAATACCATACCTGGCTTTAATGGAATATTACGTAATTCGCCGACATCGTGTACTGCCATTCCAACAGGGTGTTGAAAATGTCCTCTAAATCTTAATCCTTCTCTAACGGCTTTGAGGTGGGAGAGTTTTTTAAAAGTTTTACCAATAAGATATTGTTGCATATCAGCAGCAGCGTTGTCCAATACTTCATTTGATGTAATCCCAGGTTTTAGGTGGCTAAACAATGCATCTCTATATTCCTTAATATAATTGTATAGAGCAGTTTGCGCTTTATCAAATTTCCCATTAACAGGCCAAATTCTAGTAACATCACTTGTGTAATAACGATAATCTGGGGCATAATCCATGAGAACTAAATCTCCATCTTTCAAAACATCTGTTTTCCTGAAATAATGCCCCATAAAAGAATTCTCTCCACCTCCAATAATTGATGGATATCCATCTCCCTGTGCTCCATGTTGATAAAAAATATATTTAGCAGCAGCATCAAGTTGATACTCGTAAACTCCAGGTTTGGTTGAACGCATAGCCTCAATAATAGCTAATCCTGCTATTTCAGTTGCTTTAGAAATAAGATCAATTTCTCGAGGACTTTTTATCAAACGCATAGAATCCAATAAAGGAGACAGATCCTGTATCTCAAATTCTGGAAAACGCTCACTTAAAAGTCTTTTAAATTTTGCTTCCCGAGTAATATTGGAATCCCAAGGGTCTGCAGCAGCTCTTGCATGGCCGCTGAGAATTTCATCTCGACTATCGTTGCCCATTTCCGCAGGACTTAATGGGGTATACAATACAGGAGTTTCTCCTTTGATTAGGCCTGAAAGAATAAGGTCATTACCAAGAAATTCAACAGGACGAACACGAGTCAATCCAGTAAGTTTTTGAATTAAATCAGCATCCTCAGCTGATAATATTTTTCCTTGATTATTTTCCCTGGATTCCTCTCTGTGTGGTAAATAAACTGTTGTTGTCCTGTTTTTCCCATTAAGCAGTAAATAGGCGTGTCCTTCTTCTAAACCACATAGATAATAGAAGGTGTTGGTTTGCCTAAAAATCTTGAATCCGGCAACAGTTGGTGCGCTTTGAATTAAAGCGATTCCATTGACTCCAATTTTATCAAATATTACAGCTCTACGTGTTTTAAATTCTTTTATTGAAAAATCTGATTGATAATAATGTTTTTCTTGAGAGATCAGAGAAGGTACTCTAAGAATAAAAAGAATTAAAACTAAAATAACTTTTTTCATATCACATAATTTTTAAAACAACAATAAAACAGTTTCAATTTAAGAATAATTTAAAATTATAATAAAATTGGTAAATTAGGTATAAATTGGTTTTACAATGAAAATAACATTTTTAAAAAAGAACAAATCAAAAATCCTAAGAATTTTCAGGATGAAGTTTTTCTATTTTATAGTTTTTATACTAATATCTGTATTCAATCATATTGCTCATGCAAATACTGACCCATATCCTAAAAGTCATAAAATTGACGTAATCAATTACGTTTTTAACATAACACTTTCTGATACTACAGATATAATCGTCTGTATTGTTACAGTTGATCTCAGAGTCCTTGATACGGGTGTTGAAAAAATCAGACTCGATCTGATTAATGCTTCTAAAAAATTAGAAAATAAAGGGATGATTGTACAAGATGTAAAATCAGACAATGCTTTCTTAAATTTTTCACATGAAGAAGATGAACTTTGGATATACCCTGACCAAGTTCTTTTGAAAAACGACAGAAAAAAATTTACAATACGATACCAAGGGGTACCATCAGAAGGACTACAAATTGGAAATAATAAATATGGTGATAGAACTTTTTTTAGTGATAATTGGCCAAATCTAGGAAGGAATTGGCTTGCAACAGTTGATCATCCATACGACAAAGCAAAATGCGAGTTCATTGTAACGGCACCTGATCATTATCAAGTAGTTTCCAACGGATTGAAAATTGAAGAAACTAACTTGGATGAAAATCAAAAACGCACACATTGGAAACAATCCATACCTATTGCACCCTGGCTTTATGTTTTAGGTGTGGCGGAGTTTGCGGTACAATATATTGATGAATTCGATGGTAAATCAATACAAACATGGGTTTTTAAGCAAGATAGAGATGCAGGGTTTTATGATTTTGCCGAGCCTACAAAAAAGGTACTTGAGTTTTATAGTGATTACATAGGCCCTTACTCTTATGAAAAATTAGCAAATATTCAGTCAAACAGTGTTAGCGGAGGAATGGAAGCGGCTTCAGCCATTCTATATAGTGCAAACTCTGTGAAAGGAGATCGAAATACACGTTGGAGAAATGTTGTGATACATGAAATTGCTCATCAATGGTTTGGTAATTCAGTTACAGAATTCGATTGGGATGACGTTTGGTTGAGTGAAGGTTTTGCAACCTATTTTACACTATTATTTATTGAGCATCAATATGGTCGCGATATTTTCGTTGAAGGTTTGAAATCTAGTAAGGAAAGAATAGAATCCTTTCATACTAAAAATCCAAACTATACTATTATTCATGATAACTTAAAAAACATGAAAGATGTAACAAGCTCTCAAACCTATCAAAAAGGGAGTTGGGTTTTACATATGTTAAGAGGCGTTTTAGGCACTGATCTTTTTTGGGAGGGGATTAGAAACTATTATTTAAAATATAAGAATTCAAATGCTTCTACAAATGATTTTAAACTAATAATGGAAGAAGTATCTGGTTTAGACCTGACTAGATTTTTTCATCAGTGGCTTTATAGTCCTGGGAACCTGAAATTGGATGGTGATTGGTTTTATGATAAGAAAAAAGGGGAAATTATTTTAGAAATAAATCAAATTCAAAATTGGGAAGGACTTATTGAAATGCCGATCGAAATAGGTGTTGAATTCAAAGGCTATAAAAAAATTAAAAAAGTCCAGCTTAAAGAAAAAACTAATCTTTATCGAATTAAAGTGGATCAAAAGCCTCTTCAGGTAATTTTAGATCCAAATTTATGGGTTTTAATGAATTCTAATTTTAAATTACCCTTCCGAGATGAACAATAGGGATCTATTTACTAGATTTTTATAAACAGCCTATAAAGGTCTTGTAAACTAAAATTTATAAAATAGAAGAATTGGATCTTTATCGTTAATATCAGGAGGTAGACTTTGAAACATATGATCCGTATAATAGAAAGTTAAAAAACTTAAATTTAAAGATCTATTCGATGAAGATTATAAAAGAATATATTAATTAATTTAGCAGAATGAAAAAGAAGCTTCTTCCCTTTATTTTAATGCTATTATTTATTAATTGTAATGATATTGATATAATTGAGCCTGAAAAACTTTGCTTAGATCAAAATCTTGTAGATGAATTAACTGTTTGCTATCAAATTTACGCACCTGTTTGTGGTTGTGATGGAAATACGTATTCAAATGATTGTATTGCGGATAGTAATGGTATCTTAAACTATCAAGAAGGTGAATGTAATAAAACTAATTAAAAAAAAGTATGGAATGGTATATAAAGAATAGATGGTGGGTATGGTCAGTAAC
>CAJJAB010000058.1 GCA_905181895.1 Flavobacteria bacterium MS024-2A | reverse complement strand
GTGGGTTTCTATATGTTCTGCCTGCGCACTAACCGCTATTTCTAGCTCAAAAGGAGTTGAGATTAATTCTCTTTTATATATAGGTTTAGGAGTCTTTTTAGTTGGGTTTTTACTTGAGATTATTGCTGACAATCAGAAAACACAATTTAGATCTGATCCAAAAAACAAAAATAATTTTATAAGTTCTGGATTGTGGTCTGTTTCAAGACACCCGAACTATTTAGGAGAAATTACTCTTTGGCTTGGAATTACAATTATGTCTATATCTTCCTTAAGTGGATGGCAATTGATCACTTTAATTTCTCCAATTTTTACATACGTTTTACTCGTATATATAAGTGGTGTAAGAATTTTGGAGGCAAGCGGGAAAGAAAAATGGGGGCATTTAGATAGCTATCAAGAATATATTAAAAACACCCCTTCATTATTTTTTAAATAAATTTTTTGTTATAAAATCATCTCCTTAGTCGTATTGCTTTAGGTCTTCATGGTTATTTTAATAAGCTTAAGATATTTTATAAATCATTTTCATATCAAATTAATCAGTAGTTATTATTTTTTGAAAGAAAGTTAGTATCTTGAATACAAGAAATTTTCAAATTAGAACATATTATGGATAATTCTATTTCAAAAAATAAATTATTTACAGCTGCCTGTATTTCATTAATTGTAACAGCCATGACCTTTGCAATCAGGGCAGGTATATTAACAGATTTAGGTTTACAATTTAATCTGTCTGACACTCAATTGGGATATATAAATAGTTTGGCATTTTTAGGCTTCCCTGTTGCAACAGTAATTGGAGGGCTTTTATATAACTTTCTAGGTGCGCGCAAATTGATGATTATAGCTTTTATTTCTCACGTTTTAGGTCTTGTAATGACTATTTACGCGGGTGGATTTGAAATGTTATTAGTGTCTTCTTTTTTCATTGGATTTGCAAACGGTTCTGTTGAAGCCGCGTGTAATCCTTTGATCGCAGATATGTATACAAAAAATAGAACTGCTATGTTGAATAAATTTCACGTTTGGTTTCCTGGTGGAATTGTCATTGGCGCCTTAACTTCTAATTTTATGACCAGTTTTGGATTGGGATGGGAATTACAAATTGCAGTAATGCTAATCCCAACAGCAATCTATGGTTATCTATTTTTTAAAGAAGAATTTCCTGAAAGCGAACATATTGAAACCGATACATCTGTAAATCTTCAATCACTATTAAGTCCATTATTTTTATTGATTGTTGCATGTATGACGCTAACTGCCATCTCAGAGTTTGGCCCACAGCAATGGATAGAAAGAATTCTTGGTAATTCTGGGGTAAATCCTTTACTAATTTTAGCAATGGTTTCAGGGATTATGGCTTTAGGCAGGTATTTTGCTGGACCATTTATTCACAAGCTGAACCCAATTGGAGTATTACTAATGTCTGCTGTTGTTACAACAGTTGCTGTATATTATATGAGTATAGCCCAAGGATCCATGATTTATTTTGGTGCGGTTTTATTTGCTTTTGGAGTTTGTTATTTCTGGCCAACCATGATTGGCTTTGTGTCAGAATACCTACCTAAAACTGGAGCTTTAGGCATGTCGTTAGTTGGAGGAGCAGGAATGCTCTCTACTTCAATTTGGCAACCTGTAATTGGTTCATGGTTGGATGCAGAAAAAGAAATTGCTTTAAATGCTGGAATTGCACAAGAAGCAGCTGAGCTTATTGCTGGAAAAGCTGCACTTGGAAACATGGCTTATTTTCCTTTAGCCTTAATTGTACTTTTTGGAATTTTATTTGCTTTTAGAAAAAAATTAGAAGAAAATAGGATACCACAAGGAGCATAATCAAGAAATATATGAGTAGAAAAATTAGATTAGGAATTCTTGGAGGTGGTGGCGATTCGCTTATTGGAGTGCTTCATCGAATTGCTGCAAACATGTTCGATCAGTACGAAATTGTTGGAGGAGTCTTCAATCCAAATTTTAATGAAAATATTGGTTTTGCAAAAAAAATAGGTATTAATACATCTAGAATTTATAAAGATTTCGAACATTTAATTGAACAGGAATCTAAATTAGATTCTTCAAAAAGAATGCAAGTAGTTTCGGTATTGACCCCTAATTTTCTTCATTATCCAATGGCCAAAAAATTATTAGAGAATAACTTTCATGTAATTTGTGAAAAACCATTAACTATCTCCTACCAAGAGGCGCTAGAACTAAAAAAGATTCAAAAAGAAAAAAATTCTGTTTTTGCCATTACACATACCTACACTGGATATCCAATGGTCCGACAAATGACCAAAATGATCTCAGAAGGAATTATTGGAAATATTCAAAAAGTGGACGGACAATACTTACAAGGCTGGTTAAACCCAATAATTCATAATAAAGATAAAAGATCTTCTACCTGGAGATTAGATCCCAAAAAATCTGGATCCAGTTGCTGTCTCGGTGATATAGGAACACATGCCTTTAATATGGTGGAACTAGTAACAGGGATGAAAGTAAGTAAATTACTAGCAGACCTGAACACCTTGTATGAGGATAATCCTATGGATATTGATGCTAATATCCTTATTAGATTTTCTAATAATGCTAAAGGAACCATTCGCTCAAGTCAAATTGCAACAGGAGAAGAAAATAATATTAGAATTAATGTGTATGGGAGCAAAGGTGCTTTAAAGTGGGAACAAGAAAATCCAAATTATTTATATCATCTTACTGACGATAAGCCAATTCAAGTATTAAAGCCAGGTCACTCTTACAATTCAAAAATTTCCCTTGATGGTACTAAATTACCGCCAGGACACCCAGAGGGCATCTTTGATGCAATGGGAAATATTTATAAGGGAGTAGCAAGAGCAATTAAAAATGAATCTTTTGATAAAGAAGAATTCCCATCGGTTGAGGATGGGGTAAGAGGAATGGATTTTATTGAAAAAGCACTTGAATCGAATTTAAAAGGAAATATTTGGGTAAAATTGAATAATTAAAATTATGAAAACTATCAAAGGACCCGCTATATTTTTAGCGCAATTTGTTGGAGATGAAAAACCGTTTAATAATCTTAAAAATATTTGTAATTGGGCAAAGAGTTTGGGTTATAAAGCTGTACAAATTCCAACTTGGGACTTAAGACTTATAGATATTAAAAAAGCCGGGGAAAGTAAAACTTATTGTGATGAAATTAAAGGAATTGTAAATTCTGCTGGACTAGAAATTTCAGAATTATCAACACACCTGCAAGGACAGTTGGTTGCTTCACATTATGCCTATGACAAAATGTTTGATGCTTTTGCTCCCGTAGATTTACAAGGGAATGTAAAAGGCAGAACACAATGGGCAATTAATCAAATGAAGTCTGCTGCTGTAGCTAGCAAGTACTTGGGCCTAAATGTAATGGCTTCGTTTTCAGGATCCTTCCTTTTTCATACTATCTATCCATGGCCACAAAGACCAAATGGGCTTGTTGAGGCTGGGTTCAAAGAATTAGCATCAAGATGGACACCTATTCTTAACCATTGTAAAAATAAT
>CAJJAB010000057.1 GCA_905181895.1 Flavobacteria bacterium MS024-2A | reverse complement strand
TAAAATTCCTGTTGTTGACCCAATGCATGATCCTGATAAAGAGAAAGAATGGTTGGAGGTACACAAATTTAAATTGAAAGAAAAACTAGAAGAAAAAAGATCCTACATGCTTAGCAAAGAATATGTCCCAAATAATGATTGGTGGGGAACTGCCGTGATAGACTAAAAACGATTTAGTTTAAATGTAAGATCGAAAATTGGATGTACTGGTCCCAATCGTAATCCGTAACATTGTGTTTTCCCTCCCTAAAATAAAAACCAATTTGTTTTGAGAGTATGGGAGGATCAAATTAGAGTTTATGGCTGATTCTTTTGACTTTTAACATCTGACCGTACAATAATCGTACAAATACCTGAAATAAAAAACCCTAACACATTAATATTAAACATATTAGGGGATTTTCCTGCGGAGAGACAGGGATTCGAACCCTGGCGACGGTTACCCGTCGACAGATTAGCAATCTGCTCCATTACCACTCTGGCACCTCTCCAAAATAATGGTGGACAAAAGTAAGTGTTCCTTTATAAGAAAACAATCTTTTACAAAAATTATTCTGGATATTCTATACGGAGCTGATAAACATTAATTAATTTACGTAAAAGGACTTTTTTGATAGTCTCAATTTCAGCTAAAGTAATATTGGAGGAATTAAGCTGTTGCTCCTGAATTTTACCTGCTACTATTTTTTCAATAAAACTACTTAACTGTTCTATATTAGGATTATTCAGACTTTTAGAAGCAGCCTCTACAGAATCTGCTATCATTAAAATAGCAGTTTCTTTTGAAAAAGGCTTTGGGCCTGGATATTTAAATAATTCAATATTGGTTGTTTTAGGATTTAACTCTAATTGCTTTTTATAAAAGTAATAAACTGTTGAAGTACCGTGATGGGTTCGAATAAAATCAATTACTCGATTTGGTAGCTTGTTTTTATTTGCTATTACTATACCTTCCGAAACATGATCAATTATAATTTTAGCACTTTTTAAGGGTTTAAGAATATTATGTGGTGAATCTGATGCAACTTGGTTCTCAGAAAAATATTTCGGTTGCTTAAGTTTTCCAATATCATGATATAATGCGCCTACTCTAACCAACAATGTATTTGCACCAATTTCATTAGCCGCTGCCTCAGCAAGGTTGGCAACTTGTAGGGAGTGATGAAAGGTTCCTGGGGCTTGATCAGAGAGTTCTTTAAGTAACTTTGAATTGGTGTCTGAAAGTTCCAACAAAGAAACGTCTGATACCAAACCAAATACTTTTTCATAAATATAAATCAAAGGTTGTACAAAAAGCATTAAAAGTCCATTTAGCAAGAATAAACCAATTGTAATTGGATCAATTTTTAAAAAAGTTCCTTCCTGTATAATTATGAAAGCTATATAAGAAATAAGGTATACTAAAACAATTTGACCTACAGATATAAATAAATTAGCTCGATAATACAATTGATCAATGGATTGAATGGTGACTATGCCTGCTACAATTTGAAGAAATATAAACTCAAAACTATTAGGAACAATAAACCCAATAAGAAGCACCGTTAAAACATGAGTAAAAAGTCCAAGGCGAGCATCAAAAAAAGCCTTTATAACAAGTGGTAAAATACATAGTGGAGCTGCAAAAACAAGCGAAGTATTATATCCAATTAATAAGGTAGTTACCAAAACAACAAATACAATGTTAAAAAAGATAAAGGTCAACTTTCGATTATTTTCATAAATTGAAAAACGATATTTTTGTAAAAATAATAGTAGGAGATAAAATATTAACAAAATCAAAATAGAATAGCCAAATAAAATCCAAATATTACTTTGGTCATCATTTTCCTGCATTGAAAATTCCCTAAGCAAGGAATTTAAAACTTCAAGATGAATCTCGTCAACTACTTCACCCTCGGTTATTATTAAATCTCCTGCTTCGACAATACCTCGAGAAAGGGAAATATTTTGCAAGGTTTCATTTATGGTATTCTGATAAAAAATGGAGTCAATTGAAACGTTGGGAGTGATCAATTCGAAAAAGAAATCATTAAACACTTCCAAATAATCCTCATAGTTAGATCCTTCGAACCAATTGGATAAAATATTAGAAAGGAAATCAGGCTTGAAAAGATCTTCAATAGAAAGTGCTATTTCTATATTATCTTGTATTAGTAAAATTGAATCATTCCCCCGATGCATATAGTTTGGAGGAAGAACCCCATTCTTATATATTTTATGCAATAATTTTTCCCCAAAGCGAAATACACTATCAAAAACTATAGTGTTTCCTGAAGAAGGGAAAAAGCGAATAAATTCTTCTTGATAACGATCATATACCGCTTCTTTAATCTTAAGGTCACTTCTTAAATAAGGCTTTAATAAGCGAAGAGCCTCTTCTTTATCTACTTTAACTTCATCCTCAGATTTTAAAATAGAGAAATCAAAAGGAGCATAATAACTTGGATATTGCCATGCTCTACCTTTTTGAAATTCATATTTAAATTGCCCTCCTATTGGAAAAAGATAAAGTATCAGTAAAGAGCTAGAAAATATAAGTACAGACTTATATAATATATTTTGCTTTGCCAAAATGTAATTCCAAAAGGATTTCAAAATCAATTTTTATTTTATAAAATTAAACAATCTAATTGTTATGTTACCTATTTTCAAAACAGTTAGTGACCATAGAGGTAGAATTCGCTATTTTTGTAATATAATGGAATTTTAAGCTTTAAAAATACGATTTGGAATACGGAATCTGTCATTTAAGCATCGTTCCGATGCGAAAAGAAAACAATCATACAAGTGAAATGGTTTCGCAGCTTCTATATGGTGATTGCTTTAGAGTCATTGGGGGGGGGGAAGAATGGTACCATATTACCAGTTTACTAGATGACTATTCTGGTTGGATTGATCATAAACAAGGAAAAATAATTCCAAGAAATGAGGCTGAAAAAATTGGTATTAATTCTCCAGCCTATACAACTGAACTTATCGATTATATTGAAACAAAAGACAATCAACTTACCTCTTTAGTTTTAGGAAGCAATATAAGTGGTGTTTCACTGTTAAACCACACCTATCTTGGACCTTCATTTGCTAAAAAAAACAGAAAAGAAAAGTTATTAGAAACCGCCTCTTTATATTTAAATGCTCCATACCTATGGGGAGGAAAAACCCCTATGGGAATTGATTGCTCCGGCCTTACTCAGATGATTTATAGAATTAACGGTTATAAAATCCCGAGAGATGCGAACCAACAAGCACAATTAGGAACAACATTGAGTTTTATTGATGAAAGTAAGCCAGGAGACCTTGCATTTTTTGATGATGATGAGGGTAAGATTATTCATGTAGGTTTATTACTTGAAAATAATCACATTTTACATGCACATGGAAAAGTTCGCGTTGATCGCATTGATCAAACAGGAATTTATAATATTGATACCAAAAAGCATTCTCATAAATTGAGAATCATTAAAAAGATTATATAAGATTATTTTTATTCCAAAAGTGCTTTCATTTTCTTAAACCCTTCATTATCACCAAGAGTACCGTAAATATTCATCAACGTTTTAATTGCTTCTTCATCTTTACTAACAGCAATTAATCTTTCTAAAATAGGTACGCATTCTTCGTAAATCTCTTCGCGAGATATTTTTAGTATTTCATAACGAGCATTATCTGCTCTTGAGTTACCAAGAGAGTTCATTTCCTCTACTATTTTAGATTCACCCTCTAATATTAAAGCAACTAGATTTAAATATCCTGATTGAAATTCTGGATTCAACTCAATTGATTTCTCATAATAGCTTCTAGCGTCAGAAACATTTCCGTTTTGCGCACTTACTACTCCTAAGTTAAAGTATAATGATGAGTTATTTGGGTCCTGTGCAATGGCTTCTTTCATTAATTCCTCGAAACGAGCACTTTCATTTAGTTCAATATATAAGTTAGCCTCCGTTAAAATTAAATTTAAATCTTTAGGGTCTGATTTTCTTGCCTCTTTAACAGCTTCCATTGCTTTGTCATTATTACCCAACTTAGCATAAATTAATGCAATATTTTTAATGATTTCAGGAAATTTAGAATCCGTCTTTTCTTCTCTAAAATCAGAGTAATCTTTAGTTTTTTTAATAAGTTCAAATTCCGTTTTCGAGAACTCCGTTTCCTCACCAGTTTCTGATAATTTTGCTAAATAACGTGTGGTAATTCCGTCATATTTAATACTCCTTAACATATTGTAATATTTCAAAG
>CAJJAB010000056.1 GCA_905181895.1 Flavobacteria bacterium MS024-2A | reverse complement strand
GTCATCTACTAAAAGTACAACAGCTCTTTGAAAGTTATTATCTCCAATAATGTTGGGTGTTGCAATAAGAAATTCTCCAGTTTTCATTAATCCTAAGATATAAAAAAAGCTCCGCTAGGGAGCTTTTTTATAAATCAATTTTTTAGATTTAATTTACTGAACCAGATAACTCAGCACCTGCTTTAAACTTTACAACATTTTTAGCTGCAATTTTAATTGTAGCTCCTGTTTGTGGGTTTCTACCATCACGAGCTGCTCTTCTAGATACAGACCAAGATCCAAATCCAACAAGAGAAACACGTCCTCCTTTTTTAAGAGTACCACCAACGCTTCCTAAAAAAGATTCAAGTGCTTTTTTTGCAGCTGCTTTAGAAATTCCAGCATCAGCTGCCATTGCGTCTATTAATTCTGTTTTGTTCATAATATTTTATTTTAAGGTTATTCAACAAATTTATATGGATTTTAATAGTAGAAAAGAAAAACTGCTAAAAATAAGCTGTTTTGTTAATAAGTTGGGTTATTTGTTGATAATGATAGTGAAAACTAGAGTAAAATCATAGCATTTTTATCAAAAGAATATCCATTTAATAAGGCTTCAGAAGACATCCGCTTCTTGTTGGGAAGTTGAATCTCTAAACAATTTAAGTATCCCTCTTGAGTTGCAATTAAAATTTTTCCCTCTTTAATACAAATTTGTCCCACAGTATTTGTGTGTGTTAGATACTCACTTGAAGACTTAAAAATTTTAATTCTTCCTTCTTCACCCTTATTACTAAATAAAGACCAGGCGCCAGGATATGGACTCAATCCTCTAACTTTATTTGCAAGTTGGGTCAATGAATCATTAAAATTTAGACAAGTATTCTCTGGAGTTAGCTTTGGAGCTATATTTTCATCACCAATCATTTGTTGATATTTAGGTGTTAAAGAATTTTCGGTTAACCCAATTAATGTATCAACAATTAAGGGAGCTCCAATTGCTAACAAACGATCATGTAATGTTTTTACATTTTCATTCTCTCGAATAGTAATACCGCTTTGCAATAAAATTCCTCCTGTATCTATTTGCTGATTAATAATAAAGGTGGTAACTCCTGTTTTTATTTCACCATTAATTAACACCCAATTTATAGGTGCAGCTCCGCGATAATTTGGAAGTAAAGAGGCGTGTAGATTAATAGTTCCTAAATTAGGAATTTGCCAAACTAATTTAGGCAACATCCTAAAGGCCACAACCACCTGAACATCAGGAGCTATTCTTATTAACTGGTCTATAAAAGAAGAATCTTTTAGATTTTCAGGCTGGAGTATGGTTAATTTTTGTTCTTCACTATAAATCTTAACCGCTGAAGATTTAATTTTCTTTCCTCTACCTGCTTTTCTGTCTGGAGCGGTAACCACTGCAAGAATAGAAAAGCCATCATTTACCAATTTTTCTAAACAAAATCGAGCAAATTCTGGAGTGCCAAAAAATATAATCTTGGGGAGTATGTAGTTTTTATTCATTTATCCAATAATATTTCTGTGTTTCGCTTTGTTTAATTTTTTTCTGTTTTAGTAAACGTTCTAAAATGATTTGTAAAGCTAATGGCTCAAAATACAATTTTTGCTTGAGCTCGTGAATTGAATGTGGTTTCACTTTTAAAATACTAATTAATTTAATTTCGAAATCAGGCTCTGTATCTAACTTCTTATTGCAAGTTATGGAAGAACATTTTTGGCAAACCCCTTCAGGTGTCGATCCAAAATATCTCAAAATTATATTCCGCTTACAGGAATCAAAATCAAGGGCAAAAGAAATCATTGCTTCAATTTTAAACTTCTTTTGTTGATATAAGGCTTTAGCGTTATTTAAAACAGGTCTTATTGTGTATTGATCTTCTCTTGGTGTTTGAGGTATTAAATAAAAATTTGCACTTGGAATAGAATAACGAATAAATCCACCTTGTTGAAGTTGTTCCAAAGCTTCCCAGAAAAGTTGTTTTGAGAGTTTTAAAAAGTCACATATTTTAGATGGTTCAATCATCGTAATCTCATTAAAAAAATAGGGATGTTGCCTCATCAACAATTCTAATATCTGAGTTATTAAATTTTGTTGTTTAATAAAATCTATTGCTTGAGCAGGGGAACACTTGGATTCAATTCGAATGTACTTTTCTTTAATTGCATTTAATGAAAAGATACCTTCTCTATCAAACTGTTCTAAAATTTGTAATGTTTTAATTTTATTTCGATTATAACGCTCACAAAAATAATCAAAATCCAAAATGAATAATTCTTCATTTCCCTCGCCATAACCAATTTCAAAAAAGTTACATAAATCTTTATAAGTAGTTATCAGTTCTTGATCTGTAGGAAGTTGATTTAGAAAATCATTTTTAAGTTGTTCAGCTGCTCCATCATTAAATAATAAAAATGCTTTTGCAGGATTACCGTCTCTTCCTGCTCTTCCAGTTTCTTGATAATATTGCTCTAAACTTCTGGGAAGTTCCATATGAATTACTGTCCTAACATTTGCTTTATCAATACCCATTCCAAATGCACTAGTTGCAGTCATATTAATTATTGAACCCTGATGCCATCGCTGGAGTTTTAACTTCTTTTCTTCAGAATCTAATCCACCATGAAAAAAATCAGAAGAAATACCAGCTTCATATAAAAAATGAGCCAACTGTTCTGCTTTTTTTCGAGTATTACAATAAATTATGCTGCTGCCTGAATAGAATTTTAAAATTTGAGCAGCTGAATTATATTTATCTTCTGTGTTCCAAATTTTATAAGCCAAGTTTGGTCGTTCAAAAGACTGCTGAAAAAGCTTAGTATTATTAAACAATAATTGATCCTTTATATCTTGAATAACCTTTGGTGTTGCAGAAGCGGTAAGCGCTAAAATTGGTAGGTCAGGAAAAACTGTTCTAATCTTAGCTATTTTTCGAAAAGCAGGCCTAAAATCATGTCCCCATTCAGAAATACAATGTGCCTCATCAACAGCAATTAAGGATAGAGAAGCATGAGCAATTTGTTTAATAAATATTTCATTAGTGAATCTTTCTGGTGAAATATAAACCACTTTATAATTTCCGTAAATACAATTATCTAATTGCTGGGAAAGAGGCAAACTTTTTGAATGGGATTCAAAATACATTGCCTTAATTCCTTTTTTCTCAAGACTTTTAACCTGATCCTCCATTAAAGCAATTAAGGGAGATACTACTAGAACAGTGCCTTCTACAAGTAATGCCGATAATTGATAACATAGAGATTTACCACCTCCTGTGGGTAAGATGGCTAAGGTGTCGTTCCCTGTCAAAACAGAAGTTATGATTTCTTCTTGTAAGGGCTTAAACTCAGTGAAACCCCAATATTTATTAAGGACTTCAATCTTATTCATTCCAATCTTTTAGATAATTTAAAATAAATGCAACGCGTTTTTCAATACTAACTTTAGGAACAATTACAACAGAATGGTTCTGTTCATAAACTTTTTTAATAAAAGGGAAATACTCCAAAGCCTCCTCAAAAGTTTCCATTCTTTGTGCATCTTTTTTATAAATAGACTTCCAAGGATCTAATAAAAAAATGAGATCATATTTAAAGGGACTCACTTTATCTTTCCAATAAAAATCAGATTTACCAAGTGCATCAAGATAAGCATAAGTGTCATGAATACCCCTATCAAAAAATAGATAGGGCCTGTTGGAATCAAAAATAATTGAATTAGCTTTTTCAAATTGCTCTTTTCGTCCTAAAAAAAGCAGCTCACTAAATTCGTAAGGATTCGATAAAAAAAAATTTGCTTTTCCTTTCAGTTTACCTTCTTCAATAATAGTTCTAGAATATTCTTTGAAAACAGTATATCCTTGATTACAAATTCCTTTAATAAGACTCGTTTTACCAGTTCCTGGACCTCCACTTATAACAATTTTTCGGTTCTGCATAAAAGCATTTTTTAAAAATTATAAAACCAGTATATTTACACAAAAGTAATCGCCTTGTCACAAAAAAATACTAAGTCAGAAGAATTTTATTTAAGATTTAGTGAGCAACTCGCTAAATCACAAATCTGGCCTGGTATTTATATGTTCAAGTTTGTAGTGAAATCAGAATCTCATCATTTAGGTAAATTAAAAAAACTTTTCGATAATGAAGAAGCTGAATTTTCAGAAAAATTATCAAGTAAAAACAAATTTACAAGTTTGACTATTAAAGTTAGGATGAATTCTCCTGCAGCTGTAGTCTCAGTATATAAAAAGGCTAGTGCTCTCGAGGGAATAATGGCTTTGTAATTTTAACCAAAAGTAGTGTTGATTCAATTGATTTTATTATTTTGCACAATTATTGAATTACACTCAACAACTATCACTCTTTTTTATGGAAACCCTGCAGTACAATACTAAACGTAAGCAATTAATTATCCCTGAATATGGAAGACATATTCACATCATGATTGAACAAGCCATGGCTGAAAAAGATGCTGTCGAACGGAATAAAAAAGCAAAAGCCATAATTGGAGTGATGGGGAATTTAAATCCTCATTTAAGAGATGTGCCAGATTTCCAACACAAACTTTGGGATCAATTCTTTATCATGGCTAATTTTGACATTGATGTAGAGAGTCCATTTGAAAAACCTCAAGCTGAAGTATTAGCCGCAAAGCCAGGAAAATTACCTTACCCTCAAAATTTTCCTAAATATCGTTTTTATGGAAATAATATTAAACGAATGATTGATGTAGCTCAAGGCTGGGAAGATAATGAACTCAAAGAAGTTTTAGTATTTACCATTGCTAATCATATGAAAAAATGTTTTTTGGGATGGAATAAAGATACCGTCGAAGACTCCGTGATATTATCACATCTAGACGAACTTTCCGACGGAAAACTTAAAGTAGTAGCTACTCAACTTCCCTTGACAGAGTCTTCGGAATTATTGAAATTAAAAACTAAAAACGGAAATGGCCCCAAAAGTAACATGACGAAAAGTCCAAAAAGAAACAACAGAAAACGATACTAAATAATCCATGGAATCATTTGTTATTGAAGGCGGTCACACATTAAAAGGCTCCATTACTCCACAGGGAGCTAAAAATGAGGCTTTACAGATTTTATGTGCTGTTTTGCTTACTTCAGAGGTAATTAACATTCATAACATTCCTGACATTGTCGATGTTAACAAGCTCATTCAACTATTGAGGAATTTTAGTGTAAAAATCAAAAAAATTAGCAAAGGAAGTTATCGTTTCCAAGCGGATGATATTGATTTAGATTATTTGACTTCCGATCAATTTAAAATTGATGGTAAAGGACTCAGAGGTTCTATTATGCTGGTTGGACCACTCTTAGCACGTTTTGGAAAAGGAAGTATTCCTCGTCCTGGGGGAGATAAAATTGGAAGACGTCGCCTCGACACCCATTTTGAGAGTTTAATTAAACTAGGCGCTTCTTTTGATTACAATAAAGAAGATTATTTCTACAGTGTTAAAGCAAAAAAATTAATTGGTACCGATTTGCTCCTCGATGAAGCTTCTGTTACAGGAACGGCTAATATTTTAATGGCAGCTGTTTTAGCTGAAGGAACTACCACTATTTATAATGCCGCTTGCGAACCCTATTTACAGCAACTCTGCCTCATGCTCAACAGGATGGGAGCTGACATTAGTGGGATAGGTTCTAACTTGTTAACAATAAAAGGAGCCAAAGGCCTAGGGGGAACAGAGCACACTTTACTCC
>CAJJAB010000055.1 GCA_905181895.1 Flavobacteria bacterium MS024-2A | reverse complement strand
ATTATTGCAGAAATAGGTTTATGATCTGAAAGCTTGACTTCATGGGTTTTGTAAGATAAAATATTCGCTTTGGGATTTGTCATTATAAAATCAATACGTAATGGAAAGTAGAGAAAATCATATGTTGCTCCAAACCCCATGCCCTTCTTGAGAAAAGCATCTTTTCTTCCTTTCTTCAAATTCAAATAAACTTCTGAAAAAGCATTATTATTTAAATCGGTACAAATAATTTCCGGATGATCATTCTCATTATTGATACTATTAAATTGAGACACCTGGCTTTTCTGAATTTTAAAAGTCTCATTAATTTTTCTGCGAAATTTTTGAGAATATTTAGAAGTTATCAAAGTGTCTTTAAAATCAATTCGCACAGACTCAAAATGAACATTATATATACGGATTGTATCTTTTTTCCATAAAAAATTGGCATAAAGACCCCCATTAGTAGATGCTGTGAAATTAATAGTTTTTGAATTAAAAAGAGGAAGCTTAGAAATAATACACAAGCCTATTTGTCCACTTCCTACATAAGGTTTGAAAATTTTATAGGGATAATTCTTGAAATTTGGAGATTCTTTTTTTGAATACTCTTGAAAACAAATAATATCAGGGTCTTCTTTATTAATAAAGCGTTCAATCTTATCCGGAATATTTATTGAATTAATCCATTTAAAACGATTGAAAGATCGAACATTATAGCTCATCACAGAAACACCATTTTCTGCGCTAAATCCGTTGTCTTCAAATTGATAGAGTAATTGAAGCTCCTCGTATCCTATCATAAATAAAAGAACAATCATTAATAAGGGCCATTGAAAACGAATCAGCCAAAAAATAAAAAAAGAAATATTTATAAAAAAAAGTAAGGGGACAGCTAAAGATAAAATTGGGAACTCAAAACATGAACCAAGACTCCCCATAGCCAAAAGTTGAAGTAACAGAAAAGCTGCATTGACAAAAGCCACAGAGCCAAGAAATATCGTTTTTCGCATCATTCCGTGTGATTACTATTTTTTCCCTGCCTGAAAAAGATAATCTTTCTCTGATTTTGTTAAACTCTCATATCCAGAAGTACTTATTTTATCTAATATTTCATCAATTTTTTTCTGCTCTAAAGTATTTTTGAAAACCGAAGTTGCCTTTTTAGAAACGGTTTTGTTTTTATGTACAGTATTTAAGAATGTTTTTTTTTGAAAAATATTTATACAATAAGTTACAAAGCGTTCAAAAGAAGATCCGATATCTCTTCCTTGTTGAAGACGTTGGGCATATAAAAACCCTAAACATGCACCCCCTATGTGAGCTAAATGTCCACCGGCATTTCCATTGGGAATTTGAATTACATCCAACAATATAAAAGCCAAACCGAGGTAACGTAATTTAACATTAAAAAGAATTATACGAACCTCATGATCTGGAGTATAATTGCACATAAAAATAAAAACTGCCATAACTCCTGCAGAAGCACCGATCATTGTAGGTGTACTATTTTGAAAAACTGGGAAAAATGAATAGCTTAATAAAAAAGTTAATCCCCCAGAAATTACCCCCAAAAAATAAACATTAAAAAAGGTTCTTGCTGGAAATAGATTTAAAAACAAACGGGACGAAAAATATAAGAGATACATATTCCAAAATAAATGGAAAAAACCGGAATGAATAAAACTATATGTTATTAGTGACCATGGTTGAAATAAAAGAACGCTCCACTCTGAAGAAAGCTCAAACCAACCTAAAAAAAGATCAAAGGGAATTGTTAAAAGAAAAAACAAAGACTCTAAAAGCTTTGGAAATATAAAGCATAGCACATTAATAAAAATAAATTTTTCTGCACTATTAAGCTGTTGAATACGATAAAGTACTAGGTCTTTAAAATTCATTAATTCCAACGGTTATTGTCAAATTGATTTTTTTTCCAATACCAAAGCATAATGAAACCGGTAATAGCTCCACCTACATGAGCAAAATGAGCAATAGGACCTATGGAATAAGAGGTAAAGCCAAAAAATAAATCTCCTAATATTAAAATAGGAACCAGAACTTTAGCTTTAACAGGTATTGGTGGGAAAAGTAACATTAAGCGAGCATTGGGAAATGAAAACGCAAAAGCTACTAAAACACCATACAAAGCACCAGATGCTCCAACCATCAAACCGTTGAAAGCAGATAAACCACTCATTAATTCAGCTCTTCCTATTTGCTCTATTATAGAATAAGGTAAATCACTTGTTTTAAAAAATGTATTAATTTGAGAATTCGTCAAACCTTGAGTCACCAATAAATCAGAAACATGACCCACTTGATAATAATACAGTCCCAATTGAAGAGCTGCAGCACCAAAACCAGTAGAAAGATAAAAAAAGATAAACTTTTTGCGCCCCCACATTTGTTCAATTGGAGTTCCAAACATATACAAACCAAACATATTGAAGAAAATATGCCCCAAATCACCATGCATAAACATATGGGTCAATGGTTGCCAAGGTTGAAAATTAGCATTTGAAGGATAATGTAATGCAAACAAATCATACATAACATCTCCCAATGACAATGAAGCAATAAAAAAAATTATGTTAATGATTAAAAGGTGTTTTATGGTATCAGTAATGTTTCGCATTAACTTAATTTTTGATCAATTTCTCCTTTATCCAAAGTAATAAAAATCTGTTTATTAAAAGGTGAGACAGTTGTTTCTTTACAACCAAAAAAATCATCTAATAAACGTTGTTGTTCATCTAACTTAAGTATTTCACCAGAATTTATTGCCAGACTTTTAGCCATTGACTTGGCAACTTGGTCAGCAAAACTAAAATGTTGATCATCAAAATCTTGATCAGTCTCAGATAAAAGAGTTTCGATAACAGACTCAATTTTTATTGGTGGGCATTGTTCAGGAGCACCAATTACTTCAATAGTATTTTTATTAAGTTTCATATCAAAACCTAAAGCATCTAAAATTTCTTCAGAACCTTTAAATTGTTGTTTTTGCTTTAGATTCAATTCAATTATTAAAGGAAAAAGTAATTGTTGACTTACTCCTTTTTTTGAGGTAATAGCTCTTAAAAATCTTTCATAAAGAACACGTTGATGCGCTCTATTTTGATCAATTAATAGCATGCTTGTTTGTAAAGGGCAAACAATATATTTTGAAAATAGCTGAAAAACTCTAATAGTCTGAGGAACCTCAAGTAAAGTATTTGAAGAAGTTGTCTCATCTGTCTGAATAGACTGAATCTTACTATATAAACCTTCCCATTCTTCAGTTTTTGGTTTTCTTCTTAAAACTGAATCATTAAATGGATTAAAACTAGAATCTACTTCAATAGGAGGAGTCGCAGGAATCTTGTTTTTAAATGCATATGGCACATCCATAGTTTGATTTTGCTCAAAATCAAGAGTTGGTATGACTTGAAAAATTCCTAAACTATGTTTAATTGCTGATCGTAAAATCGCATAAAGACTCTGTTCGTCTTCAAATTTCACTTCAGTTTTAGTTGGATGAATATTGATGTCTATTGTTTTTGGTTCTAATTCCAGATATAAAAAATATCCAGGGTTATATCCTGGACTCAATAATCCCTCAAATGCTGCATTTACTGCATGATTTAAAAAATGACTACGAATAAAACGATTGTTGACGAAAAAGAACTGTTGTCCTCTTGTTTTCCTTGCATGTGACGGTTTTAATACAAATCCTGTAAGTCGGGCCAATGAGGTTTTCTCTTCAACTGGAATAAGAAATGTTTCTAGCTTATTTCCAAAAATATCAATTATTCTTTTACGAAAATCTACCTCTGGTAGATCAAATATTTCAGTTCCATTATTAAAAAATAAAAATTTTATTTCTGGATGTGCAAGAGCAATACGCTGAAATTCGTCAATAACATGCCTTAACTCTACATTGTCCGATTTAAGAAAGTTTCTCCGCGCAGGAATATTATAGAAAAGACTTTTAACCCCTATTGAAGTACCTATAGGTTGAGTGGAAAGAGTTTGTTCTATCACTTTACTGCCTTCGATTTTAAGACAATGAGAAATTTCCTCATTTTCTTGTCGGGTATGTGTTTCCACATGAGCAATCGCTGCTATAGAAGCAAGCGCTTCTCCCCTAAATCCTTTTGTCTTTAAAGTAAATAAATCTTCTGCAATATTAATTTTAGAAGTGGCGTGACGTTCAAATGCTAGATGAAGGTCTGAGCTATTCATACCCAAACCATTATCAATAACCTGTACTAATGTTTTCCCAGCATCTTTAATGATCAATTGAATTTTATTAGAACCGGCGTCAACGGCATTTTCTAGTAATTCTTTTACTACAGAAGCAGGTCTTTGAATAACTTCACCTGCTGCAATTTGATTGGCAACATGATCGGGTAAAAGCGTGATTCGATTGGTCATTAAATGGGTAAAGTAAAAATGGAAAGATCAAAATCTAATATGTAAAGACTCACAAAAACTAGACATAAAATGATAAGTAAAAGACGTAAAGAAATAGAACGGTTTTTTTTAGTTCGCATTTGTACTCTGGCATCCTGCCATTGATTAGCAAAATCATTAGAATTATAGGTATCTCTATATTTAGTAAACCTAGAATCAAATTCATAAAGATTACCTTCCTCTTTCCCCTTAAAATAACGAGGTGTATAATTATAACGCCTGTTTTTATTAAGCTTGTATAAATTTGACTTTAACATATGCCAAAGGTACAAGAAAGCTGTAAAATTAGAAACACTCTCATGAGAAACTTACAGCTAAATTT
>CAJJAB010000054.1 GCA_905181895.1 Flavobacteria bacterium MS024-2A | reverse complement strand
TATGATTGACAGAATAGATCAAGGTATAGGAAGATTGATTCATAAGTTGAAACAAACAGGGGAATATGACAATACTTTAATTTTATTTTTAGCTGATAATGGAGCTTCATCGGAGCGAGGTTATCCTCCAGGATTTGATCGTCCTGGGCATAACAGAAAAGGAGAGGAAATCATTTTTTCGGATCAAAAATATAAAAGTCCTGGAAACGAGCTTACTTGGGGATATCTGGGAGATGCCTGGGCAGGAGCAGTAAATTCCCCTTTCCGATATTGGAAAAGAGAGTCCTTTGAAGGTGGTAACTGTACACCATTTATTGTCCATTGGCCAGAAGGTCTTAAAGGAAAAGAAAATACTATTAATCATGGGGTTGGTCACGTCATAGATATTCTACCTACTTTTCTAGAAGTCGCAGGAGCAAGCTATCCTGATATAATAAACGGATTAAAAACAACACCTGTTGAAGGGCGTTCAATTATACCAATGTTGAATGGTGAAGTTGCCGCTACCAAAGACACCCTCTTTTGGGAACATCAAACAGGAAAGGCACTTCGAGTTGGAGATTGGAAGATTTCAGCTTTAATTGGTGGAGAATGGGAGTTGTTTAATCTTGCGAAAGACCGAACAGAATCAGATAATTTAGCATTTAAAATACCTGGCAAGGTTCAGGAAATGGAAGCTATATGGAAGCAAGAATATAAAAGAATTTTTAATGAAGTGGAATAGTCTTTTTTTACCTAAATAAATTCAATAATCTATCCAATGAAAATCGAACGTCAAGTGAAAACTATTTTAAGTAAAATTTTTATCTTCTTTTTTATAATATCATGTCAGCAAGACTCACCACCAAATATTATTTTAATTATGGCCGATGATCAAGGTTGGGGTGATGTGGGCTATAATGGACACGAGCACCTAAAAACACCTAACCTAGATAAAATGGCACAAAATGGCGCTGTTTTTTCGCGTTTCTACTCAGCAGGTTCTGTTTGTTCCCCTACAAGGGCTAGTGTAATGACAGGGAGGCATCCTAACCGGATGGGTATTTGCAGTGCAAACTGTGGGCATGTTAAAGATCAGGAAATTACATTGGGCGAAATGGTAAAAGAAAAAGGTTATCGCACTGGGCATTTCGGTAAGTGGCATTTGGGGACCCTCACCCGAGATGTTTTAGATGCAAATCGGGGAGGGAAAAACGAAAATGTTATCCACTATGCCCCACCCTGGGATCATGGTTTTGACGTTAGTTTCGCCACTGAGTCTAAGGTTCCAACATGGGATCCGATGGTTACTCCGCCAATCTCAGCAGAGGATGTCAAAGCTTCTTTAATCGAGGGAGACTCTTTTGGCACATTTTATTGGACTGGTCCTGGCCAGCGAGTAACGGAAAATTTAAAGGGCGATGACTCTCGTATTATTATGGATAGGGTAATACCTTTTATAGAGGAGTCTGTGTCACAAAAGCAACCTTTTTTGTCTATTGTGTGGTTTCACGCTCCTCATCTACCCGTTTTGACTGGAGAGAAATTTAAAAATCTATACTCAAACCTCAGTGAAGATCAACAACATTACTACGGTGTTATTTCAGCTCTGGACAAACAGGTTGGTCGCCTTAGAAATAAACTTAAAGATTTAGGCATTGCGGACAACACTTTAGTCTTTTACACATCCGATAATGGACCGGAGGGATTAGCACCAATAGGAAGAACACAGGGTCTTACTAATGGGCTGAAAGGAAGGAAAAGAAGCTTGCATGAAGGAGGTATAAGAGTTCCGGGCATAATAGAATGGCCCTCTAAAATTAATCCTGGAACTCATGTAAAGGCACCCTGCTTTACCTCAGATTATTTCCCAACCATCGCACATATTTTAGGAATCGATATTAAAAAATACAAGCGACCTTATGATGGAGAAAACCTTGTTCCTTATTGGATGGGACAAACTGATAAAAGAACCAAGCCCTTAGCCTTCCAATTTCAAAAGCAATTTGCTTTAATTGACAATGATTATAAATTATATGGTAATATTCAAGAACCTTTGCAACTATATAATCTGAAATATGATATTGGAGAGCTGACCGATTTGTCAATTGCTAAACCCGAAAAATTAAATGTTTTACAGACTCTTTACCAAGAGTGGAATTTAACTGTACAAAATAGTAAAGCGGGAATAGACTATTGACTTTATTATGTGCTAATTATCTCGAATTTTACACTTAAACGTAAATAAGTATAATATTCAAAGTAAAAAAATAATGGGCTCTGAAACAATCTATTAGCGTTAAATTTTAGTGATTTGTAAATAATAATTTAAAACTTCTAATAAATCAAAAATAAAATGAGATTAATAATTCTATATTCAGTTTTTATATTGATTTTGTCTTGTGATTCAAAAACTAATGATCCAAGATTTAAAAATAAAACTCTTCCTAATATTTTAATATTTTTGGGGGATGACATGACATGGAGTGATTGCGAACCCTATGGAAATAGTCAAGTCAAAACACCTAATATTCAAAAACTAGCAAATGAAGGGATGAGTTTTGATAATATGTTTACCTCAACGGCAATGTGTGCTCCAACTCGTCAACAGTTAATGACTGGACTTTTTCCTGTAAGAAGTGGAGCATATCCTAATCATTCTCAAGTTTTTAATGGAGTAAAAAGTTTTGCCCATCATTTTGGAGAACTTGGGTATGAAGTTGGATTGATTGGAAAAAAACATTATGGACCTGCTGATTCTTTTCCAATTAATTATCTTGGTGGGGTACAACACGATACTGGAATTGAAAAAAAAGATATTGATTTAAGTCAAATTGAAACTTTCGTTAGTGGCGAAAAGCCTTTCTTTTTAATTGTAGCACAAAATCAACCTCACACTCCTTGGAATAGAGGTAATTCTGATCAGTATAAAGCAGAAGACTTGATAGTCCCAGATTATATGGTAGACTCGCCTATTACTCGAAAAAATCTTAGTGTATATTTCAGTGAAATAACATATATGGATAGTCTTTTGGGTAAAACTTTAGATTTAATAAATGAGGCTGATAAAACAGAAAACACCATTTCAATTTTCACAAGTGAACAAGGGTATGCCTTTCCATTTGGAAAGTGGACATGTTATGATCTTGGCCTTAAAACAGCCTTTATTGCTAAATGGCCTGGTAAAATAAAACCTAATACTAGAAATAAAGCCACCACTCAGTATGTTGATGTTATCCCCACCCTTTTAGACGCACTGGGAGAAGATCCTAATAAGATTAATGTAGGTATTAGAGATTCTATAGGTAACATTGGTTTTGATGGAAAAAGTTTTTTTAATGCTATGATAGGTAAAACCCAAAGCCACAGGGATTACACCTATGGAGTTCACACTACTAGAGGTATAATTAATGGTTCAGAATCTTACCCGATTCGCTCAGTAAGGTCAAATAAGTATAAATACATTCAAAACTTAAGTCATAATGATTTTTTTTATAATGTAGTGTCGGCAAAAGAAAAGGGAAGACCCGGTTATTTGATTTATGAATCCTGGTTAGAAAGTGCGAAAAATGAAGAAGAATTAAATTGGATAAGCCACTACAAGAAAAGACCTTTCGAAGAATTATACGACTTGGAAAATGATCCGTATGAAAAAAATAATCTTGCAAACCTATCTCAATATTCTGAAATTAAAAAAGCTTTAAAAGCCAAGCTTAAATCTTGGATGAAACAGCAGGGTGATCATGGAATTCAAACAGAGATGAAGGCTTTAACTAGGCAAAACAGGAAGGGTAAATGGCAATCTTATGAACAAAAAATAAAATCTAAATCTTGAATAAGTATAAAAAATAACTCATGAGTAGTGAATCAAAAAATAACAAAAAAATAATTCTTCTTGTTTCGATTTTTATATTTTTAATATCATGTAATATTGAAACAGAGAAGGATTTAAAAAATAAACGTCCAAATATCATTTTGATATTGTCAGATGATATGGGGTACTCAGATATTGCTCCCTACGGAGGGGAAATAGACACACCAAATCTGACCTCTTTAGCAAAAGATGGTTTGAAATTTACCCAATTTTACAATGCTGCTAGGTGCTGTCCAACAAGGGCATCACTACTCACGGGAAATTACCCCCATGAAGCAGGAGTTGGCCATATGACTAATCCACCTAATGATATTAATGGCCATAACTATGGAGTCCCTGAGTATCAGGGTAAGCTTAGTTCAAATGTTGTTACTATCGCAGAGGTCCTCAGATCGTCAGGTTACTCGACATTAATGTCTGGAAAATGGCATTTGAGTTTTTTTGATAAAAATCAATGGCCAATTCAAAGAGGTTTCGATAAATTCTATGGATTTATCTCAGGTGCTGGTAATTACTTTAAACCTGAGGCTCCAAGACAAATCTTTGAGGGTAACAACGTCATTAAAATTAATGATGAAGAATATTATACCACAGATGCTTTTACCAACAAAGCAATTGAATTTATAGATCTTTCAAAATCTGAAAATCAAGAAAAACCATTTTTTTTATATCTTTCTTATAATGCTCCTCATTGGCCGCTACAGGCTCCAAAAAAAAATATTGACAAGTATAGGGGAAAGTATATCAAAGGATGGGAATCCCTGAGAATAGAACGTTATCAAAGAATGATAGATATGGGGTTAATTGATTCCTCGTGGAATCTAAGCAATAATGATATTATTTCATGGAATTCTCTTTCAGATGAAAAAAAAGAAGAAATGGATCTTAGAATGGCTATATATGCAGGGATGATTGATAGAATGGATCAAAATATTGGAAGGTTAGTTGAGGACCTAAAAAGAAAAAAGCTATATGATAATACCATCATAATGTTTTTAAATGACAATGGAGCGTGTGCTGAATTTGACATGCTTGGAAGTGGTCCAAAGGAACAATTAGAAACCAAAGAAGGATATGCTTTGTCCTACGGAAAGGCATGGGCAAATGCATCAAACACACCCTATAGATCATATAAGCATTGGGTATATGAAGGAGGTATTGGGACACCTTTTATCGTTCATTGGCCAAAGGGAATATCTGAAGATTTAAAGGGGCAAACAATCAATCAATATGGTTTTTTACCAGATATAATGGCAACATGTCTAGATTTAGCAAAAACTGAACAGCCTGAGGTTTTTAATGGAGAAATAATAAAAAAGCATTCTGGGAAAAGTTTAATACCCTTGCTTAAAGGATCAAAAGAACAAATTCACAACGAACCCATATTTTGGGAACATGAAGGCAACAAAGCAGTCCGTTTGGGAGACTATAAATTAGTTCAGGATTGGGAAAAAGGAACTACTGATAATTGGGAATTATACAATTTATCTAAGGACAGAACCGAAATAAAAAATATTATTTCTGAATTGCCGGATAAGGCAGATCAA
>CAJJAB010000053.1 GCA_905181895.1 Flavobacteria bacterium MS024-2A | reverse complement strand
TTAATGCCTAACAAAAAAATATTTTATAAAAACAAGAAATCTTTTAAAGATGTAATTGAGAAAGATAGAATTTTTTAAAAAAAGACAAGAGATCATAAAAGTGAAATAGGATTAAATTTTAAAGATCAGCAATTTAAAATTTGATAGTTCCAAAAAAACTTAACTACTTTTGTTTACAAATAAAACTGAATATGGCCAAGAATCTAGTAATAGTAGAGTCACCTGCAAAAGCGAAAACCATCGAAAAATTTTTGGGAAAAGATTTTAAAGTAGCTTCTAGCTTTGGACATATAGCTGATCTTCCCTCCAAGGAACTTGGGGTAAGTTTGGATGGTGATTTTACACCTAATTATGTTGTTAGTAGCGATAAGAAAAAACTGGTTAATGAGCTTAAAAGTTTATCAAAAAAAGCCGAAACCGTATGGCTAGCGAGTGATGAAGATCGAGAAGGAGAGGCAATTGCCTGGCATTTATCTAATACGCTAAATCTCAACGAAGCCAATTCAAAGCGAATTGTTTTTTCTGAGATTACCAAAAACGCTATTTTAAAAGCCATAGAAACTCCACGTACTATAAACTATGATTTAGTAAATGCTCAACAAGCACGAAGAATCTTAGATCGTTTGGTTGGATATGAGTTGTCTCCAGTTTTGTGGAGAAAGGTAAAAGGTGGTCTTTCTGCTGGAAGGGTACAATCAGTTGCTGTTCGTTTAATTGTAGACCAAGAGCGTGCAATTAGAAATTTTTCGCCTGAGCAGAGTTATAAAACACAAGCTTTATTTGAGACTCAATCAAAAAAACAAATCCCCACTCAATTACTTAAATCTTTTAATGATAGTGAAGGAGCAAAAGTTTTTCTAGAACAAAACATTAATTCTGAATTTAAGGTAAGTGACATTAAAAATAAACCAGCGAAAAAAAGTCCTGCGGCTCCTTTTACAACCTCAACACTTCAGCAAGAAGCCTCTAGAAAGTTATACTTTTCAGTAAGTAAAACGATGACATTAGCACAGCGATTATATGAGGCAGGTCATATTACCTATATGAGAACAGATAGCGTAAATTTATCACAAGAGGCACAAGGAAATATTGCGAATAAGATTAATACTGCCTACGGGAATGAGTACCTTAAGCCAAGAAATTATAAAACAAAAAACAAAGGCGCTCAGGAGGCACATGAGGCAATTCGCCCAACAGATTTTTCAAAAGTTAAGCTAAATATTGATCACGATCAGGCACGTTTGTATGAATTAATATGGCGAAGGACGGTCGCTTCTCAAATGAGTGATGCACTTTTGGAACGAACTCAAGTAATTATTGAAGCCAATTCACATAAAGAGTTTTTTGTCGGAAAAGGAGAAGTAATAACTTTTGATGGATTCTTAAAATTATATCTCGAAGGTGTTGACGATGATGACAATGAGGCAAGTGGTATGTTGCCTAAGGTGACTGTTGGCGATCAAATTCAGCTCAATAAAATGAATGTCACCCAACGATTTACACGTCCTCCATATCGTTATTCTGAAGCTTCTTTAGTAAAGAAAATGGAAGAATTGGGAATTGGGAGGCCCTCAACTTATGCTCCGACAATTTCAACTGTTCAGAATAGAAAATATGTTGAAAAAGGGTCCTCTGAGGGAGATTCTCGTTCGTATCAACAATTCGTTTTAAAAGAGAAAACAATCCGAGTAGAGCAGTTAACAGAGATGGTTGGTGCCGATAAAGGAAAACTGATTCCTACTGATATTGGAATGATAGTAAATGATTTTTTAGTGGACAACTTTGAGAATATTTTGGACTTTAACTTTACTGCTCAAGTAGAACAGAGTTTCGATGATATTGCAAATGGAGGTAAAAATTGGACTGAAATGCTAAAGTCTTTTTATGACAAGTTCCATCCAATAGTTGAAGACGTTAAAGAAAATGCTCAGAGAGAATCAGGAGAGCGTATTCTTGGTGTTGATCGAAACTCAGGGCGATCGGTTAAAGTTCGTCTTGGGAAGTTTGGCCCGATTGCACAAATAGGTGATCCTGATGATGAAGAAAAACCAATTTATGCAAGTTTAGGTCCCAATCAGCAATTAGAAAGTATTTCTTTTGAAGAGGTAATGCAACTTTTTGAAATGCCAAAGATGTTAGGTGAATTTGAAAATTTAGAAATCATTGCTAATAATGGTCGATTTGGTCCTTATGTGAAACATAATGATGTTTTTATTTCTCTCCCAAAAGGTATGTTAGCAACTGAAGTCGATTTAGAAACAGCGATTACTTTAATTATAGAAAAGCAAAAAGCAGACGCACCGATCCATGTTCATAATGAATTACCAGTGACCAAAGGAGTTGGTCGTTTTGGTCCTTTTTTAAAGTGGAGTGGGATGTTTATCAATGTTAACAAAAAGTACGATTTTGATAACTTAACTGTGAAAGACATCGAAAACCTTATAGAAGAGAAAATCCAAAAAGAAAAAGACAAAGTGATCCATGATTGGACACAGGTCGGAATTCGAGTAGAAAAAGCGCGCTGGGGGAGACACCACATTATCAGAGGAAAACAAAAGGTTGAAATTGGAAAAGATATTGACGCATCTCAATTGACAATTGAAGCAGCTGAAAAGTATCTTGGAAAACCTAAAGCAAAGAAAAAAATTGCTAAAAAAGGATGAGTCTAGAATTACTAATACCAATTGAAAGAGAAACTCTAGTTGGTTTATCCTTATTGCCAAAACAAATAATTGGTAAGAATATTAGTATACATTCCAAAGCGAATGAGTTGCCCGAACTCAAAGGGTTGCAAATTGCTTTAATTGGTTTGAATGAATTTAGAAATAGCTATTATACAAATACTTCTTATGATGTTAATCAATTTAGAAAAGTATTTTACGAATTATACCCTGGAAACTGGAATTTAAAAATTGCAGATCTTGGAGATTTGCCAAATGGCGAAAAAGCAGAGGACACCTATTTTGCAATTAAAGAAATAGGAATTCATTTAAAAAAAATGAATATTATCCCTATTTTTATTGGAGGAAGTCACGACTTACTTTTTCCGCTATACCAAGTTTTTCAGAAGTTTGACCAATTAGCAAACATTGTTTCTGTTGATCGTTCCTATGATTTTTCTCAAGAAGATGAGTTGATTTCTGGGCGCTCTTATATGAGTAGGATTATAATGGATAAACCCAATGTTCTCAATAATTATACTAATATTGGTTTTCAAACTTATTTTTGTGCGCTTGAGGAAAAGGACCTTATGGAGAAGCTTTATTTTGATGGCATTCGTTTGGGTCAGGTCCTCGATGATCCTGCGGTAGCTGAACCCGCTTTTAGAGATGCAGATATTGTTGGTTTTGACATGAAATGCGTGTCATGGCAAGCTATTGCTGATCCCCTAAAAGGACAGCCCAATGGAATAGATTCAAGAACAATTTGTCGGTTGACGCGCTATGCTGGAATTAGCGACAGAATAAGCTTTATGGGGATTTGTGAAATACCCTCAACACCTATGACCAACCAATTGTTGGCACAAATGATTTGGTATTTCATTGAGGGAGTTCAGTATAGATTTGAAGAGTATCCTGTTAATACTAATGATTTTTCTAAATATTCAGTAACTCTTTCAGATCAAATTATGGTTTTCTATAAGAGTGAGAATAGTCAGCGTTGGTGGATGGAATTAACAAATAATTCACATCTAAATAATAAAACAAAAACAAAAGCGTTATTAGCATGCACAGAAAAAGATTATCAGGAAGCAATTCATGATAAAATACCAGAACGCTGGTATAACGCCATGAAGCGAATTTGGTAATTTATGATTTTATTAATTTAAAAATCATATTTTTACCAAATAGGTAATTTTTAGTGTGATTCGTAAAAAAAAAATATTAGTTTTATACTGAACAAAAGTATAGACTAGACTATAATAAAAATATTGATGAAAAGACTTTTAGTTCTATTAAGTATCTCTCTGATTGTTATTTCTTGTGGTAATAAGAATAGAGGTGAACTTATTGGTGTCAAACAAAAAAAGTGGTTTGGTGAAAAACCTTATGGAATGCATCTCATTGAGGGAGGGTCTTACATTATGGGTAAAGCAGATGAAGACCAAGCTCAGCTAAGAAATGCACCCGCTCGCACAGTAACTGTTCCATCCTTTTACATGGATGAAACTGAAATTACAAATAGTGAATATCGTCAATTTGTTTATTGGGTAAAAGACTCTATTGCACTAGCAATG
>CAJJAB010000052.1 GCA_905181895.1 Flavobacteria bacterium MS024-2A | reverse complement strand
CTATTATCATAAAGTGTAATTTCTTTAAACCAATCATCAATTAAATAATTCAAAGAATCTGGGACTTTTGATTCTAATATATCTAAAAAATCTAATGAGGTTGGATAAGGAGTTTTATACCTGTACTGCTCTAAAAAGTCTTTCATTGAACTATTGACTTTGTCTTCACCAATGTAATCTTGCAAAGCATAAAGAATAACGCTTCCTTTTCCATAATGAATATAGCTTTGGTTTTCTACTTTATATAGAGGTAATTCTTTTTCACGCTCGCCTGATCTACCTCTTAAATATCTATCGTGATCATATTTTAACATTTCTCTCATTTTCATAGGTGTTTTTGCCATTTTCTTAAGAGTCATTAAAGAGGAATATTCTGAAAATGCCTCACTTAACATGGTGCCACCCTGCATCTCTGCTCCAACTACTTGATGAGCCCACCATTGATGTGCCATTTCATGTGCAATTACAGCATCAATTACATTATTATCCTCTTCATTTTCAAGGTCAATTATGAAGCCAAAAGACTCAGAATAAGGCATGGTTCCCGGGAAAGCTTGAGCAAAATTTGAAAATCTAGGGAATTCTATTATTCTACATTGTTTATGGTAATATGGGCCGAAATTTTCAGTGTAATACTTAAGAGACCTCTCTACGGCATCTAACATCATTTCAATATTTACAGAATGTTTTGAATCGTAATAAATCTCAATGTCAATTTCATTCCATTTTCGTTTAGCTATTTTGTAATCTGCTGATATAAAAGAATAAAAATTTTGAGATGGATGATCGACTTTATATTGATAGTATTTTCTGTCATCTTGAATCCACTCTTTAATTAATGATCCAGGAGCTATCGCGATTTGGTCACTACTTGTAGATATTATAGTTTCTACATTAATGAAATCTGAAAAACCATTAGTTAGATAGTTTTTGTTACAATTTAGACCACAATCAGTTTCTAATTCAGGCATTCTTTCCTTTGGAGGCAAACCTGCTTTTTTTCTTTTATTTTTATCGCTTAATTCTTTGTTTGAATCATAACCTACATTAGCCAAAATTTCAAAATTATTTAAAAAAGAACCATTTTTAACTATACTAGTTGTCTCACCACCATTAGAAAATCCTTTTGTTTCAAACTTATTATTGATTTTCAAAATCAATGTATCGCCAGGAAGCATTGGAGGGTTAATTCCATAAAAATGAACATCATGATCATCATCTTTACTTATTATGGATGCATTAGGAAAATCAAAAGTTAAATCCCACTGTTTATTTACGTTTAAAAAAATACTATCAATTGGTTTTTTACTATCATTTATAACAGTTAATAAAGCTAAAACATCAGCACTTTTCTCTTTTGGGAAAATATCAATATTATATTTAGCCTCAATTATTTTAGGAAGAGGAAGGGTGTTAAATTTTTTGTAAATATTCTCATAAGAAACAGCCAATTCTTCTGACTTATCGATTGAATTGTATGTGTTTAATGTCTGGGTATTATAATAGACAAAAAATGATACAGATATCCAAAATACTCCTATTAAGGAAACTATCATTACATAAGACCTAGTGGTGTTACTCTTAAAACCATTAAGTCGTTCTTTAAAAGATTTTACTGCACCCCTATTCCAAATAAATCCAGATAAAGTAAGTAAAAACAAGGCAAATAAAATCCAGTAAATACTAAACCAAAAGACTCCTATATTGCTAGGTCCAAAACCATTTAAATCAGAATATATCATATATGGGGTAGCGGCAAATGAAATCATATTAGAACTTATATCTAAAACTACCAATATGATATCCAAGACTAAGAGTATAATAACTGACAACATATAACCTATATATTTATTATTTACAATCACTTGAATTGCAACAACAGCAGCACATGTAGAAAAGTAAAAAGGAAATAAATTATATATAAAGTCTTCTAGGTATAAAGAAAACTCAATCTCAGTATAGCCCATTGCTAATTGATAAATAATAGTTACAAAAACAAGGGCAAAATGAATTAAAATAGATAAAGAAAGTAGTGATAAAGCTTTTGAGAAAAGTGGGACTAATGAAGAATGTGGAGTTGCGTCAATGACCTCATTTATTTGAACATCACGATCTCTCCAAACTAACTCACCACTAAAAAAAACTAAGATGATCATTATAAATAAGCCCGAAGAGCCACTAATTTGATCAATCATTAAATTGGTAAGAGGATATGATTTGAGACCATAATATTCATAACCTGAAACTAGTCCTGCAATTAGTTGAATAATACTAAAAGCAAATAAAATTTTAAAAGTTACATGTTTGTATATACTTCTTATGTTGAGTTTAAAAAAACTTTTGAAATGAACAAAATTAGAGTCTTTACTTACCTTGGCTTTCGGAAGGGATTTTAAAGAAACTCGTGATTCATTATTTACATTTCCAGCTTTAATCTTATTCTTTTTAGTTTTTTTAGTAGAAAAAGTAAATCTTGAATATGATACTAATAAAATTATAGCGGCAAAACCAATCCAAATAATCCTATTGTATAAAAGTAATCCTGATAATGTGGGATTCAGAGTGTTTTTTTCAAATGGGGTATAGTATTTAGAAGTAATATTATACGTTCCGATCCCAAAAGTATCAGCAAGAGCTGCAATTTTTTCGTTATCTATATCTGAAGTTAATTCCCCTGCTATTGTATACCCAACTAAAATCAACATTGCTCCAACAAAGGAGACTGTAGTATTTTTAAATTGTTGAGCTAAAGAATAAATAATTGCTCCTCCGATAAACATATTTGGAAGAATAAAAATAAAATAATTAGAAACGAAAGTCTGAAGATATAGAGGCCCATATCTTTCAGGCCCAATCCAACCCATTAATGGAGCAATTTTTGATCCAATTATAACCGCGAAAAAGACTCCAGTTAAAGGAATAGTAGATAGTAG
>CAJJAB010000051.1 GCA_905181895.1 Flavobacteria bacterium MS024-2A | reverse complement strand
TTGATTTTCTGCAAAAATATTAGCAGCCTTTCTTCCGCTTCCCAAGGAAGCTCGAATAATGGTTTTTTCTTGTGGCAAATAACGTAAGTGAAATCTGGGGGTCACAAAAGTTCCTAAACGATTATGTATGTCCACTCGAACTCCCCCAACTAAAGTAAAGTTTTCTAAGTTATCATAGCTATATTCAAAAAAACTTCCCACTGAGCGATCGCTTCTATCAAAGAAAAAAGTATCTACGGTTTCTATGTATTGATCAAATGAAAAATTTAATCCTGCTTTGAATTTATTTTTAGTGTTTCCTATTATGGAATTGAATAACAGATTTGCATAAAAACTCTCATGATCAATTTCATAGGATCTAAATCCATAATACGATTTTTGCTTGTGATTACTATAAGCCGACTGAAAACCAAAACTTTGATACGGTATTTCAGGAAAAACATAACCCACTTTTAGAGAACTATCGAATCGATCTGTACTTATTTCACTTCCCCAAACTTTATAATTATTCAAATCAGAGTCTGGATTAAATCCTACAGCACCAATTTGTTTGTCATCCTGCATCCATCTGATACTTGCAAAAGTAACCCATCCTTTTTCAGTATCAATATACTGCCATCTATTCAGAATGTTAATTTGTTTAGCAAGTGGAACGTCCAAAAATGAGTCGTTATTTTGATCTCTTTTCTGTGTTCGCTGATTCCCATGAATAAAAAGCCCTGAACTCCATTTATCATTTACTTTAAAATTTCCGTGAGTATTAATCTCTTGACGACCATTTCCAGAAGTAAAGAAGTTAAAGAATAAAGGAACATCAGAAAAGGGTTTTTTAATTTCTGTATTAATCTGTCCTGCAATACTCTCATATCCATTAACTACAGTGCCCATACCTTTTGTGATTTGAATACTCTCAATCCATGTCCCAGGAGTAAATGTTAATCCATAAGCTTGAGACGCACCTCTAACCATAGGGATATTCTCCTCTGTTATTAGAAGGTATGGACTAGTTAGACCCAACATCTTGATTTGTTTTGTTCCAGTCAAAGCATCTGAAAAATTTACATCGATAGATGGATTTGTTTCAAAACTTTCAGAGAGATTACAACAAGCTGCTTTTAGTAATTCAGCACTATTGACATTAATAATGTTTTGTGCTTCCAAATATGATTTTTGTATAGCCTTCCGTCTTTGAGTTACCGTTACTCCGTCTAAATTTCCAGAAGAATTATCGGAGAGTATATGGGTTAACTCAATTTTTTTTAAAATTAAAATAGTATCCGTTTTGAAACCAATATAACTGATTACTAGTTTTTTAGTTTTTGCAGAAAAGGGAATTGAGAACTTTCCGTTCTGATTTGTTACCGCTCCAGTTTCGGTTCCTAGCCAATATACATTAGCCCCTTCTAAGGGTATTTTTTCTGTTGCTTCCTCGTAATAAATAGTCCCAGAAAAAAGATCCTGAGCATTTACAAGAGCTCCACAAATACTTAATAATAGTATAATATATTTTTTCATTGTCGTGATTTTATAGGTTAGAACTGTTTTAAAAAAAAAACAGGCTATCATCCATATAAAACCAGACGATGTTGCATTAGTATTATCTTGTTTTGGCCTGGAGGGGGTGGATTCCAGTTTTCTGCTTCGTAAGTGTGTATTAATGGAATTATCCCCTTTGAAAAATCAACTCCAAATAATATAATAAAAGGAGCCTTAAAAGAAGGTGCTTCTTCAAAAGAAACCTTTTCAGGCTCATCATTATGAAAAAGAAGTATAGTGTCTTTGCAGCAAGATTTTTTAGTGAACCTTTTTTCTAAAGACAGTCCTTCCTTTTTACCCATTTCCATTCCACAGTTGGATGGGTTATTAGCTAAAGAAATCGAAGCAATCTCAGATCCACAAAAATGAACATTCAAAGCAAAACCCATGCGAGTGCCAAAAATCAAGAAGGCTAGAGTTATACTTATAACTTGTTTCATTTTCATAATACAAAGATACTAATTTCATCAAAACAATATAATAATATATAAAATTATAAAAATCTTGTTTTCATTTTTTAAAATCAAAACAAGTCTATAAATCAATGATATACGGTTCATAATAACTACTTTTGTTAATTATGAATCATGAACATTTTTCAGAAGTAATTTTAGAGATCTCAAAACATCTAAAATCAGCTGATCTTTTAGTGCTAGAAGGCTTAACTTACATCTGTGCTTTTTTAAGAAAAAAATTTGAACATTACGATTGGGTGGGTTTTTATTTTGCTGATTTGGATAATAAAATGCTCCATTTAAAGGCATTCTCTGGAAGTCCTGTTGAACATCATGAAATTCCATTCGGTAAAGGGATTTGTGGACAAGTAGCCGTCTCAAACCAAAATTTCATTGTCCCAGACATAAGGGCTCAGGATAATTATCTTGCATGTAACATAGCCGTTAAATCTGAAATTGTAATTCCCCTTTTTTTAGAGGGTAAAAATATTGGTCAGATTGATATTGATTCTCATAAAATCAACCCTTTTTATGATAAAGATGTGCATTTGCTAGAAGCAGTTTGTGATCTTGTTGCAAAAACCTATTCTAAATCACTTTTACAACTTTAAATTGACAATGAATTTTAAAAAAATTAGTTCAGCACTTATATCTGTTTTTGACAAAACAGGTTTAGAACCTTTAATTAAAGTATTGGTTGCTAATGACGTAAAATTATTTTCTACCGGTGGGACAGAAGCTTTTATTCGTGAATTGGGTCATGAAGTAAATGCGATTGAAGATCTGACGGGCTATCCTTCCATATTGGGAGGCCGTGTTAAAACATTACATCCCAAAGTTTTTGGAGGCATTTTAAACCGTTCGTCAATACCCTCTGATCAAACTGAAATTGATCAATATGATATTCCCTCTTTTGATTTAGTCATTGTTGATTTATATCCCTTTGAGAAAACCGTTGCTGGCAATGCATCCGAAAGCGAAATAATTGAGAAAATAGATATTGGAGGGATTGCCTTAATTCGTGCAGCCGCTAAAAACTTTAATGATGTTTTTTGTATCTCCAATAAAGAAGATTATTCCTCTTTTATAAATATCTACAATAATGCGAATGGTGCTCCTTCTTTATTGGAAAGAAAAGAATATGCAGTAAAAGCATTTCACACTTCTTCACATTATGATACAGCTATTTTCAATCATTTTAATGAAAAAGAAAATCGATTAAAAATAAGTATTGAGTCTTCTCAACAATTAAGATATGGCGAAAATCCACATCAGCAAGGTTACTTTTTTGGACCTCTTAATGATTTATTAGAACATCTACACGGTAAAGAAGTCTCATACAACAATCTACTTGATATTGATGCAGCTATAAATTTAATGAATGAGTTCTATGATGGAAAACCTGCTTTTGGAATTTTAAAACACAACAATGCTTGTGGCTTTGCAGTTAGAGATACTTTAGTAACTGCATATAAAGATGCGCTTGCTGGTGATCCAGTTTCAGCATTTGGGGGTGTTTTGATTAGTAACAAAATTATAGATCTAGAGACTGCCAAAGCAATAAACACTTTATTCTGTGAGGTAGTTATTGCGCCAAATTATGATCATGAGGCACTTTCTTTATTAAAAGAAAAAAAGAATAGAATTATATTAATTCAAAAAGAAGATGAATTTCCAAATCAAACACTAAGAACATGTCTCAATGGAGTTCTAGTTCAAGACAAGGATTCTAAAACCGATCAAAAAGAAGATTTAATAGCTGCAACAATGTTACATCCTTCCCCTTCTCAAATAGATGATCTATTGTTTGCTTCAAAATTATGTAAACACACCAAATCAAATACTATTGTTTTAGCTAAAAACCAACAATTGCTTGCTTCTGGTACAGGACAAACTTCAAGAGTTGACGCCCTTAATCAAGCCATAAATAAAGCTACTAGTTTTGGGTTTGATATAAAAGGCTCTGCAATGGCGAGTGATGCTTTTTTCCCTTTTCCTGATTGTGTTGAGATAGCAGATCAAGCAGGTATTGAAGCTGTTATTCAACCCGGAGGCTCAATCAAAGATAAGTTATCCGTTGAGTACTGTGATAATCATAAAATGGCAATGGTTTTCTCAGGAGTAAGGCACTTTAAACATTAATTCATAATTTTAAGCAATCAACATAAACAAAGATGGGTTTTTTTACAGAAGAAATAGCAATTGATTTAGGTACAGCGAATACTTTAATCATTCACAACGATAAAGTTGTTGTAAACAGTCCTTCCATTGTTGCCATTGATCGAACCACAGGTAAAGTAATTGCCATCGGTCATGAAGCCAACATGATGCAAGGTAAAACACATGAAAACATCAAAACTGTTCGTCCCTTAAAAGATGGGGTAATTGCAGACTTTAATGCTTCAGAACAAATGATCAATCGACTGATAAAAAGTATCCCTTCGCTGAATCGTCGTTTTTTCTCACCCTCTCTTCGGATGGTAATTTGCATCCCCTCTGGAATTACAGAAGTTGAAATGCGAGCGGTAAAAGAGTCTGCTGAACGCGTTAATGGAAAAGAAGTTTATTTGATTCATGAGCCAATGGCAGCAGCAATTGGAATTGGAATTGACATTATGCAGCCCAAAGGAAATATGATAGTTGATATAGGAGGAGGAACTACCGAAATCGCCATTATAGCCTTATCGGGTATTGTTTGTGACAAATCCATTAAAATTGCAGGAGACGTTTTTACTAGCGATGTTATTAATTACATGCGAAATAAGCATAATCTGTATATTGGAGAACGCACTGCTGAAAAAATTAAAATTATTGTAGGAAGTGTAATCGAAGATTTAGATAATCCACCAGACCCAATGTCAGTTCAGGGAAGAGATTTATTATCAGGAAAACCCAAACAGGTAACCATTAATCACGGCGAAATTGCTAAAGCCCTTGATAAATCAGTTGTACGAATCGAAGATGCAATTTTGGAGGCGCTATCACAAACACCTCCTGAACTTGCTGCAGATATTTATAATACAGGAATATATCTTGCTGGAGGAGGAGCTCTTTTAAGAGGTTTAGATAAACGTCTATCTCAAAAAACAGACCTTCCAATTTATCTTGCTGAAGACCCACTTCAGGCTATAGTAAGGGGAACCGGAATTGCTTTGAAAAATATTGAGCGATTTAAAACAGTCTTAATTAAATAAATAGGGTATGCAGCGAATCATTAATGCGCTCGTACAATATAGAAATCCCATTATTTACATTCTTTTAATGGTTTTTTCTATACTATTCTTGAGTAGTAGAAGTAGTTTTCATAAAAACAAGTTAGAACATCTTGGATTTTATATTTCTAGTAGTCTTTATGATTTTTCTAGTTCAATTAACCAATATTTCAATCTAAAAGAAATAAATGAAATACTCCTTAAGGAAAATACGCGCCTTAAATCTTTAAATCTGAAAGTAAACGCCCCTTTCTTATATAATAAATATTTAGTGAGCCACAAGCGCTTTCCTTTCTTGGTTAAAGATGCTAATGTGATTAAAAATAGCCATTTAAATCAAAGAAACTATATCATTATTGATAAAGGCAGTGAAAATGGAGTCAAAACTGAAATGGGAGTAATTACTACAAACGGAGTTCTCGGAATTGTGAAGTCTGTTTCTAGAAAATATGCAAGTGTTATTTCAATTTTACATAAAGATTTAAAAATTAATGTCCGCCTTAAAAACAGTGCTGCTTTTGGCTCTTTAGTTTGGAAAGGGAAGAATCCAAGAGAATTTGCCATAGAAGATGTTGTCTCGAGTTCCAAACTTAATTTAGGAGATACAATTGTAACAGGAGGTATGTCTTCTTACTTTCCTTACGGGATTCCATTGGGAAAAATTTCAAAACTTGAAAATGATAACAATACTGGGTATTACACTTTGACTGCTGAACTTTTTGAAAACCCATCTCAAATTTATCTAGGTTATGTGATAGAGAATAAGTTTAAAGATGAAATCGAGTTTTTAAATAAAGACTTGAAATAATGAATTCAATCACAATAAAAACATTTAGCTCTTTTATAATATTTTTGTTACTTCAAGTATTTATTTTCAATCAAGTCAACTTATTTGGATATATTAATCCGATGATTTATGTATTGTTTCTTATCAATTATCGCTTTGATAGAAATCATACATTCTTCCTTTTCTTAGGCTTTTTTATAGGTTTTTTTATTGATCTTATGTCTCAAACAGGAGGAGCTCATACCATTGCTAGTCTTACGGTAAGTTTTTTGCGCCCCTTATTAATACGTAATGCTTTTGGTGTTATATCTGAACTTCCTAAAAGTTTTAAAAATGATCCAAGGAAATTAAATCGTATTCTTTTTTTGTTCTTATTTATACTTACACACCACTTAACATATTTTATTGTAATTTACTTTAGTTGGGATGCCTTTCTTTTAATTATATCAGGCGCTTTAATTACATCTTTCTTTTCTATAATCTTAGTATTACCGATCTCTTTTATGTCTAAAACTTCAAAATGATAAAAAAAAGTGTTTTAGTGATATTAACTCTTGGGACCTTCTTCTTATTCATTTTTCAGTTAATATTATTACAATTATTTAATTCTGAATATTCGCAGCTTTCTGAAAATAATGCGGTTGAAAAACGTCCTGTATATCCAAATCGAGGGCTAATTTATGATCGAAATGGAATTTTATTGGTCGCTAATCAACCTGTATACGATCTTATGGTAATCCCTGAAAATATTGAATCTTTCGATACCTTAGAATTAATTAACGGATTGTCAATTTCTAAAGATGAACTTTTAAATCAATTGAAAAAAGCTAACCGTTTTTCCCAAAAACTCCCTTCATCAATAATTCGTCAGATTTCAAAAGAAAATCGTGCAATGTTTCAAGAAAAGATGTGGAAGTATCGTGGTTTTTATTTTCAAAAAAAATTAGTGCGTGATTATGTTCTTCCTACAGCACCAAATTTATTAGGTTATACAAGTGAGGTAAACTCAAATGAATTAAATGAGAAAAGTGATTACATGCTTGGAGAAATGATCGGACGTCAGGGGATTGAAAAAACCTATGAAAGTAATTTAAGTGGTAAAAAAGGAGCCTCTTTTTATCAAAAAGACCGTTTCAACAGAATCATTGGAACTTATAAAAATGGCGAATTTGATACTGAGCCTGAATCCTCAGAGAACTTAACCCTTACCATTGACGCGTTACTTCAACAATATGGTGAATCATTACTGCAAAACAAAAGAGGAGGCATAGTGGCTATTGAACCAAGTACAGGAGAAGTTCTTGCGCTAGTTACTGCCCCTAATTATAACCCCAATAAATTGATTGGAAGAGAACGCTCGAGAAATTTTAGTGACTTATTGAACGACACTATTGCAAAACCTTTATTTGACAGAAGTCTTCAGGCTGAATATTCTCCAGGCTCTCCTTTTAAAACACTTAATGCATTAATTGGTTTACAACAAAAAATAATCACTCCAAAAACTCGATTCAAATGTAATCATGGTCATTTTTATGCTAAAAATGCATTTATGAAATGTCACTGTCCCAATGGTACAAGTAATGACTTAATTAAAGGGATTTACAATTCGTGTAATACTTATTTCGCAAAAACCTATTTAAGATTGATAGAAAATGCACCAACACCAAAAGAGGGTTTGAATCGTTGGAGAGATCATTTAGAAAAATTTGGTTTAGGAAATTACTTAGGGTATGATTTACCAATAGGAAAAAAAGGTTTTATCCCCGATAGCAAATATTATGACAATTGGTATCCAAATGGAAGTTGGGGTGGTACAACTATTATATCGAATGCTATTGGCCAGGGAGAAATTTTAACTACCCCCATTCAAATGGCAAATTTTACAGCTATAATAGCTAATAGAGGATATTTTATTAAACCGCATTTTAAAAAATCACTTTTTCAAAAAGAAAAAGACTCCCCTTTTATAAAAAACTATACGCTCGTTGATCCTCAACATTTTGAAACTGTGATTGAGGGGATGCATCAAGTTGTTGAAAAAGGAACTGCTCGAGTAGCAAGAATAAAAAATATTGAAGTTTGTGGAAAAACTGGTACAGTAGAAAATTTTATTCGTTTAAAAAACGAAAAAACACAACTTACCGATCATTCTATTTTTATTGCTTTTGCCCCAAAGGATGATCCAAAAATTGCCATTACAGTTTTTATAGAAAATGGTTATTGGGGAAGTCGATGGGCAGCACCCATAGCAAGCTTGATGATTGAAAAATATCTAACTGGAACTATAAAAAGAAAATGGCTTGAGGATAAAATGCTTGAAGGGAGCTTAATGGATGAATACGCCAAACCAATTTCTGGAAAACCTTTTGAAATTAATGAATAATAAGCTCGTTTTTAGATTAGATTGGATGAGTATTTTACTCTATGTTTCCCTTGTTGTATTTGGAATTATAAATATTTATTCCACTCGTTTTTCTGAATCTAACCTCCCTTTTTGGGATATAGGTAGTCCCGTTGGGAAACAATTTTGGACTTTTATACTCTGTCTTTCTGCCTTACCAGCGATACTCTTTATAAAATCTAATTTGTTAGAACGTCTTAGCTATATTTTTTATGTTATTTCCATTATAGGGTTGATTGGACTTTTTGTTTTTGGCCAAACTATTTCAGGTGCAACTTCTTGGTATTTAATTGGTGGTTTGAGTCTCCAACCATCTGAATTTGTTAAAATTACAACAGCAATGGTAGTTGCCTCTAATTTGAGTTCTTTACAAACCGATATTAAAAAGAGAAAGCATTTATTTCAAATTCTCTTTTTAATATCATTGCCTTTTTTTCTTATTATTCTTCAACCTGATGCTGGATCTGCTTTAGTATTTGTTGGAATTTTTTTCGTGTTGATTAGAGAAGGACTTGATTTACGTTTTCTATACCTTTTTATTGGATTTATACTTGTTTTTATTTTGACTTTATTATATGGTTACTTCTTCATTTCTATTGCTGCACTAATTCTGATTTTCTTTTTTTATTTATTAATTAAAAGACTTGTTCCAAAAACTAAAAAACTACCCTTTTTAATTTGTTTAGGAATTTGTGTTCTTTTTTCTTACTCAGTGAGTTTTATTTTCAATTCCGTTTTTGAACAACGCCATAGAGATAGATTCAATATTATCTTAGGCTTAGAAACTGATACACGAGGTATTGGTTACAATATTAACCAGTCAAAAATTGCTATTGGATCTGGAGGTTTTTTTGGAAAAGGGTTTTTAAATGGTACTCAAACAAAAGGAGCCTTTGTTCCAGAACAAGACACGGATTATATTTTTAGTACAATTGGTGAGGAATGGGGTTTTATTGGAAGTAGTCTTCTAGTTCTTTTATTTACCATTTTTATTTTACGGATTATTTATAGAGCTGAAAAACATACTTCGATCTATTCAAGGGTTTTTTCCCATGCTTTTGCAAGTATACTTTTCATGCACTTTTTTGTGAATATTGGAATGACTTTGGGGTTAGTCCCTACCGTTGGGATTCCTCTACCCTTCATAAGTAACGGGGGTTCCAGTTTATTGGCTTTTAGCTTTATGCTATTTATCTATTTAAACTTTGATGCCAATCGCTTGAACTGATATATACAATTTAACGTTGCACATCTAAAACATCTCTTAAGCTATTCCCTAACATCATAAAAGCAAGTACCAAACTCATAATTGCTAATCCTGGTAATAATGCTAAATATGCTTTCCCTAAAAGTAAATACCTAAAATGATCCTTTATCATACCACCCCAACTTGGCATTGGAGGCTGTGTCCCTATCCCTAAAAAACTCAAACCACTCTCCATCAAAATCGCGCTAGCAAAATTTGAGGCTGAAATAACAAGTAAAGGGGCTACTAAAATCGGTAAGATATGATTGGTCAAAATACGTTTGTGAGAAAACCCTAATACACTTCCTGCTTGAATAAATAGCTGTTCTTTAATCGATTTAACTTGGCCCCTAACTAATCTAGCTACATCTACCCACATAGTAAGCCCTACCGCAACAAAAATTTGCCAGAAACCCCTTCCCAGCGCCAATGTTATCCCAATAACCATAAGCAAAGTAGGGATAGACCAAACTACATTAATAATCCACATTATTAGTCGATCCGTCCAGCCTCCAAAATAACCAGCAATAGCTCCAAAAAAAACACCTATTAATAAAGAAATAAAAACAGCTATAAAACCTATTGAAATTGAAATCCTAGAGCCTATAATTAATCGACTTAATAAATCTCGACCATACTTGTCGGTACCTAAAAGGAAGTACTTTGAAACTAAATATGTTTTTTCAATTTGTTCTCGCTTTGTCGAATTTTGAAAAGTACTAAAATAGATTTTCTCATAATAATTAGTTGCATTTCCAAAGCGTTTATACTCCAATGAGTCGTCAAACCATCGAATGTTCTGAATTGGTATTTCCTCTGCTGAATTCAGATTTCCAAAAAAAAATGATCTCCTTTCTTGTCTTTCTTTTTGAGGAATAATCAATACTTGACAAGTAAATCCAGGAGGCTGAGAATGAATTGATAAATGCATTTGATTTGCATATGCAGTCTTATCAGGAGATAAAGGATATGCGAAAATTGCAATTAAAGTAATACCTAAAATAAACAAAAAACTACCAACCGCCCATTTGTCTGACTTAAAACGATTGAAAGCACTCCTAAATTCCAAAATTTATATTAATTTTTAACTTCAGTAACTGCTTTCTCGACATTAATTTGGCTAGACAGATCTTTTAAAATTTCCACTGCTTCAGAAATATAAATATCTTTTTTAAGTGACTTTTGCCAGCGTTCTCTCTTTTTGATTAAGTCATCGTTTGGCTCACCTTTAAAATCTGCTTCTGGAAGCCATTGAAATTTATATGTAGATTCAAATTCACCTAACTTCTTGAAACGCTCAGAGTAGGTTTTATTTGTTTCACGTTCGGCTTTATATGATTCATAATCTAAAAAATAAGTGAAATCTTCTTTTTGCTTTTTTATCCAAAGGGCTTGCTCATCAATCAACTTTAAAAAAGGGTTTTCCAAAAGTCGTTGTTTACTTCTTGCTAAGGAGTATTCGTAATTATTCATATTATTATAAGGAACATAGTTTGCAGGAGAAATTCGGTCCCAAACCAAAGGATTATCTTGATCCTTTTCACCCATATCAACATAAGCATATTGGTTTGGAAAAACAATATCACTCTTTACTCCTTCCAATTGAGTTGAGCCACCATTAATTCTATAAAACTTATCCGTAGTTACTTTTAAAGCCCCTAAGTTTCCATAAGTGCCTCCAGTAATCATTCTATTGAGGTCAAAAACATTTTGAACCGTACCCTTTCCAAAAGTTTGCTTACTTCCGAGAATTATCGCTCGCTTATAATCTTGAAGGGCTGCAGCTAGAATTTCTGAAGCAGAAGCTGAAAATTCATTTACTAAAACGACTAAAGGGCCATTCCAAATAATATTAGGGTCCTTATCTTTTAATACTTCTTTTTTTCCTCCGGTACTTTTAACTTGAACTACTGGGCCTTCATCAATAAAATACCCAGTCATGTCAACAACAGTCTTTAGTGAACCTCCGCCGTTATTTCGGAGATCTAAAATAATTCCTTTGACGTTTTTATTTTTGAGTTGCTCTATCTCTTTTTTGACATCTGTAGCAGCGTTACGAGAATTATAATCTTCAAAATTAATATAAAACTTGGGGAGCTCAATCAATCCGAAAGAACCTGAATCATAATTAATGAGAGAGGAGCGCGCATAGGTTTCTTCTAACTCAACTACATCTCGAGTAACTACTACATTTTTTATTGTACCATCTACTCTTTTAATGGTTAAAATTACTTGAGTGCCCTTAGGTCCTTTGATAAGTTTAACGGAATCATCTAATCTCATGCCTGCGATATCAATAGGCTCCTCATTAGGCTGACCTACTTTTAAAATAATGTCTCCTACTTGAATAATTTCATCTCTCCAAACAGGTCCTCCCGAAATAATTTCTACAATTTTAACTTCTTGACTTCGCTTTTGTAAACGAGCTCCTATTCCTTCAAATTTTCCAGACATGCTTGCATCAAAGCGTTCTTTATCATTGGGAGCAAGATAAAAAGTGTGGGGGTCAAATTGAACTACTATTGAGTTAATATAAACAGATAGCCAATCTTTCCTTTCCAAATCATTATATCCTTCAAAAAAGAATTTCATGTTTTCTTTAATCTTCTCTCGAGCATCTTTTTCAATTTCGACATCTGTTAATGGAGAATAGGTGGAGTCTTTTTTAAATTTATTACGCTCCTCTTCTTTTTTTGAAGTAAAACTTTCCAACGCACTTAATTTTAATTGTTTACGCCATCTCTTTTTTAAGTCATTAACATTGTTTGCATAGGGTAAGTTTTTAAAGTCTAAATTTATTTCTTCCTTGCGATTAAAATCAAAAGGGCTTTTCAATAAAGCTTCATAAAAACCTTTTACTTGATCCATTCTTTCAATCAATTTATTATAGGAAAGATTAAAAAAATCAACTTGTGTATTTTTTAATTCATCGTCAATTCGATATCGAAAAGAATCAAAAGTATTGATGTCTGATTTAAGAAAAAAACGATGCTGACCATCAATATTTTCTAGATAGTTTTCATATACATTCTCAGAAAAAATATCATTAATTTCTTTTGGATCATAATGTCCCCGTTCCAGAACATAAGAAATTATTTCCAATAAAAGTTTGTCTTTGTTTGGGTCTTCATTTTTGAGTGTAATTCCAAAAACTAATCCACTAACAAGAATAAATAATGATATCCAGATGTAGGGTCTCAATGGGGTATGTTTTAATCTCTTTTTCATAGCGGTTAAATATACATATAATCTCATGATCGATTTGTTAATATTGTTTTAAAAGAAAGCCTTTAAAGATTTCATACCTTAGCTGAGAAACTTGATTTATGAACTCAAAACCTTTGATTTTAGTAACCAATGATGATGGAATTACGGCTCCTGGAATAAGGATGTTGATTGAGGTTATGAATGAAATTGGGGATGTAGTAGTGGTTGCGCCAGATAGTCCCCAATCTGCAATGGGACATGCTATTACAATTAATTCTACCTTGCATTGTCATAAAATTAAAGTAACCGAAGGCCCTCAAGAAGAATTTAGTTGTTCTGGAACACCTGCAGATTGCGTGAAACTTGCCGTAAACGAACTAATGGATAAAAAGCCTGATTTATGTGTTTCTGGTATTAATCATGGATCTAATTCGTCAATAAATGTAATATATTCTGGGACAATGAGTGCCGCAATAGAAGCAGGTATTCAAGGAATTCCAGCAATTGGATTTTCCTTATTAGATTTCAGTTGGAACGCAGATTTCACTCCATTAAAAAAAATTATTATCCAAATTACTTTAGAAGCTCTATCACATAAAATTCCAAGGGGTGTTGTATTAAATGTTAATTTTCCAAAATTAAGAGAGCAGCAAATTAAAGGAATTAAAATTTGCCGACAAGCAAAAGCAAATTGGGTCGAGGAATTCGATAAACGAACTAATCCTATGGGGAAAAAGTATTATTGGCTTACAGGAACTTTTGTGAATGACGATAAAGGAGAGGATACAGATGAATGGGCCTTATCTAAAGGATTCGTTTCAGTAGTTCCCACGCAATTTGACCTAACAGCACATCATAGCATTCAACAACTAAATACATGGGATTTATAAAAGATAAGTTTTTCCTTTGGGGAATTCTGGCTGGGTTATTTTGGACGGGGTTTGGACTTGTTGTTCTAATTTTTTTTCTGTCAGATGACAACATTGAAAATAGTCTCCAATTTCTCTATGGTCAAAATAGATTAGGCGGTGTTATTTCTTTAGCGGCACTTATTAATCTTCCTGTCTTTTTTCTTGCTTTAAAAAAGAATAAATTTTCTTTTGCTGCTGGTATTGTCGCTATATCGATAGCTACAGTTCTTCTCATCTTTTTTTTAAAAATAAATACTTAGCTTTTAATACATTGAATTATTATCTAATTTCAGGAGAAGCCTCAGGCGATTTACACGGAGCTCATCTAGTAAAAGCTCTAAAAAAAATTGACTCAAATGCTCGTTTTCGTGCCTGGGGAGGTGACTTGATGAAAAAAGAAGGAGCTGTAA
>CAJJAB010000050.1 GCA_905181895.1 Flavobacteria bacterium MS024-2A | reverse complement strand
ATTCTTTTGTTGAAGAAATATATCCAATAGGAGCATCAAACCAAACATACAATACTTTCCCTTCACCACATGAAACAGGAACTGGTATTCCCCAATCCAAATCACGTGTTACCGCTCTAGGTTGCAGGCCATTATCTATCCATGATTTTACCTGACCATAAACGTTAGGTTTCCAGTCTTTTTGATGTCCTTCAATAATCCATTTTTTAATAAAATTCTCGTAATTATTTAAAGGTAAATACCAATGTTTAGTCAATTTTAATGTAGGTTTTTCACCACTTAAAGTTGATTTAGGATTTATCAATTCTGTTGCACTGAGACTACTTCCACAGCTTTCGCATTGATCTCCATAAGCCTCTGTATATTGACAAATAGGACAGCCACCTGTTACAAAACGATCAGCGAGAAACTGCTGTGCTTTTTCATCATATAATTGTTCAGACTCCTTTAATTCAAAAATAGATTTAGCTTCTAAATTTTTAAATATTTCCTGAGCAGTTTTATAGTGTACTTCACGTGAAGTTCTGGAATAATTATCAAATGTAATTCCAAATTCTTGAAAAGAATCTCTAATGATTTGATCATATTGATCTATAATTTCCTGGGGTGTTTTCCCTTCTTTTTTAGCTTTTAAAGAAATTGCAACCCCATGCTCATCACTCCCGCAAATAAAGATTACATCTTTTCCCTGACCACGAAGATATCTCGTATAAATATCTGCCGGAATATATACCCCAGCGAGGTGTCCAATATGAATAGGTCCGTTGGTGTAAGGCAGTGCTGCTGTCACCGTGTAACGTTTTGGCATAACAATCTCTTAGATTTTCATCAAAAATAAGCAAATATCTCTCCAATTATAAGACAACACCTAATCTTAAATCACTTCTTACAGGAAGTTTATAATTTCTTTAGCAATAAAGTATATTAAATTACTTTATTTATTTTGGCTGAGGTTAATAAATTTTTACAAAAATTTAAATCGATTAACAGATTAAGAATGCTCGTATATTATTTATGATAGATTTAATTAGAGTGCTTTAAATAAGAGTTCAGATAATTGCAATCTTAATTCAATTTAACGTTTTGTAATGTTTAATCAAAGGTGAATATTTAATTTACGCTTGAGAATATTGTTTTATTTATAACAATTTGTTTTAAATAATTACTTTTGTTATAAAATAGATTAGAATGAAAACCATTGCTTCAACAGTCGCAGCTTATGTAAAAACTAAGCCATATTTGTCAGCTGCCCTCTCCGATGGAATTATTAATTTAACTTCTTTGGCTCGTCAAATTAAACCTCAAATAGAATCTTCATTGAGAAAATCTGTAAATCAAGGAGCGATAGTGATGTCATTAAAGCGAGTGTCTGATGAGGCAGAATTTACTAAAGACTCTTCAAAAATTTTAGGTGTTTTAAAAAACATGGGTGATATTACTGTGAGATCTTCCTTGGTAGATTACAGTTTTTCAGTTTCAGAATCCCTACTCTTGAATCAGGGAAATTTATTAAAAGAAATTGAAAATAAAAAAGAAGTTTTTTATACATCTTCTAGAGGAGTTGCAGAGTCAAATATTATAGTGAGTCAAAATATTGCTCACATGGTAGATGATTTATTTATGAAAGAACTCTGCCTTTCTAAAGTGGAAAACTTGTCTTCAATTACAATAAAGCTTCCAATCGAAAACGTAACCATTCCAGGGGTTTATTATTTTATTTTTCAGCGTCTTTCATGGGAGGGAATTAATGTATATGAAGTAATATCCACATCAAATGAATTTACAATTTTGATCCACGAAGATCAGGTAAATATTGCGTTTGAAGAGATTAAGAATTTAAAGTTTTTATAGGTAAAACGAAACTATCCAAAAGTTCAGTCAGCGTTTGGATCTCACCAATAGATTGAATTGTTAAAATTAATTTTAAACCGTTAGGTGTATTTTTCTCTTTTAGTTTAATACGATCGGGATCCTCTTGTATTTTGGTAAGTAGAAAACTAAACGTCTTTGTTTGGAAGAATTCGCTTTGTTGATCTGATATAAAGTAACAAATACAACTTCCCTTTTTAATAATCAAGCGTTCCATTCCAAGTTGAGTAGCGACCCATTTAAGTTTAATGCTTTCCAAAAGTTCAATGGTCGGTTCAGGCAAAGGGCCGAAACGATCCGTGATTTTATTTTCAAAATCAATCAATTTTTTGTTAGTTTTTATCTGACTCAATTCTTGATATAGTGAAAGTCGTTCTTTAACAATATTAATATAATTATCTGGAATGAATAATTCCAAATCAGTATCAATTTGAACCTCTTTAACATAAGGTTTTAATTTATCATTTACTTCATGTTGATAAAGTTCTCTAAATTCATTCTCTTTTAACTCTTCGATAGCTTCGTGAAGGATTTTTTGATAGGTTTCAAATCCCATTTCATTAATAAATCCGCTTTGTTCTCCACCAAGTAAGTCTCCTGCCCCTCTTATCTCTAAATCTTTCATAGCAATCTGAATTCCCGATCCAATTGCGGAGAATTGCTCAATTGTTTTGATTCGTTTTTGCGCATCACTACTCATAGCACTGTGTGGTGGAGTGATAAAATAACAAAAAGCTTTTTTATTACTTCTACCCACACGACCTCGCATTTGATGAAGGTCGCTGAGGCCAAAATTATTTGCATTATTGATAAAAATAGTATTTGCATTGGGAACATCTAATCCATTTTCTATGATAGTGGTGGCAACAAGAATGTCAAAATCACCCTGCATAAAGCTCAACAACATTTTTTCTAGTTTTGTTCCATCCATTTGACCATGACCAATTGCAATCCTTGCATCTGGAACTAAACGCTGAATTAAGCCTGCCACTTCACTAATATTTTCAACTCGATTATGAATAAAAAAGACCTGCCCTCCACGCTGTAATTCGTACATAATTCCGTTTCGAATAAGAGTTTCGCTAAAGCGAACCACATCACTTTCAATTGGGAAACGATTTGGTGGGGGAGTAGCTATTATGGAAAGATCTCGAGCAGCCATCAGGCTAAATTGTAAGGTTCTTGGAATAGGTGTAGCAGTTAATGTCAACACGTCAATATTAGCCTTCAAGGAGCGAATCTTTTCTTTTACAGCTACCCCAAATTTTTGTTCTTCATCTACAATAAGTAACCCCAAATCTTTAAAAACCACATTTTTATTTACTAACTGATGAGTCCCGATGAGTATATCAATTTTACCTTCTGCTAAATCTTTTAAAATCAGATTTTTATCTTTTGTAGAACGAAAACGACTCAAATAATCTACACGAACTGGTAGTTCTTTTAGGCGTGCAGAGAAAGTTTTAAAATGTTGAAATGCGAGAATGGTGGTCGGCACAAGTAAAATCACTTGTTTACTGTTATCTGCTGCTTTAAAAGCAGCTCTAATCGCAACCTCTGTCTTACCAAACCCTACATCTCCACATACTAATCGATCCATTGGTTGTTGTGACTCCATGTCTGCTTTTATGGCTTGGGTTGTTTTTTCTTGGTCAGGAGTGTCTTCATACATAAAAGAAGCTTCCAGTTCCCATTGAAGATAACTATCTGGATCAAAAGAAAAACCGATTTTTTCTCTTCTTTTGGCATAAAGTTCAATAAGGTTAAAAGCAATTTCTTTAACCTTAGTTTTCGTTTTTTGTTTAAGCGTCTTCCATACTTTAGAGCCTAATTTATAAATTTTTGGAACTGCACCATCTTTACCATTATACTTACTTATTTTATGAAGCGAGTGAATGCTCAAATAAAGAATGTCTCTTTCTCCATAAATAAGCTTAATAGCTTCTTGCCATTTCCCCTCAACATCAATACGTTGTAGGCCTCCAAAAGTACCAATTCCATGATCTATGTGGGTAACATAGTCTCCAACTTCCATTTGGGTTAATTCTTTAAGATTTAAAGCCTGTTTTCGAGTTGTATCCGATTTAAGTTGATATTTGTGATAACGTTCAAAAATTTGATGATCTGAAAAACAAGCCCATTTAGCCTCTAAATCTTCAAATCCTTCATAAATAGAAAACACCTTTGTTTTATAATGAACCGTTTTTTCTAACTCTTGAAAAATATCATGAAAACGTTTGGTTTGTTGATCGTTGCTACAGAATAGCATGTTTTCATAACCTCTTTTATTATTTTCATTGAGGTGACTAATAAGCAAATCAAATTGTTTGTTGAATGCAGGTTGAGGACTTTGTTTAATATTAATATGAGATGCAATTGGCAACTCCTCGGTTCGCTCTAGAACAAAAATAGATTTATTTAGACTGTCTTTGATCAGCTCTTCTCTATTCACAAAAAGATTTTCTGGCGGATATTGAGTTGTTACTTCTTTGGAATTAAAAATACCTATAGCTTTTTCAAAAAACTGTTGCAGCAGAGCTGTGGTTTTATCAAAATTGGAAAAGAGAAAACTACTATTAGAAGGAAAAAATTCTAATATTGACTTTCGCTTTTCTGTGAAGTCGTTATTTGAAGTGTCAGGCAATAAATCTATAGAATCAAAAGCAGTGATAGAGAGCTGGGTTTGAACATCAAAACTACAAAGGCGCTCAACGGTATCGTCAAAAAACTCAATTCTGAAGGGGTGTTGATAAGCAAAAGAAAACACATCGATGATTCCACCCCGAACAGCAAATTCTCCTGGACTGGTAACAAAATCAACGCGTTGAAATCCCATTTCAAATAAACTTTCATTGATGAAGTTTAGTGAAAGGACGGTGTCTTTGATTATTTTAAAAGTAATTTTATTTAGGGTGTGCTGAGAAATTATCTTTTCGAAAATTGCCTGAGGGTAACTAATTATAATACGCGGTTTTTTTGATCCACTTATTTTTTTAAGGACCTCAGAGCGCAATAAAACATTTGCATTATCTGTAGTTTCCTGTGCATACGCTTGTCTATAACTAGCAGGGAAATACAATACATCCGCCGGGTTTAAAAGGCGCTCTAAATCATTGAGAAAATAAGCAGCTTGTTCGGCATTATCAAGTACTAAAAGAAGATTTTGATGATTTTTTTGAAACGCAGCTGCGATTCGAAAAGAAAAACCTGAACCCACAAAACCTTTGATATAGACACAATGCCTCTCAAAAAATGCGGCCTCTATCGCTTTTTGTGAGTCTAGAGTATCAAAAACGGACAAGCTTGCGTTTATAATATTTTTTTGACGAAGGTACGTATTTGATTTTTTTATCATAAAATCATTATCGTTAATAACTCGGAATAAAACGATTTTAACTTGAGAAGGGAAATAAGTATATTCGTTTTAATGTATTTAATCTTCGACACCGAGACAACCGGACTACCCAAAAAGTGGAATGCTCCTCTCTCTGATTCAGAAAATTGGCCACGCTGTATTCAAATTGCATGGCAAATTCATGATGCAAAAGGTATGTTAATTCGAAATGAAGATTACTTAATTCAGCCCGATGGATTCACCATTCCCTTTGATTCAGAAAAAATTCATGGCATATCAACTTCCTTAGCTGAAGATAAGGGTATTCTTTTGACTGAGGTACTAGAAAAATTTCAATTGGCAATCAATACTGTTGATTTTTTGGTGGGGCATAATGTGAGTTTTGATCGTAATATTATGGGAGCCGAATATTTGCGAGCAGGATTGAAAGATATACTGGAAGATAAAACAGTATTCGACACATGTACAGAGGAGATTGCTCAATTATGTCAACTCACTGGGGGTCGAGGAGGAAAGTTTAAACTACCTACACTTGCTGAATTATATTACTTTTTATTTCAAGAAAGTTTTGAAGAAGCACACAATGCAACTGCAGATGTCGAAGCAACCACCCGTGCTTTTTTTGAGTTGCTTAGACAGAAAAAAATACACCCTAAAGGTTTTGAAAATCAAGCCCTTCAAACAGAAGAGCTTCAATCTCAAGCGCCTTACAAATTAATTGGCTTAAAGCATCAGAATTTAAAAAAGGCTTCAGAAAAATTAAAGAAAAAAGAATCTACTGATATTTTAGTTTCACAAGAAGAAAGTTCTGCACTAGCCACTTCTTCTTTTGTTCATCTTCATAATCACTCTCAATTTTCGGTTTTGCAAGCTACTTCTCGAATTAGTCAGTTGGTTGAGGCTACAGCAAAACATAAAATGTCTGCAGTGGCAATTACAGATCATGCGAATTTGATGGGTGCTTTTCATTTCATCAAAGCAGTCAAGGCACATAATAAAGCCCTTGAATCGGGGGCAAAACAAATAAAGCCTATTATTGGATGCGAATTTTATGTTTGTGAAGATCACACAGATAAATCAAGAAGAGACGATGGATATCAAATAGTTTTTTTAGCTAAAAATAAGAGAGGTTACCACAATTTAGCCCAAATGACCTCCAAAGCATATGTAAATGGATTTTATTATATCCCGAGAATTGATCGTGAAATTGTGAAACAACACAAAGAAGATTTGATTGTATTGTCTGGAAACATGTATGGAGAGATTGCGGCAAAAATATTAAACCTTGGAGACCGTCAAGCCGAAGAAGCGCTGCAATGGTGGCATTCTGAATTTAAAGAGGATTTTTATATTGAGCTGATGCGTCATGGTGAAGAGGGTGAAGATCGTGCGAATGCAGTTATGGTAGAATTTGCGCGTCAATATAATATTCCACTAATCGCAACAAACAATACTTATTACACCAATAAAGAAGAGGCTAATGCACACGATATTTTGTTGTGTGTAAAAGAAGGAGAAAAGCAAGCTACTCCAATTGGGAGAGGTCGTGGATTTAGATATGGTTTTCCCAACCATGAATATTATTATAAATCGCCAGACGAAATGAAGGCTTTGTTTAAAGATATTCCAGAGGCCATAATAAATATTGAAGCATTAGCAGCAAAAATTGAGTTGTTTGATTTGGCACGTGAAGTTTTACTTCCAAAATTTGAAATACCCGAAAAGCATCAAGTAACTGATGATGTTGACGGTAAAAAAGGAGAGAATGATTATTTGCGTTTTTTAACCTACCAAGGTGCTGAAAAAAGATACGGGACTTTAAATAATGAGATTAAAGAGCGCATTGATTTTGAACTTGGCGTTATTGCTAAAACTGGATATCCTGGCTACTTTTTGATTGTTCAAGATTTGATTGCAGCGGCAAGGGATTTGGATGTTTCTGTTGGTCCTGGGCGTGGATCAGCTGCCGGCTCTGTCGTGGCATATTGTTTAAAAATAACTAATATTGATCCCGTAAAATACAACTTACTTTTTGAGCGTTTTTTAAATCCTGATCGAGTAAGCATGCCTGATATTGATATTGATTTTGATGATGAAGGGCGAAGTAAAGTGATGGATTATGTAATTAAAAAATACGGTTCCAAACAAGTAGCACAAATTATTACCTACGGTACAATGGCAGCAAAATCTGCTATTCGAGATACAGCTCGTGTTTTAGATTTACCTCTGGGTGAAGCCGATAGAATTGCTAAATTATTACCCAACATCAAACTGGCCAAATTATTTTCTTCATCAGATCAAGAGCTGAAAGAAAACCTCCGAAATGATGAATTTTTACGTGTTAATGAGATCAAAAATTTAGCAGATGAAGATAGTTTATCTGGAGAGACTATTCAGCAAGCGATTATGCTTGAGGGCTCCCTGCGAAACATAGGAACTCATGCTTGTGGTGTAATTATTACTCCAAACGATATTACCCAATTTGTTCCCGTAGCTACAGCTAAAGATTCTGAATTATATATAACCCAATTTGATAATTCAGTTGTTGAAGATGCTGGTTTGTTGAAAATGGATTTTTTGGGCCTCAAGACTTTAACTTTAATAAAGGATACGGTGAAGTTGGTCAAATACAAACATAATATAGATTTAGATCCCGATGCTTTTCCTTTGGATGACGAAAAAACTTATGAATTATTTCAAAGAGGAGATACTGTAGGGATTTTTCAATATGAATCAGCAGGAATGCAAAAGTATCTAAAAGATTTGAAACCAACTGTTTTCGCTGATTTGATAGCCATGAATGCACTCTATCGTCCGGGACCCTTGGAGTATATTCCAAGCTTTGTGGACCGTAAAAACGGAAATGAGAAAATTAGTTATGACCTACCTGTGATGGCAGAATATCTTGAAGAAACCTATGGGATTACTGTCTATCAGGAGCAAGTAATGCTTCTATCTCAAAAGTTAGCCGACTTTTCCAAAGGCGATGCTGATGTTTTGCGAAAGGCCATGGGTAAAAAGATTTTTGCATTATTAGAAAAGCTTAAGCCTCAATTTATTGAAGGTGGAATAAAAAATGGTCACCCTGAAGAGATTTTAGAAAAAATATGGAAAGATTGGGAAGCTTTTGCTGCGTATGCATTCAACAAATCACATTCTACTTGTTATGCATTAATAGGGTATCAGACTGCTTATTTAAAATCACACTATCCTGCAGAATATATGGCAGCAGTTCTCTCTAATAACATGAGTGATATCAAACAAGTTACATTTTTTATGGAGGAGTGTCGTCGACTGGGACTTAAGGTTTTAGGTCCAGATGTGAATGAGTCTTTTTATAAATTTGCTGTAAATGACGAACAGGCTATTCGTTTTGGGATGGGAGCTATTAAAGGAGTGGGAAAAGGAGCTGTTGAAACTATTATTGAACATCGAAAGGATCAGAGGTATGATTCGATTTTTGATTTGGTGAAGCGAATTGATCTGAGGGCTGCTAATAAAAAAGCTTTTGAAAACTTAACTTTAGCTGGTGGGTTAGATTCTTTTTCGAACGTGAAACGATCCCAGTATTTTAATCCCGATGGAGATGGAGTTACTTTTCTGGAAAAAGTAATACGTTTTGGTTCCAAATACCAAGAGAATTTAAATTCATCTCAGACTAGTTTATTTAGTGAAGAAACTACAAGTACTTATCAAGATTTAACAATACCAGATTGTGAAGATTGGACTAATTTGATCCGTCTGAAAAAAGAAAAAGAGGTTGTGGGGATTTATATTTCATCTCACCCCTTGGATGATTTCACTCATGAAATTGAACATTTTACTACCCTTTCATTAAATCAATTAGGCGATTTGAATCGGCTTGTTAATCATGAATTTTCTGTTGGTGGTATTGTAAACGAAATACTGCATTTGGAAACTAGAAATGGAAAAGGGTGGGCTCGTTTTGTTGTAGAGGATTTTACTGATCAACATGAATTTAGGATTTTTGGAGAAGATTATTTAAAATACAGACACTTTTTAGTGGTCAATCAGTTTGTTCGTATTCGCATAATGATTCGCCAGGGCTGGACAAACAAAGAAACTGGAAAAGTAGGTGCTCCACGTATGCAATATTTGCACTTTGAAATGTTGCAAAATACTGTAGAAAATAATGCAAAGAAAATAACTTTACAACTTGAAATTTCTCAGCTTAAAAACGAAAATGTAATTCAGTTTCGTGATGAATTAAATTTATTTAAAGGGGATAAACCCCTGTTGTTTAATGTTTACGACTCAGGTAAAAAAGTAAAATTGACGCTAAATAGTAAAAAGCAAAAAGTTAAAATTACCCAAGAGTTACTCAGATTATTGGACGAAAAAAAGTGGCATTATAAATTAAATTAAGTGTATTGGTAAAAACCATCTTAGCATAAGTAAATTTGATTTTAGAGCTATAAATAGTGTGGTTTAAAATAAGTACATTTGTTTACATAAACTTTATTGAAAATGGCATTAGAAATTACAGACGCAACTTTTGAAGAAGTTGTTTTAAAATCAGATAAGCCTGTACTAGTTGACTTTTGGGCTGCTTGGTGCGGACCCTGCAGAATGGTTGGACCAATTATTGAAGAGTTAAGCAATGATTATGATGGCAAAGCCGTTGTGGGAAAAGTTGACGTAGATGCAAATCAAGAATTTGCCGCAAAGTATGGAGTTAGAAACATACCTACTGTTTTACTATTCGAAAAAGGAGAGTTAGTGGGAAGACATGTTGGAGTTTCCCCAAAAACAAAATATGCTGAGGCTATTGATGCTATTCTATAAAATTTCAAATACAAAATAAAACTTATTTCTTTTAAAGACGTTTTGTTTGTCAAATTCAAAATGGGGCGTATATTTGCACACGCTAATTAGGTCTGGTAGTTCAGTTGGTTAGAATACATGCCTGTCACGCATGGGGTCGCGGGTTCGAGTCCCGTCCAGACCGCTTGATTCAAGAAGTTGTGTGTTGTTGATTTGACTATAGTCACTTTAGCAACTAATGAGAAGCTTTCCTTTAAAAGGGAGGGCTTTTTTTATAATGTCTAATTTAAAATCATTCATTTTAGACAGATTATTAACAAATGCCAATATATTTTCCAAAATAATCAGCTTTGATAATTTTATTGTTTATTATCTATTAAATGTTTTGATTTATTCAAAATTTCTGGGATATAAAACAAATTAATTTTTACAATATTAAATTAAAATATATTTAAACTTCCCAACTTTTTTTTTGTCAAAGGAATATATAAAATAACAGAAGTGAAAAAATATATTTTATATTTGCCCGTAATGTATAATGACTAATATAAACACCTCTTTTATTCAAATAAAGGTTAATGTCTAAACCTTCAGTAAACTATATTTAAAATTTTACTTTAAACTCACAATGACTAAAAATAAATCATTAAAAAATTTACGAAAGTGGATTTTATTTGCCCTTGGAATTATTATTTTATTTGTTTCATTCAAGCTTTCTCAATCTATTGCTAATAGTAATGACACTCCACCACCAGCTAGGAAAAATTTAGTAAAAGAAGTGTATGTACTTGAGGTGACAAATGGTAGTTTTCAAGTACAGATTCCATCAAATGGTGTTCTGGAAGCCCATCGAAGAATTAGTTTAACTTCGAGGGTACAGGGAGTAATGCAAACAATTAAACCTTTATTTAAGACTGGTCAGAAATATAAGATAGGTCAGACTCTGGTTCAAATTGATGCCTCTGATTATAGTGCAAATGTAAAAGCTCAACGTGCTTCTTTATATAATAAGATAACTTCAGTTCTTCCTGATTTACAATTAGACTTTAATGAAGGTTTTGATCAGTGGAGTCAATTTTTAAAGAGTTTTGACATAGAAAAACCCATACCAAGACTTCCGATAATGAAAGAAAATGTACGTCTTTTTGTTTCAGGTAGGGGTATCATCTCCTCCTATTATGCGTTGCAGAATTTGGAACAAAATTTACAATATTATTCGATTAAAGCTCCTTTTGACGGTGTTTTGGTAAGTGCAAATATGACTGAAGGCTCACTAGTTAGACCAGGACAACAGTTGGGTGAGTTTATTGCTCCAGGACAATATGAATTGAAAGTCTCCCTCCCAAAATCCTATATTCAAAAGATTGATCAAGGGGCAAAGGTTTTATTAAATTCTATTGATACAAATCAGACCTTTACAGGTACTGTTGAGAGAATAAATGCTAAAGTCAATACACAAACCCAATCCGTGGAGGTTTTTATTCGTGTTAGTAATCAAGAGTTGAAGGAAGGAATGTTTTTAGAGGCTAATATCAATGCTAATACTTTTGACAATGTTTTTGCTATTAATAGAGGACTGTTAAATGGAGATCAACAACTTTATGTTGTCGTGGATAATAAACTTGAACTTAAGAAAGTAGTTCCATTGCACTTTACAGAAACATTAGCTATTGTAAGTGGATTAAAAAATTTAGATGAAATAGTTGCTCAGCCATTGATAGGAGCTTTTGTTGGAATGGAAGTACTTCCATCCGTTATCACTCCGTCAAAATAAGCTAACATGAGGAAAATAATTGATTATTTCATTAAGTATCATGTGGCAGTAAACGTCATCATTTTAGCTTTTTTATTATTTGGACTTTTAGGGGTTACATCATTAAAGTCGTCATATTTCCCGCTTGCAGAGTCACATACGGTTCAAATTGCAGTCACCTATCCTGGCGCATCTCCATTTGAAATTGAAGAAGGTGTTATTCTAAAAATAGAAGACAACTTAAAAGGATTAATTGGCGTTGAACGTGTTACATCAATATCTAGAGAAAATTCAGGCTCGATAACAGTGGAGGTTGAAAAAGAACGTGATATTAATTTCATGTTATTGGAAGTTAAAAATGCAGTAGATAGAGTAGCTAGTTATCCAATTGGAATGGAACCTTTGGTAGTTTCAAAGCAAGAACAAATTAGATCAACTATAAATTTTTCTTTGACAGGAGATAACATCTCTCTTATTAAACTCAAAGAAATTGGCCGTCAAATCGAAAATGATTTGCGAGCAATTAAAGGGATATCTCAAATTAGTGTTTCAGGATATCCACAAGAAGAAATTGAAATTGCAGTTAATGAGAGTCAACTTTTAGCTTATGGCTTGAGTTTTTCATCCATTGCACAATCTATTGCTAAATCTAATATTATTGTAACGGGTGGACAGGTTAAAACCAATGCTGAGGAATTT
>CAJJAB010000049.1 GCA_905181895.1 Flavobacteria bacterium MS024-2A | reverse complement strand
CAATTCCATTCAATACATTCAACTGAGGATGCTGATCAACCTGCTCTTTTAGACCTGAAAAATCAATCACCCCCTCCACAGCTCCACTTTGGGGGTCAATAATCACACTTACTTCCTTTTTAAACTGATAAGTATTAGCATAGATTTTTCCATTAACCCATTCCAGTTCATTGATGTTTTTTAGTTTAGATTTATGAGTCATAATCTGAATACTCCCTAGTTCGCTATAGGTAATTGGGTCTATAATCCAAATACGATTACTCCCATCTGATTTGTAAAGATATTTTCCATCGTTACATAACCCCCAGCCTTCTTTACTGTCTTGATAAGGGAAAGATTTTTGCATAGTTAATGTCTTTTTATCATATACAAATCCTTTGTTTGCTTTCCAAGTAAGTTGAATAACATGATCTTTAAAAAGTGTTAGCCCTTCACCGAAATAAGTGCCATCTAGAGGTTTATTTTGAATGATTTTCCCTGTTTTATAATCTACAGTGCGAAGTGATGATTTACCGTTTAAGCCGGTGCTCTCATATAAGATTTCATCATCAAATTCTAAGCCCTGAGTATAGGCTGTTTTATCGTGAGAGAAGGTGTTTATAATTTTATATGTGTAAAGTAAAGGAGGCTTCGAGGCTAAAAGGGTTAAGTTGGTTTCTGTTTTTTTAGTTTTTTCTCCTTCTGTTACAATTGCTTTAAGAATATGATTACCCAATGACTCATTATTAAGAACGTGATCAGAACTAATAGGTGTATTGTCTAAATAATAGGCAACCTTTTCAGGGCTTTCATTCTTTATTCTAAGCTGAAGCGTATCTCCCCAATTTGCTTTGTCATTTTTAAAGCCAGTACTTATTTTATAATTAGGAGAAATAGGGGCTCCGCATTTAAATAAAATTAGTATAAATAAAGGATATAAAAAGATTTTCATTTGATAAAGTGACTTAAATAGTTTTAAGGTAACTTAAATCTAAATTAAGCAATTAAAATGATTGTTGAAATCATATGAAGGGCTTATATTTGTTACGGGCAAGTTCTGCACAACCAGCTCCTGTTGAATCCCCCAGGGTGGTAACGCAGCAAGGGCAAACAGTCGTAGCGGTGTGATGTAGGTAGCTTGCCCTTTTTTATGATTTTCACCTAAACATTTAGTAAGTAAAAAATAAAAAATAAGACGCATGAAAAAAGTGGTATTAATAACTGGTGCTTCGTCAGGTTTAGGACTGGCAACTGCCTTACTGCTTCATGAAAAAGGTTATCATGTTTTTGGGACCAGTAGAAATCCAAGTAATTATAAATATCCGTTAACTTTCACTTTAATTCCCTTAGAAATCACAAATCCAAGTTCTATAGCTAATTGTGTGGCAGAAGTTTTGAAAGAAACAGGTCGATTAGACGTTTTGATCAATAATGCTGGGGTTGGAATAACTGGACCCATGGAAGAAATTTTAGCTGATGCGGTAACTGCTAATTTTGCTACCAATTGTTTTGGTCCTCTTCAAATGGCACAGGCAGTTTTACCACAAATGCGTAAGCAAAAATCTGGATTTATAATTAATATTACTTCCATCGCTGGTATAATGGGATTGCCTTTTAGAGGAGTATACTCAGCTTCCAAGAGCGCTTTATCAATTTTCACTGAAAGCCTTAGGATGGAAGTGAAATCCTTTGGTATCGATGTCTGTACAGTAGCTCCAGGTGACTATGCTACAGATATTGCTTCTAGACGATACCATGCTCCCGTTTTTTTAGACTCTCCTTATCAAAAATTATATCAAGAAAGTCTAGATACAATAGATACTCATGTGAATAAGGGAAACCCTCCAGGAGAAATAGCGTTAGCGATTGCTGAAATTATTGAAAGAAAAAAACCAAAGGTGCATTATCAGGTGGGCCCATTTATGCAAAAGTTATCCAAAACCTTAAAGAATATTCTTCCTAGTCGTATATTTGAAAAACTAATCATGAATCATTATAAACTTTAATCTTTTCCAATGAAATTTTTTATCGATACTGCAAATTTAGATCAAATCAGAGAAGCCCAAGCCCTCGGGGTTTTAGATGGCGTAACTACAAATCCTTCGCTGATGGCTAAAGAAGGTATTACGGGAGAGAAAAATATCACCCAACATTATGTTGATATATGTAATATCGTCGACGGAGATGTTTCTGCAGAAGTTATCTCAATTGATTTTGAGGGTATGGTGAGAGAAGGTAAAGCTCTTGCTTCATTACATCCTCAGATTGTAGTTAAAATTCCTATGACAGAAAATGGGGTCATGGCCTTAAAGTATTTTTCTGATCAAGGGATAAAAACCAATTGTACCTTGATTTTCTCTGCTGGACAAGCATTACTTGCAGCAAAAGCGGGAGCGACCTATATGTCTCCATTTATCGGTCGATTAGATGATATATCTACAGATGGTTTAAGTCTTATTCAGGAAATTCGTGATATTTATGATAATTACGGCTTTGAAACAGAAATACTTGCCGCATCAATTCGCCATACAATGCACGTTATAGAATGTGCTAAAATTGGAGCTGATGTAATGACTGGGCCACTTTCCTCCATAAAAGGTCTTCTAAATCATCCCCTAACAGATATTGGACTGGCTAAGTTTTTAGAGGATTATCAGAGTGGAAATAAATAAATACTAAAGTTCAGTTAATTTTTTTTCAAAAGCTAAATCTGAAAAATTTCCAAAGCCATCAATAATTTTGCCTTTGAAATTTAAGATAATGGCTTTATTTAGAAGAGTAAGAACCCAAGCCTCACTAGCTTTTTCAAAATCAATTATAGAAAATTGATCCTCAGGATTGGTTTCCATCATTTTTTGAACTTGATCAACCATACTATTAAAGGGTTGAATACATACCCCTATAAAACGAATGTTAGGGTGTTTATTTTGAAAATACTTTACCTGTTCTAAAGTATTTTTATAATGATTCATTTGAGTTTGAGACCAAAAATAAATTACTGTTACTTTATTATTTAGAATACTATCACTACTCACATTTTCTCTACTTACAGCTTGTAATGCTATATTAGGTAATGGCTTATTGGTCTCCATATTGTTAATGCTAGAGTGAAGAGCTAAGATTTCCGTAAGATAAACAGGAGAGCTATTTACAGTAGCATAATATTGTAGAAAACGATTATGTTGGAGGTGGTTTTCAAAAGTTAAAATTTCTTGAAAAGCGATAGCACGAGCTAAATTATTTCTTAAAAGCGTACCTTTTATTTTTTGATCCAAAACTTTTAATCGTTCAATATTAAAGTCTGTAGTTTGTTTTTGTTTAAAATAAGGGATACTTGGTTTTAATGATTTTTGACTGATGAAATTTAAAATATAATTGATATATGGGTCGAAAAAAGCCAAATCATTATCACTATAATTCAAAAATTTTCTAAAACCAAAAAACAGACTATCTTCTTGTAGTGTCCATTGCATTCCTCTCAATAACGCATAACGCTCTCTAATATTGGCATAATGATAAATATAAGCCGCTTGGGTAACTTTCTGAGCTATTGGAGATAGAGTGTTTACTGAGTCCATTTTTAACCACAATTGCTTCTTTTCTGTGAGTAAAGAATCTAGAATGGAATTAAATATTTTACTATTACTGGCGTACTTAGAGGAAAGGTATTCAGATTCTGATTTTTGCTTTAAAATTAATTCCATTAAAAAATTATTTTTTGAAGCACCTATTCCAGAAAAAACAATAGACTCATCAAAAGCTATTGCATTAATTCTCACCCAAAGGCTGTCTTTCTCTTCTAATAATACCGTTTGGAATTCGGGAAAGTGTTCTAATTTATATATACCACTTACAATTGAATCAAATTTTTTCTGAAAGCGAATAGTCTTGTCTAACTTAAGTGTTTCAACAACTTTATTACCCTGATAAAGTGTTACTTCACGTGAAGAGGGGTTGACGATTTGTCCGCCAAAAAAAATTCCGCTACGATTGTATTGATTAAATTCACAACTATAACTAAACAATAAAAAAAAAACAATAAAACTAGTTTTTGTAAACATACCCCAAAAATAACATTTTTAACGGTTAGAAAATATTAGCATGGTGTTAAAAAAATGCTGAGGCTGGAAAGGATTTGTGTAAATTTGCATTTCTAAAATTAATCACTATGTTGTCTGTTTCAAACCTTTCAGTTCAATTTGGAAAACGAATTTTATTTGATGAAGTAAATACGACTTTTACTTCGGGAAATTGCTACGGAATAATTGGTGCTAACGGATCAGGAAAGTCCACCTTTTTAAAAATCATTTCTAAAAAACAAGACCCAAACTCGGGGAGTATTCATTTGGAGCCAGGTAAACGCCTTTCGGTATTAGAACAAAACCATAATGCATATGATAATACACAAGTTTTAGAAACTGTTTTAAAAGGAAACACTTCACTTTTTAATGTAAAATCAGAAATGGATACTCTCTATGCTAAAGAAGATTTTTCAGATGAAGATGGCGATCGTGTGGGAGAATTGCAAATTAAATTTGAGGAAATGAACGGTTGGAATGCCGATAGCGAAGCCGCATCCTTATTGTCAAATTTAGAAATTCCAGAAGTATTGCATTATTCTTTAATGAGTGATCTGGATGGAAAACAAAAAGTCAGAGTCTTGCTAGCTCAAGCTTTGTTTGGAGATCCGGATGTTCTTGTAATGGATGAACCAACCAACGACTTGGATTATGATACTATTATGTGGTTAGAAAACTTTTTAGCCAATTATGACAACACTGTAATTGTAGTTTCCCATGATCGACATTTTTTAGATGCAGTATGTACTCATATCTCGGATATTGATTATGGAAAAATAAATCACTTTTCAGGAAATTACACCTTTTGGTATGAGTCCTCTCAACTAGCCGTACGTCAAAGAGCACAACAAAACAAGAAATCAGAAGAAAAGAAAAAAGAATTACAAGAGTTTATTGCACGTTTTTCTGCTAACGTAGCCAAATCAAAACAGGCAACCTCTCGAAAAAAAATGATTGAAAAATTAGATATCGAAGAAATTAGACCTTCAAGTAGACGTTATCCTGCAATTATTTTTAATCAAGAAAGAGTCGCTGGAGATCAAATTTTAAACATCGAAAATTTATCGGCCTCTATTGATGAAAAAATACTTTTTAAAGATGTTCATATAAATTTGGCCAAAGGCGATAAGGTTATTGTCTATGCAAAGGATACACGTGCACTTTCTGCCTTTTATGAAATTATAATGGGGGAACGCAAGGCAGACAAAGGAAAATTTAACTGGGGAATAACTACTTCTCAAGCATATCTCCCTCTAGACCATGATCACTTTTTCGAGAATCCCATGAGTTTGGTTGATTGGCTTCGTCAATATGCAAAGACCAAAGAGGAGCGTGAAGAAGTGTTTATTCGAGGTTTTCTTGGGAAAATGCTCTTCAGTGGTGAAGAAGCACTAAAAAATTCAAACGTTCTTTCTGGAGGAGAAAAAGTACGTTGTATGTTATCTAAAATGATGATGGAACGTGCTAATGTTTTATTATTGGAGGAACCTACTAATCATTTGGACTTGGAGTCCATTACTGCTTTCAATAACTCACTTAATAACTATAAAGGAACTATTCTTTTCAGTACAAGTGACCACGCTTTTGCTCAAACTTTGGGTACAAGAATTATTGAATTGACCCCTAGTGGAGTTATTGATCGACATACTACTTTTGATGAGTACATGACTGATAGTAAAATAAAAGAGTTAAGAAATAAAATAAGCAATTCAGTCAAATGAATAAACGAAAAATAGGGATGATCACTTATGATTTGTCAAATTAAGTGATTGAAATAATGCTATTTTATATCAGGTAACTTTCTGCATGTAAATTAATTAACTTTATAAATAAGATTTTGATTTCTTATTTATAATTATTTTTCAGCAATAGATTATCAGTAAAGGTTATTATGACTTAGTTAAGTAAAGATAAAATATGTGCTAATTACAATAACAGTTATAATAATAGCATAAGTCTTTACTGGTTTCCATGGCGTTATATCTACTTGTTCTGTATAATTTTGTAAATAAGCTGTTTCTCGGGGCCTCAACTTCCCAATTAATAACATTACACCTATATTGAATAAGAAAATGATAGCCATAATGTGAAGGTAATGTGGATATTCTCCTCCATTAGAAATAACATAGTCTTTAAGTACAAACTGACTTATTGAATAAATAACTACTCCAATAGCAATTGCTACTTTAGCTGCAAAGGCAGGAACATATTTTGTCAAATAGCCAACTAAAATAATAGTTAATATAGGAATGGTATAACATCCGTTAATCTCTTGAAGATATCCAAAAAGACCGTCAGGGGCATTGGCAATATTGGGAGCAATAATCATAGAAAGTAGTGCAAGTATAATTCCAAAGACTTTTCCTGCACGAACCACTTGTTGTTGATTTGCGTCTTTTTTGATGTACTGCTTATAAATATCAAGTCCAAATAAAGTAACAGAACTATTTAACGCAGAGTTGAAAGAGCTCAAAATTGCACCAAAAAGTACAGCAGCAAAAAAACCAAGTAAAACAGGAGGTAATACCTTATTCACTAATAATCCATAAGAAAGATCGGCTTGACTAGAATCTAATGTACCACCAAAAATATAATAGGCAATAATCCCAGGAAGGACAACGATTAGAGGTCCTAAAATCTTAACAAAGGCTGCTAATATTAAGCCTTTTTGACCCTCAATTAAATTTTTAGCACCTAGGGCTCTCTGAATAATTGCCTGATTAGTTCCCCAATAAAATAACTGAACTAAAACCATACCCGTAAACAAGGTGCTAAATGGAATAGCAGAGTCTGAACTTCCTATTGCTTTAAATTTTTCAGGATCATGAGCATATAGTGCTTCCAAACCATTTATAATACTCCCATCACCAATAAATATTAAGCCAAAAACAGGAATCATAATACCACCAATAAGCAAACCAATCGCATTGACAGTATCTGAAATCGCAACTGCTTTTAATCCTCCAAAAATCGCATAAATAGATCCAATAATACCAATAGACCAAACAGTTAAAATTAGTGTACTCGTTTCGCTTAAATTAAAAAGCTGAGTAAGATCAAACATACCTATAAGAGCGATTGCTCCTGAATACAATACAATGGGGAGCAATACGACTACATAACCAGATAAAAATAATCCTGAAGTAATGGATTTGGTAGCTGTATCATAGCGACGCTCTAAAAACTGGGGAATGGTTGTTAGTCCACCTTTTAGATAACGCGGAAGGAGAACAACAGCAGTAATTACCATTGCGATTGCAGCTAAAGTTTCCCATGCCATAACAACAGCTCCTTCGTTAAAGGCAGAGCCGTTTAAACCAACAAGTTGCTCAGTAGATAAATTAGTTAATAATAAAGAACTGGCTATAACTGGAGCAGTAAGACTTCTACCTCCAAGAAAATATCCGTCTTCAGTATTTTCATTTGTATTTCGAGTAGAAAAATAAGCTATAATACCAACCAAAAGGGTAAAAGCAACAAAAATGACAAATTGCATATGAAAGTTTGATTAATTATTTAATTCTAAAATAGGTAAACTTATCTTAAAGGAAGAGGCTTTCTAAAACTTCCTTTGCTTGTTTTTCTTCGTCGGGATGAACCCAAACTTCTTGGTCAGTTAAAAATGACCCAAATCCAGCAAGTCTTGCAGATTCAAATCGATCTTTAATGATTGGAATAATGATCACTTTTTCAAGTGCGTCACGGATATTAATTACCTGAATTTCAGTGCCTGAGAAAATTTTAATATACTCTAAAGACATGATAAAACATTTATGCCTTGTTATATTTATTATTCCAAATAGCAGGATTAAAGTTTTTACCTAATGCAAATCCATAAAATAAAACGATCGAAGCGATAGCCTTAAAATTAAAAAATAATAGCATCCAATAAGTTGTTTGATTAGGGTGTTTTGTAAACAAGGTCATTGGCATGATCCCTGTTGCTACAAAACTAATTAACAATACAAGCCCTAATAAATTCCAAATGTTTTTAAATGGCCACATCATAAGTGCTCTTAAAGGATGGAGATCATTCCCCCATTTGTGAATTAAATAATAATATTCATTTCCAAGAGGTGCGAAGAGTAGGGGGTCATCTGATTTTTTTAAACGAAAGAGAGAAGAGGGTGCCATGATCATAAATCCACTTAGATGAGTTTCATGAATTGCCTCTAAGTATTGTATGTCTTGATGTGCAGATTCTGGTAATTTATTTTTAAAATACTTTATACCTAAAAACCGAAGGCGATAATTAATACTTACTTTTTTAATCTGTTCAACATGATAGATTTTATTTCGATCTAATAAATTAAATTTAAAAGAATTAGTAGTTCCAATTTCAAAAGACTGGAATAGAGATTTTAAAGCGTTTTCTTGGTCTTCTTCACTAAGTTCACTAGCTCTTGTCTTATCTAAAGCAACTTTAATATTTGTTCTTGGGAGTATATTTATCTTCATTTTTCCTTCTCATTTAGCACAAAAATAGCAATAAAACATGGCTTTGTAAAATCGTATATAAAAAAATATTAGCGTAGTTGTGCACCAAAATCCTTTTCGAAGTTATTCTGTAATTTATTCATGACTTTATCTACTTGTTTATCAGTAAGTGTCTTATTCTTGTCTAGAAAAATAAAGCTCAATCCATAAGATTTTTTACCCTTTTCTATATTTTTCCCTTCATAAACATCAAATAAGTTAATCTCTTTAAGGATTTTACAATCAGTTTTTAAAGCACTTAACCTGAGTTTTTCAAAACTAATAGAATCATCTAATAAAAGGGCAAAATCTCTTCGTACAAGAGGGAATTTTGGAACCTCCTCATATCTTAATGGATTAGCATATGACATCTCTGTTAATAAATCCCAATTCAATTCAGCTATATATACCTCTTGATCAATTCCAAAAGAATCCCTTATTTTTTTTGTCACCATCCCAAACACTCCCATTATCTTTTCTTTAAATGTAATCTGAAACGATTCTTCAAAGTGAGGATTAGTAATTTCTCTCCATTTTAAATTTTCAAATCCAATAGTTGCAAGGAAATCTTGTATAACTCCCTTTCCATAAAAGAAATTACTAGGGGATTTCATTATCTCCCAGTTAGATTCTAAAGCATTTCCTACAAGAGAAATACTTAGTCGTTTTGCTTCAATAAAAGCATCATTTGTTTTTCCATATATGGAGCCAAATTCAAAGAGTTTTAAATTCTTATTCTGTCTGTTTAAATTAAATGAAATAACTTCTAGAGCGCTATAAATTAGTGTTTGTCTCATCAGTGACAACTCTTTTCCTAATGGATTTACTAAGGTAACTGGGGCATAAAAATCAGCGCTAAACTTAGGTGAGGTTAAGGAGTTATTGATTATTTCCATATAACCATGTCCTGTTAGTTTGTTTGCTAACGCTACTTCTAACTTGTGCGAACTCTTCCATGTGTAGGCAGGATTTGCTTCGTATTGAAGAGGTTTATCTTTTAAGTTATTATAACCATAAATCCTTAATATTTCTTCAACAACATCTGCAGGACGAGTTACATCAACTCGATACCTTGGAATGGTCATACCAATTCCAGTTTCTGAAACATTATTAATAATAATTTCTAATGAATTTAAAATAGTATTTAAATCTTCTTGTTCAATTGTTTCTCCTATTGTTCGTTTCAAAACATCAAAACTTAGAAAAATTTGAAAAGGTTCTTTCGGAGATTTTGAAAAATCTTGAATATCACTTGTAATTTCACCACCCGCTATATCCTTGATCATAATAGCTGCTCGTTTTAGTGCCGTGACTTGTATTTCAGGATCAACACCTCTTTCAAAACGAAAGGAAGCATCTGTATTCAAAGAATGATGCTTAGCGGATTTTCTGATACTTATCGGATCAAAATAAGCACTTTCCAAAAATATAGATGTTGTTTGCTCTGATATGCTAGAGTCAACTCCTCCAAAAATACCTGCAATACAAAGTGGTTTTTCAGAATCACAAATCATCAAGTCTTCACTGTCTAATTCTCTTTTAACTCCATCTAATGTTGTAAAAGAAGTTTTATCAGAACAGGTTTTTATAATAATTTCTTTTTTTATTTTTTGAGAATCAAAAGCGTGTAGGGGTTGCCCTAAATCATGTAAAATATAATTTGTGACATCTACTACATTGTTTATTGGTCCTATCCCAATAGATTTTAAACGGTTTTGTAACCAAGTTGGAGAAGGAGCTACAGTAATTCCTGAAATTGTAAGCCCATAATATTGACTGCATTTAATACTGTCTTTAACGTCAATGGGAATTAAACTTTGATTGTTATCTACATGGAATAAAGACGTTTCAGGGATGGTCCATTCAAAAGGAATTTTTTTCAACATACAGATAGCTTTTAAATCTCGTGCCACCCCCATATGACTCATAGCATCAGCACGATTAGGAGTCAAACCAATTTCAAAAACATAATCTTCTTCTAACTCAAATAAAGTTGCTGCTTCAGTCCCTGGATTCAGAGATTTATCTAAAATCATAATTCCATCGTGACTTTCTCCTAAACCTAATTCATCTTCAGCACAAATCATTCCCATACTTACCTCTCCTCGTATTTTACTTTTACTTATCTTTAAAGAGGTTCCGTTTTCCATAGATAAGCTACTACCAACCATAGCTACAAGTACTTTTTGACCTTTAGCAACATTAGGTGCACCACAAACAATGGGAACAACTTCTTCATCCCCTATCTTAACTTCAGTTATTTTAAGTCGATCTGCGTTAGGATGTTTTTCACAGGAAAGAACCTCGCCTACTACAACGCCCTTTAATCCACCTTTAATGCTCTCAAAATGTTGGGTTGCTTCAACCTCAAGGCCCAAATCGGTTAGTAGGACTGAGATTTCCTCAATGGAAAGATTAGTTTTTAAAAATTGCTTTAACCAGTTATTCGATATTTTCAATGAATATGTTTTTTCTGTTTAGAAATACAAATATATGAATCTCTTTGACCATTTTTAACTTATGAAATTCCAAATATTAGAATCAAATCGAAGTTTAGAAAGCGTATGCTTGATCACTTGATGTTCATTATTGTTAAATCCTGCATCGTTTTTAATGATTTGATATGCCGTATCGCGAGCAGCCTTTAATAATTCTGCGTCTTTTATTAAATCTGCTATTTTGAGTTGTAAAATACCACTTTGTTGAGTTCCCATTAAATTTCCTGGACCACGAAGGCGCAAATCAACTTCTGCAATTTCAAAACCGTCATTACTTTTAACCATGGTTTGCAAGCGTGTTTTTCCTTCTTCTGAAAGTTTAGAGCCGCTCATCAAAATACAATAACTTTGGTCGGTGCCTCTTCCTACGCGTCCACGTAGCTGATGTAGCTGCGATAATCCAAAACGCTCTGCACTTTCTATGATCATTAAAGAAGCATTGGGGACATTAACACCAACTTCAATAACAGTGGTTGCAACCAAGATTTGAGTTTTACCATTAATAAAGCGTTCCATTTCATACGACTTGTCTTTTGATTTCATTTTTCCATGAACAATACTAATTTGATAGTTTGGTGGAGGAAAACTTCTTGAAATACTTTCGTAACCATCCATTAAATCTTTGTAATCAAAAGTTTCGGATTCCTGGATAAGCGGATATACTATATATACTTGTCTCCCCAGATTAATTTGTTCTTTTACAAAAGCAAAAACCGCAAGTCGATTGTTATCAAATCGATGCAAGGTTTTAATCGATTTTCTTCCCGGCGGTAGTGTATCTATGACAGAAATATCTAAATCTCCATAGATGCTCATTGCAAGTGTTCTAGGGATTGGAGTTGCGGTCATGACCAAAACGTGTGGGGGAATATTATTTTTTTTCCACAACTTGGCACGTTGAGCAACACCAAAACGATGTTGCTCATCAATAATTGCTAAACCTAAATTACTAAACTTTACCTTATCTTCAAAAACGGCATGCGTTCCTACAAGTATGGAGAGCTTTCCAGATTCAAGATGTTCATGCAAAACCATTCGCTCTTTCTTAGAACTACTTCCTGTAAGTAGAGCAAATTTTATTCCAGTACCTTTTAAAAGGATTTCTAAAGAATGAAAGTGCTGTTGTGCTAAGATTTCAGTTGGGGCAACTAAAGTCGATTGAAAACCGTTGTCAATGGTAATTAACATACTAAGTAGAGCAACAATTGTTTTTCCAGAACCCACATCTCCTTGTAATAATCTATTCATTTGCCTTCCGGTTCCTAAATCGTTTCGAATTTCTTTAACTACTCGCTTTTGAGCCTTTGTGAGGGTGAATGGAAGGTGATTATCGAAAAAATTTCTAAAAACAGAGCCTACCTCTGCAAACACATGCCCTTTTATTTTTTGTTTTCGTTGATGGTTCTTTAAAATCAATTGTAATTGCATATAGAAAAACTCTTCGAATTTTAAACGCATTTGAGCTCTTGAAAGTAAATTTTGTGATGATGGATAATGCACCTGGTGTAATGCTTTTTCTTTGGAAATTAACTTAAAGTGATCTAGCAAGTAATTGGGTAAGGTTTCAGAAAATTCAACTCCTTTTTGTTGTAAAAGACTTGCTAATAGTTTTTGGATTACACGTTGAGAAATACCTTTATTAATCAATTTTTCCGAAGAAGGATAAATAGGATAGAATGCTACTTTTACTCCTTGCTGGAAGATACTCTCTAGCTCCATCTCAGGATGGGGAATACTTGCCTGTCCCTTAAACCAATTAATCCTACCAAAAATTACATAGGCTTGGTTTAATCGAATAGTTTCTCTAAGCCACTGGTAACCTCGAAACCAAACCAATTGCATGCTTCCTGTACCATCCTGAAAATTAGCCACCATCCGCTTTCCTCTTTTTTGATTAATATAATTAATTGATGTAATTATACCTTTAATTTGAACTTCAACATTGTTATTGGGAAGTTTGTTGATTGAATGAAATCTACTTCGATCAATATACCGATTCGGAAAAAAATGGAGTAAATCCTGAAAAGTTTTAATATTGAGTTCCTCTTTAAGTAATCGCGAACGTTCAGGACCTACTCCTTTTAAATACAATATTTCAGTTTGCATTGAATCCATTTATCTTTTAAAAACAGTTTTTTTGGATGATAAAAAGCGTAAATTTAAAATAGTAATTTCAAATATAATTTAAATGTGTTCATTAGTTTACTGTGAAGATTAAAGTTAAGTTTCATTTGAATAGGATATAGTATAAATTTTATCAGAAAAAGAAAAGTTGAAATATTATATTGTAATAATTTAACTCAAAGCGTAGCTTATTAACATTATTAGTTTGTTAAAAAAAATGAAGCATTCAAAATGACACCTAATTTTAATATGATAAAATATGCGTGAAATGTATCTATTTTTTTTAAATATAGATGTTTATAATTAATTTCATGAAAAGACTTTAAAAATGAGGAAATACCTACTTTTAAAGTCAATATGAAAGATCCCGAGAAAGATTATATAGACACCCTAAACGAAGCTCAAAGAGCACCTGTATTGCACAAAGAAGGTCCGCTCATCGTTATTGCAGGGGCAGGATCGGGGAAGACACGTGTTCTAACCTATCGAATTGCTCATTTGATGGCCTCAGGAATAGATTCCTTCTCAATTTTAGCCTTAACATTTACCAATAAAGCTGCTCGTGAAATGAAAGCTAGGATTGGTAAATTGGTAGGAGAGGGGGAATCAAAAAACTTATGGATGGGCACTTTTCATTCTGTTTTCGCTCGTATTTTACGTCACGAATCTGATAAATTAGGTTTTCCTTCAAATTTTACTATTTATGACACCCAAGATTCTGATCGCCTAATCTCTTCGATTATCAAAGAATTGGGATTAGATAAAGATATTTACAAGTACAAGCAAGTACGGAGCAGGATTTCTGCCTTTAAAAACAGTTTGATTACCGTAAAGGCGTATTTCAATGATTTAGACTTACAAGAGTCTGACAAAATGTCCAGAAGGCCTCAAATGGGAGAAATATACAAAGAATATGTAGAACGCTGTTTTAAGTCTGGTGCTATGGATTTCGATGATTTATTACTTCGCACCAATGAATTATTAAATCGTTATCCTGAAGTATTAGCAAAGTATCAAGATCGCTTTCGTTATATTTTGGTTGATGAGTACCAAGATACCAATCATTCACAGTACCTCATCGTCAGAGCCTTATCCGATCGTTATCAAAATATTTGTGTAGTTGGTGATGATGCGCAAAGTATTTATGCGTTTCGTGGGGCAAATATTAATAACATCTTGAACTTTCAAAAAGATTATGATGAGGTAGCTCTTTATCGATTGGAACAAAATTATCGCTCCACAAAAACGATTGTCAATGCTGCAAACTCTATCATTAGTCACAATAAAACTAAAATCGATAAGGTCGTTTGGACATCTAATATTGAAGGGGAGTCTATACAAGTAAATCGTTTAGCTACCGATTCCGAAGAAGGACGACATGTAGCCTCTAGCATCTTTGATTTTAAAATGCAAGAACAACGAAAGAATGCTGATTTTGCTATTTTATATAGAACGAATGCACAATCTCGTGCCATGGAAGACGCATTACGAAAGCGTGATATTCCCTATCGAATTTATGGGGGCTTGTCTTTTTATCAACGTAAAGAGATTAAAGATATTTTAGCTTATTTGAGAATACTTATCAACCCTAAAGATGAAGAAAGCTTAAAACGTATAGTAAATTATCCTCCGCGAGGAATTGGTCAAACCACAGTAGATAAACTTGTGGTTGCATCAAAGCAGCATGGTTTAACCCTATTTGAGACCCTTCTAAGGGCTAAAGAATTACAATTGCCCTTGAATGCCGGTACTTTACTAAAGTTAAGTGATTTTGCTACTTTAATCCAACGTCTTCAAATTGAAAACGAAAGTTTAAATGCTTTTGAAGTAACTGATTTAGTAACGAAAAAAATAGGTCTAGTTAAGGAATTAAAAAAAGACGCCACTCCAGAGGGAATAGCCAGAATAGAAAATATTGAAGAACTTTTAAATGGTATTCGTGATTTTACCGACGGGCAAGAAGAATTAGCAGATACTACCGGAAGCTTGTCAGAATTTTTGGAGGACATTGCGTTAGCAACTGATCTTGACAAAGATGATGATCCTAATAGCGATCGTGTTGCTCTAATGACAATTCACCTGGCAAAAGGATTAGAATTTCCTTTTGTATTTATTGTTGGTCTTGAAGAAGATTTATTTCCTTCTGCCATGAGCTTAAATACTCGAACTGACCTAGAAGAAGAACGCCGTTTGTTTTATGTTGCTTTAACAAGAGCTGAAGAACGTGCCTTTCTATCCTATACACTTTCACGCTATCGTTGGGGTAAACTAATTGATGCGGAGCCAAGTCGTTTTATTGAGGAGATTGATCCACAATATCTATATAAAGTCATTCCTAAAGACGACTATTTATTTAAACCGTTATTAAATCCCTCTATTTTCGACGAATCTACATCACAAAAAAAATGGAATAAAATCTCTAAAAACATTCCAAAGGAGAAGCTTATTACCCAACCAACACCATCTCAATTAAAAAAATTACGTAAAATTGAACCCCCTACGTTATCAAAACACCAAGACACTTTAGTGCTTTCGGAAGGAATTGAAGTAGAGCATGCCCGCTTTGGGAAAGGCGTTATTCAGTCAATAGAGGGTAAGGGGGCAGACAAAAAAGCTGCAATCGCATTTAAAGGATTTGGAGTAAAAAACCTACTTCTGCGTTTTGCTAAACTCAAAGTCAAATAGGTGGCTAAATTAAGAACACTTCATTCTAACAACCCTAATCCTAAATTTTTAGAGGAAGCTGCGCGTATTCTAAATCAAGGTAAATTGATTATTTTTCCTACGGATACTGTTTATGGTATAGGTTGTTTGAGTAATAATGAGAAAGGATTGGCTCGCTTTGAGAAAGTTAAGGGTGTCAAAATAGAACAGGCAGCACTGAGCTTTTTATTTCAAGACATTAGGGAGTTGACAATGTATGTTCAGCATATGAATTCAACTACATTTAAATTAGTAAAAAAATTATTACCTGGCCCTTATGCTTTGATTATGAATTCTTCTCCGAAATTACCCAAACCTTTTCATAAACGAAAAACAATAGGAGTGCGGATTTCAAGTCATATTGTTTTGCAAAAGTTGTTACCCCTTCTAGATGCTCCTATTATAACTAGTTCATTACACAATTCAGATGAGATATTAGATTACACAACAGACCCAGAAGAACTTTTTCAAGAGTGGGAACCAAATATTGCCTTGATGCTCTCTGATGGATATGGACAAAACATTCCGTCCACAGTTTTAGATTTAACAGAGGAACCTTTTCAAATTGTTAGAGAGGGTTTGGGAGAAGTTCCTTTCTGAAAGATTTAATTTTTTTAATAAAAAAGGCTGCCTTAAATGGCAGCCTTTTTTATTGTCTAAGTTTAAACTATACTATTGAGCAGATTGCATTCCTTGTTCTATTAAATCATAAAATTGATCTAATTTAGGAAGAATTACAATGCGTGTTCTTCTATTTTTAGCTCGATTAGCAGCAGTATCATTGTCAGCTAAAGGGATGTAAAAACTTCTTCCTGCAGCAGTCATACGAGCAGGAGCTACATCAAAGTCTTTTTCAAGAATACGAACAACCGCAGTTGCTCTCTTTACAGAAAGATCCCAGTTATCTAGAACAGCATCAGATTTGATTGGAACGTTATCTGTATGTCCCTCTACCATAAATTCTAAATCAGGTTTGTTGTTAACTACAGTTGCTACTTTTCCTAAAACTTCTTTAGCACGAGAAGTCACAGTAAAGCTTCCACTACGAAATAGAAGTTTGTCGGAAATAGAAACATAAACAACACCTTTTTCAACGTTGATTTCTATATCTTCATCACTCATGTTTCCTAACACACCTTTAAGACTTGTAACCAAAGCAAGTGTGACAGAATCTTTTCTGGTAACTGCATCTTGCATACGCTGTATACGAATGTCTTTTTCTTTCATACTTTCTAAAGACATTTCAAGGTTTTCTGCTCCTTTTTGAGAAAGTGTAGTTAGATTTCCAATATTGTTGATCAAATCTTGATTGTTGGCTTTCAAAAACTGATTTTGTTCTGATAAAGTTGCTAATGAAGCTAAAGCAGATTCTTTTTCTTCATTACAGGTATTTAATTTAACAGAAGCTGAATCTAAAAGATTTTTAGTGTTTTGTTGTAATTCTTCTAATTCAGTAAATTTTTTTTGTGATACACAAGAGGATAAAAGTACTCCGGAGATCACTAAAGCTATTGCTTTTTTCATAGTGTGAGTTTTTTAAATTTAATTAATACAAATTAAATGAATTTATTTTATTCTTTGTTAAAATCTAAGAAATTTAATTTTTTTTGAAAAAAATACTTTATTACAATATTCTTAATATGATAATAATTTGCTGATTTATTATTTAAAGTTCTCTTATCAATCATTGATCTATAAAACAGATAAAACGAAAAATGAGCTCTAATTATTGCCCAGACAGAAGAAAAATTAAGACTGAAAACATAATATATTCCTGCGAGACCATCCAGTAATAAGCGAATAAAAAGGCGTTTATATAAATCTTTCTCTGGAAGATTTTTTATTAGCATGCACAGTGAATTACGATGATTTAAAAAAACTTTTTTAGGAGAAGCCGATAGTGTCGCACCTCCAATATGATAAACTTTAGAACTTCCAATCGCCATAGTTTTAAAGCCATAATTGTGCATTCTCCAACATAAATCAATTTCTTCTTGGTGTGCGAAAAAATCAGTGTCAAAACCTTTTAATTCCCAAAACTGCTTACTCCTAATGAAAAAACAAGCGCCACTTGCCCAGAAGATTTCTGCTTGAATGTCATACTGACCCAGATCCTCCTCTAAATTAGAAAAAATACGCCCTCTACAAAATGGAATCCCATTTGCATCTAAATACCCTCCAGCAGCTCCGGCATATTCAAAGTGAGAAGGTTTTTTATAATCTAAAATATGGGGTTGTATGACTGCAGTTTTAGGATTGGATTTAAAATGATTTAGAATTGGTGGAAGCCAATCAGGTGTTACTAAGACATCCGTATTTAATAAGCAGTAAATCTTCGCCTTAATCTGTTTCAAACCTTCGTTATAACCACCTGCATAGCCTAAATTCTTATCCAACTCAACGCATTGTAATGATGGATAGTTTTCTGTAAGCCAATCTACCGAACCATCTGTAGAATTATTATCAATAATTGATACTGTAGCTTCCGGACTGTAATCCAATACTTTGGATAAAAATTGTTTGAGCAACGCGATCCCATTATAATTCAATAAAACAACGGCTAACGGTTTCATTCGCATTGATAATTAGGTATATCTTCTACAAAAGTATATCGTTTGTTTTTGTAGTCCATTCTGCAAAAATAATGATCTAAACCATTTGAAACCATTAAATAATTACTTTGAATATTAAGATTATAACGAGCTATTTGATCAAAAGTAGTTTGAGAAATAGAAATTGAGGGTGCTTTACATTCAACTAAAAGCTGATTACCTCCTTCTGGATTAACTACCACAATATCGATTCGTTTTCGCGTATCAAATACATTAATCTCTTTTTCAATAAGAATCCAAGAGGCTGGGTAACCTTTAGTTTTAGTAATATAATCTACACAATGAACCCTTACCCATTCTTCTGGAGTGCAATAGAGCCATTTTTTACGAATTCGATCAAAGATATAGGGTTTATTTTCCTTATTTTTGATCAACACTTTACATTTGGGAAAATTAAGTTTTTCCATGCTGTAAAAATGCAATATTTTTTTAAGATGCAAGCGTTCCATACGCTACTTTCCAAAATTAAACAAGAACAGTTTTCGCCATTTTATCTATTGTCGGGAACAGAGTCTTATTACATAGATACCATTACAACTGAATTGATCGATAAATTAGTTAACGAGCAATCACGCGATTTTGATTTCACTCTTTTTTATGGAAAGGAGGCTATTACTGCCCAAATTATTGAAACAGTAAAACGATATCCTATGATTGCCCCATATAATCTTGTAATCATTAAAGAAGCTCAGTTTATGCCTTCTTCTTCTTGGGATGATTTGGCTGACTATCTAGAAAATCCAACTTCTCAATCTATTATTGTCTTCTGTTTCAAACACAAGGCTTTTGACAAAAGAAAAAAACTTTATAAAGCAGCAGAGCGAGTAGGTGAAGTTTTAACAGTAAAGCCACTATATGATAATCAAATTTCTAAATGGGTTTCTAATGAAGCTAAAAGTCTAAGTATTGATCTCTCAACAGCAGCATCAGTAATGCTTTCTGAGTATATAGGATCTAATCTAAGTGCATTACATAACGAGTTAGTCAAACTACGTCTGGTTGTTAAAAAAGGAGAAACTATTTCTCCAGATCACATTGAACAACATGTAGGAATTAGTAAAGAATTCAATAGTTTTGAGTTACAAAAAGCCATAGGATTTGGGCAATTTTCAAAAGCATTTCAAATCATTCAATACCTAAATAGGAATTCGAAGAATCATCCTATGGTTTTGACTTTAGCGGCCTTGCATAATTATTTTCAAAAGTTATTATTACTTAAGGGCCTAAGTCGGCCTAATGAAGCGTCGAGAATTTTAGGTGTTAATCCTTTTTTTATAAAAGATTATCAAGTTGCGGCGGCACGGTTTTCGATGAAACAGCTCACGGAGGCGATGAGTTGTGTATTGGATGCTGATTTAAAAAGTAAAGGAATAAAAGGCTTAAACACAAGTACTCAAAAAATCATGGAGGAGTTGCTCTTAAAATTATTTACACTGTAATTAATGAATAGGAAAGTCTGTTGGATTTACCTCATGCATCATTTCATAAACAGCTTCAAAAACATCATCTTCAGAAGGTTTGGAAAAATAATCTCCATCACCTCCATAAGCAGGGCGATGTGCTTTAGCCGACAGTAATTTTGGAGCACTATCAAGCAGAGAAAACACAGCTTGTTTTTCAATAACTTGTTGAAGAATATATGAAGATGCTCCACCGGGAACATCTTCATCAACTATAAGTAGTCTATTTGTCTTGGCAACACTTGATCGTATTTCTTCTTTTAAGTCAAAAGGAATTAAACTTTGAACATCAATGACTTCAAGTGAAATTCCGATCTGATGTAATCTTTTAGCAGCATCCTCAACAATTCTTAGTGTAGATCCGTAAGAGAGTACTGTTAGATCATTTCCTTTGGTGAGAACTTCTATTTTACCTAAAAGTAAAGTGAATTCACCCAGATTAGAAGGGCTTTGTTCCTTTAAGCGATAACCGTTTAAACACTCAATAACAATTGCAGGCTGTTCAATTTGCATTAACGTATTATAAAAACCAGCTGCTTGAACCATATTTCTTGGAACTAAAATGTGCATTCCTCTAAGTAAATGAATCATTCCACCCATCGGAGACCCAGAATGCCATATACCTTCTAAACGGTGTCCTCGTGTTCGAATGATTAAGGGTGCAATTTGCTGACCTACAGTACGGTAATTCATACTTGCCAAATCATCACTTAGAATTTGAATACAATACAAGATATAGTCTAAATATTGTATTTCAGCAATTGGTCGTAATCCACGAAGAGCCATTCCAATTCCTTGTCCAATTATTGAAGTCTCTCGAATTCCAGTATCAGCAACACGTAATTCACCAAACTTATTTTGCAATCCCTCTAAACCTTGATTTACATCACCAATTTTACCTACATCCTCGCCAAATATTAGAAGGTTATCTACTTTTTTAAGTAGGGCTTCAAAATTATCTCTGATTATTATTCGACCATCAACAGGTTTAGAACCTTCCATATAAATAGGAGCAATAGGCTTAAAAGAAATAAGATCTTCCTTTGAAGCTGTATATAAATTAGAGGATATTTTTTTACTTATATTCCTCGTCAGCTGATTCAACCATGAGTTAAAAACACTAGTATCTTGGTCAGGATATTTAGTCAACACTTGTTTTATTTGACGCCCAGCTGAAATAATATCCTTGTAGCCTAAATCCAAAACCTCTTCTAATTTTGAAAAAATAACCTGAATTTGAGTATCATTATGAGTTGTTTTTTTTAAGACTTCATAATATTTTAATAAATTTTCTTTTTCATTTAAGATAGGAGTTATATAATTCTCCCATGCAGATCTTCTCGCATTTCGAACTTTTTTCTTAGCTTCTTTCTCTATTTGAAATAATACTTCCTCAGACGCAAAACCCTCTTTAATAATCCAGGATCGCATTTTATCATTACAATCGTATTCCTTTTCCCAAGCAAGACGTTTTTTGGACTTATAACGTTCATGAGATCCTGAAGTAGAGTGACCTAGAGGTTGAGTTAATTCAATAACGTGAACTAATACAGGTACATGTTCCTCTCTAGCAATTTTGGAAGCAAATGCATAGGCTTCTATCAAAGCAAGATAATCCCAACCTTTAACTTGGATAATTTCAAAACCTGGAGCATCTTCAGTTCTTTGAAATCCTTTTAAAGCTTCTGAAATACTTTCTTTAACTGTCTGGTCTTTATTTGAGACTGAAATCCCGTAGTCGTCATCCCAAACGCTAATTATCATTGGAACTTGGAGTACACCAGCAGCATTAAGAGTCTCGAAAAACATCCCTTCGCTAGTAGAGGCATTTCCTATAGTTCCCCAAGCAATCTCATTTCCCTTATTGGAAAACAACTTATCATTATGAGTTTTGTGATTTCTATATATTTTAGATGCCTGAGCCAAACCTAAAAGTCGTGGCATTTGAGATCCTGTAGGAGAAACATCTCCACTATGATTTTTTTGGTCTAGAAGGTTTTTCCAATTACCATCAACATCTCTACTAGAAGTAACAAAATGACCTCCCATTTGGCGCCCTCCAGACATAGGTTCGCGTTCAAGATCCAGATCAGCATATAATGCTGCAAAAACATTTTCAACTGTCAATAGTCCCTGGGCAAACAGAAGGGTTTGATCTCGATAATAACCCGATCTGAAATCCCCATTTTTAAAATAATGGTTGAGCGCAAGTTGAGGTAATTCTTTTCCATCACCAAAGATTCCAAATTTACCTTTTCCTGAAAAGACTTCTCGTCTTCCTAGATAGCTGCATTCTCTACTTAAAACGGCAAGCTTGTAATCATCTAAAACCTGATTTTTAAAGGTTTCAAAGCTTATTTTAAGATCTTCTTTTTGGGTTTGGATATTCATCTAGAATTGTAAAAATACAAAAAAATATAGTGGGTATTAAATCGCTATATAAAAGCGTTTTATAAGTTACTAACTTAAAACCACTTTCGAGTAAACAAGCTAGTTAGAGTTTTAAATCCGGGATCTAAAATGAAACGAATTTTTGTAGCAAATTTAGGCTGGGTTATTTCAAAGCCATTGGATGAAAATACAGGAAGATAAATTTCTAAATAATCAGGAGTTAAATTTAACTTAATTCCAGAATCATAGTAGATCTTGGCATCTCTTCCTTGATTCTTTAATATTCCCACGTCACTATATACCTCTAACCATTTCCAGACACCCACTGAAGCGTTTAAAGATATCATGTAGTCGTTTGCAGTTGATTCATCAAATTTTGCTTTAAAACCTCCTTCTGCAGGAATAAACTGTTGACTATATACACCTGTCGTTTCTGATCGACCCAAATAACCATATCTAAAAAGATAATCTGAAGGGCGGTTTAAATTAAAATCAAAAAATTGAGTGTCAAGGGAATTGTGTGAAAAAAACTTTCCGAAAAATATACGTCCACTTAATTGCCTCCCGCTAGGAAAGAGTTTTCGGGCTTCGCCCGTAAATTGGATTTTAGTAAAGGAATTAGATAATTCAATATTAGTTCCTGTACTCAAATAGTCAATAGTATTATTTCTAACAAAAACGTGTCTCAAATTCAAAATACTATAATCCGGAGTTACAATAACATTAGGTGATTTGTCTCTAAATACATTGTACCAAATTATCTGAAGAATTTGTCTTTTATTGTCTCTTATATTATCAGGTCTAAACGACCATCCTATAGAGGGAATTAATACGGTATAACGATAATTTGAATCATAATGAAAACTACTTCCAGATACCCTGAAGCGCGTTAGATAATTTCTACTGTCCGCTTTAAATAATTTATAATCAGCTTTAAAAAAACCGACAACACTTTTTTCAATGAAACTATATTGAGGATGAAAATCAAACTCAAAAGGTCTGTTTTTTATTCTGCTGTTGTAAAAACGAATACCAGAAGTTATCCCATCATAGGCGTTAAAATCGAATACTGGATGAAAAAAAACTTGTTCCTTTTGAAGATCTTCTGAGTCTTTAATTAAGGTAAATTTAATTGGTTTTATTCCTATCGGGCTTTTAAGCGACTTCCAATTATTAGCTTTATTATTCTCTGGGAAATTGACATTAGGATTGATCGCTATATAGTCAGCTTCTGATCGACCCCATTTAATAACAGTATCTTGTGAATTTAGCTTTACCCATTCTTGTTTTATAATTTTATTGTCTTTCACTAATCCAATTAATGCCGGCAACGCCCTTTGATCTCTGCTTATGACCTTGAAGCTTATCGAATCAACTGTTTTCTGAAGTTCTCTAACCTTTAGATCAAATGACTTTCTTTCTTTTAAATAAAAATCAAAAAACCAATCTAAATCGTCACCCTCGCTTCTTAAAAGAGACTCAAAGTCTAATTCCCCTTTTGCTGACAAATAGAGTTTTAGTGACTTTAGAAGCCATTCACTGTTTTGGTAGGACTCTATATAGCGAAGGCCAACACCTACGTGATTTGGACTCGCTATCTTCTCATTAAATTTTGAAAGTTTATCTTTAGATTGCATGTCTATTTGATGAATATTAGAATTCTCCGCAAACTCATAAATAAACTCATAAGCATCATTAAATCCCAATTTAGCTATACTGTAATTTTTTAAAAGTGTTTGATTTAAAATTTTAAACTCAGCGATCTTACCTAAAAATTTTTGTTCTGGATAAAAATCATTAATATACTTTATCATCGAATAGGTATGAAGTCCTCCAATAATCCAGTGATTTTTACGTTTATCTATTGCTAATGTTTGATTAATATATCTTCCGAAATAAGCTTTTAGTATCTTTATTTCATAAAAAAAAGTGTCCGAAAAAAACTTTAAATTTATTTTTTTGTTCTTAGAGATTTTGACTTCAGTCTGCAATTGACTCAGTCCATAAAATGGATTTTTATCATAACTTGATTTTAAAATTAAAATTTTCTCGTTAGGAAAGGGTGTTAAAAGCGTGTCTGCATATTGAATAACCTTTTCAATAGTAGCTTTTAAGTTAACTTTGGTAGAGTCAGGTGGAAGAAGATCAGTAACTAATTGCTTTCCATTTTCTAGAGAAATTGTCAGGAATTTATTGGAAGTTTCAAAAATAAAATCTGCTTGAATGCGATTTGAGTCATTGAAATAAGCTATTTTTAATTCATCCGATTTTTCATTTTTCGTTTCAATCAAATTACTTATTAAGTAGTACTTTTTGGGATAATACCAAGTAATCTCATAATCAGAAGCTTGCCCACTATAATCTCCAAGATTTAAATTACTTTGAAGTTGCCAAAATCCATTTACAAAAGGAGCAACAACAATATTCCAGTGATTTAAATACACCCTCCCAGCATCGTTAATTCCCATTCCTGTAAATTTACTATCCGGTATTTTGATAGTGTAGTTGATTGTTAGGGTAGTAGTTTCACCTGGAGAAAGATATTGAGGAAGAAGAACTTTAATTATATCTGGCTGATCAACTAATCTTTCCCAATTTAAAGATAAGGTCTGATTATGAAGTGTGTCTAAAGTAGTAAACCCTCTCTTGCTTTTTAAAGAGGTGTAAAAGCTCCTGTTAAAATCTTCAGCAAATCGAATTGCCAAAGGGGTTTGAGTATCTTTATATGCGTTTACCCAGTCTTGAAGATAAAGGACATTAAGCTTTTCTGTATCTGGATTGGTGAATAGTATCTCTTGTTCAACTTCTATTAACTTTGTTTCGGTATTTAACAAAGCATTAATTTTATATTTTGTTTTTTGTGCTATTAAACAAGATGAAAATAGCAATAAGGCTATCCATATGTGTTTATTAAAACAAAAAGCAGAAGAGTTGCCCATTAAAAATTAAACTTAAAATTATCTCTACTAAAAAAAACTTCACCAAATTGTCTCATGATTTTCAATAAAGCCCATGATGTATTCGTTTTTATTTTATTAGGGTTGTTAAATACTTTCATGCTAAATTCTTTGTCAGTTGAGAGTTAAATTCATTATTTAAAAATTTTGCTGTGTAACTTTTTTTATGTTTGATTATCTCTTCAGGTGTTCCCTGACAAATTAGTTCTCCTCCATATCGTCCACCTTCAAGACCAATGTCAATAATATAATCAACTTGTTTAATAACATCCAGATTGTGCTCAATAATCAATACAGTATTCCCTTTTTCAACTAAAATTGTCAAAACTTCAAGAAGCACACGAATATCTTCAAAGTGAAGTCCGGTAGTGGGTTCATCTAAAATATAGAGAGTGTTTCCAGTATCTTTCTTAGACAATTCACTTGCAAGTTTAATTCGTTGTGCTTCTCCGCCAGAAAGGGTAGTAGAGGATTGTCCTAAAGTGATATAACCGAGACCAACATCTTTAATCATTTTTAGTTTTCTATAAATCTTAGGTATAGATTCAAAAAAAGCACAAGCTTCATTTATGGACATGTTTAAAACATCTGAAATAGATTTACCTTTATAACGAATTTCAAGTGTTTCACGGTTAAAACGTTTAGCTTGGCATGTTTCGCATTCAACATAAACATCAGGAAGAAAATTCATTTCTATGACTTTCATTCCACCACCTTGACAGGTTTCACATCTACCTCCAATCACATTAAAACTAAATCGACCGGGTTTATAACCACGAATTTGTGCTTCCGGAGTGAGAGTAAATAAAGTTCTTATTTCACTAAAAACTCCGCAATAAGTAGCTGGATTACTTCGAGGAGTTCGTCCAATTGGACTTTGGTTAATGTCAACCACCTTGTCAAGAAACTCCAAACCAGAAATTTTCTCATACTTAAGTGGAACTTTAACACCATTAAAAATATGAGCATTTAAAATAGGATAAAGTGTCTCATTAACTAATGTAGATTTTCCACTACCCGAAACTCCAGTAACACCAATCATAATGCCTAATGGGAAGTCGACTGTTATATTTTTTAAATTATTACCTGAACATCCCGAAAGAGTCAATTTTGTTCCATTTCCTTTTCTTCTTGTAGCCGGAATCTTAATTTCCAGTGCACCGCTTAAATAATTAGCAGTAAGAGTGTTTTCTTCTAAAATAAATTTTGGTGTTCCTTGGGAGATAATTTCTCCTCCGTTCTTACCGGCAAAAGGCCCCATATCAATTAAATAGTCTGATCGCAACATCATCTCTTTATCATGCTCCACAACAATAACGGAATTTCCCAAATCTCTTAAAGCTATAAGAGAATCAATCAAACGATCATTATCCCTTTGATGTAATCCAATACTAGGTTCATCAAGGATATAAAGTACACCTACTAATTGAGAACCAATCTGAGTAGCTAAACGAATTCGCTGTGCCTCTCCTCCAGAAAGAGATTTAGATGAGCGATTTAATTGTAAATATTCTAACCCAACATTAAGTAGAAACTGTAAACGGGATAAAATTTCTTTAATGATTTCAGAAGCAATTTTATTTTCGTTTGCGGAAAGATTTTTGGAGAGATTTTTCATCCATGCAAACAAATCTTTTAAATCCATCGCAACAATATCTGCAATAGATTTATTTGATAGTTTGAAATGAAGCGCTTCTTTTTTAAGTCGTGAACCATCACAACTTGCACAATTATAACTATCCATATAACTTGATGCCCATCGCTTAATACTTGCTGTAGCTGCTTCCTCATAAGAAGATTCTATATAGTTCTCTAATCCTTCAAAATCGATTTTATAGGTTCGAGTAATTCCTAAAGCAGTTGAAGGAATTTCAAATTTCTCTTGACTTCCCTTCAAAATTATAGCCATTGCCTTAGAAGGTATTTTAGAAATAGGGTCCGATAAAGAAAAATTATAACATTTAGCAATTGTCTCAATTTGACGATAAGTCCAATTATTTTTCTTAGTTCCTAAAGGGCTAATACCTCCTTGTATAATTGACATACCATCATCAGGAATGATTTTCCTCAAATTCACTTTATGTTGAACCCCTAAACCTTTACAGTCAGGGCACATACCTTTTGGAGAGTTAAAAGAAAAAGAATTTGGTTCGGGTTTAGGATAGGAAATTCCTGAAGTATCACACATTAAGTTTCTACTAAAGTATCGTGTTGTTTTGTTTTCCATATCCATGGTCATCAAAACGTCATCTCCATAATGCATTGCAGTCAAAAGAGATTCATTGAGACGCTTTATAAAATCTTCATCATTTTTAACAATAAATCTATCAATAACCAATTCGATATCATGTGTCTTATATCTGTCAACTTTCATTCCTGGTTTCAAATCTTCTACAGTACCATCAACACAAACTCGAGAAAACCCTTGACGAGACAATGAGTCAAAAAGTTCTCTATAATGTCCTTTTCTTGATTTAACAATCGGTGCAAGCAGCATGATTTTTTTATCTAAATAATCTTCAATAATCAGGTTTTGAATTTGATTATCAGTGTAACTAACCATTTTTTTCAGAGAAACATAACTGAAGGCTGTACCGATTCTTGCATATAATAGTCTTATATAATCATACAATTCAGTGATTGTTCCAACTGTGGATCGAGGACTTTTTGAAGTTGTTTTTTGCTCAATTGCAATAACAGGAGAAAGACCATCTATCTTATCAACATCGGGTCGTTCCATAGAACCCAAAAACTGCCTTACATAGGCAGAAAAAGTTTCCATATAACGTCTTTGACCTTCTGCATAAATAGTGTCAAATGCCAGAGAAGATTTTCCGCTTCCCGATAGTCCAGTAATCACAACTAATTTATCTCGTGGTATTGAAACATTTAGATTCTTTAGATTATGAACCCTAGCTCCTTCAATGTGAATGTTGTTATCTTTCTTTTTCATTAGTATAGCTGACAAAAATAAGATTTATAAAGGATTCTTAATGTCTATCTAGATTTATTTAATAAAGGTGAACAGCTGTATCGTCTCCTCTAGGATCAGCACCTGTTGATATTATATTGTCTTTAGAAATTAATATCGCATCTACGCGTCCTATAATTTTCGAATATTCTTCTTTAATATCATATCCTTTAATTATTAATGAATCAACTAATGTTTGACTAAAAAAGTTAGGTTCAAAAACAATATTATCTGGTAACCATTGATGATGAAATCGAGGAGAGCTAACTGCAGTCTGAATATCCATATCAAATTCAAATACGTTTAAAAGAGTCTGTAGAACAGAGGTGATGATTGTAGATCCCCCTGGAGTTCCAACTACCATTACTAGTTTTCCATTACGTTCAACAATTGTTGGAGTCATGGCGCTTAGCATTCGTTTTTGTGGTGCAATTGCATTAGCTTTACCGCCAACTAATCCAAACATATTTGGTACTCCTGGTTTACTACTAAAATCATCCATTTCATTATTTAAAAAATAGCCTCCTTTTTCAACAAAAACTTTAGAGCCATAACTTCCATTTAAAGTTGTTGTTACTGCCACTGCATTTCCCATTGGATCCACAATTGAATAGTGGGTGGTTTCTTCACTTTCATCCCAGACAATAGTTCCAGGAGAAATGTCGGTTGATTTAGTCGCTTTTTCAAAACTAAACGAACTCATTCTTTGGCTTAAATAATAAAGATCTAAAAGGCTATCCTGAGGTATGTTGATAAAATCGGAATCTCCTAAATATAAGCTTCTATCGGCGTAAGAACGTCTTTCAGCTTCTACTAAAACTTGAATTGCTTCAATTGAATTATGCTTATATTGACTAATATCATAAGGCTCAATCATTTTCATTATTTGACCTAAACAAATTCCACCACTTGAAGGCGGAGCCATTGTGTAAATACTCAAATCCTTATATCTGAAATTTACAGGTTCTCTCCATACTGGATTATAACTCAATAAATCCTCATGCGTTATGATTCCTCCAGTATTTAGAACTCTTTCTACAAGCGCGTCAGCAACAGGACCTTCATAAAATCCTCTCTTACCCTTTTTGGCTATATGTTCAAGAGTAACTGCGAGAGCTCTATTTTTTACTCGTCCTCCCGCTTTAAATCCTTGAGCATAAAATGTTCTCACTCCATTTACTTTAATAAAATCCTCTTTGTTACTATTAAAACTTTCCCTTTGTTTTTCTGTTACCAAATATCCATTTCGAGCTAATTCTATGGCAGGTTGAACTAATTCAGCCCATGGAATGCTCCCGAATTTTTGATGTATCTCGTACAAACCCGCTATCGTACCAGGAACGCCAGAAGCCAATCCGCCCACTA
>CAJJAB010000048.1 GCA_905181895.1 Flavobacteria bacterium MS024-2A | reverse complement strand
CATTTATTTTTTGAATTCGCTTTTTAATTATTAAGTTTCGAAGTGAATAGGCTATAGCTGATAAAATTCCCATAATGAGTCCCTTGGTTTGTTCGTTTTCAAAATCAAATGCAGGGATTAACATATAAATTCCAATAAAAATGAGCACTCCAAATAATAAATGGATTGGATAGAGTTTTGTTTTAAAGAAAAATGGTTCAAGGAAAACGGTAATAATCGGAAAAGTAAACAAAGACAGCATTCCAACAGCAACTCCACTCCATTGTAAAGCAAAAAAATATGTTACCCAATGAAGAGTGAGTAAAGTACCGCTAAAAATCATCGTATTTGTATTTTTTAAAAACCCCTTTTTTATATCCTCTTTTCTACAAAAACAATACACTCCTAAAAAAAGAAACGCTATAAAGGCTCTAAACCAGATTATCAATGGAGGAGGCAATGGTATGAAACGACCAAGAGGGCCAGAGGTACTGATACATAACGTTCCTAAGTTTAGGAGTGTTAAATAATAGTAGTATTGTTTTTTCATATACTTGATTCAAGTATTAAAAGATTAAAATTAAAAAAGAGGAGATTGTTAGAATACCCCAAAAAAAGTTATTGTTGACATGCTTAGTATATCAATAATGAGGCAAAGTATGCATTTGATTATTTTTGAAATAAAATTCAATATACTTTTTTAAGTAAAGTTAATGATGTTGGAGAATTCAATTATTTAGTACAAATTAAATAATATTGAGCAAAAAAATTAATAAAAGTTTGTTTTTGACAAAACCTATGTTACTTTTGTTAAGATTTATATTAGTTTATGAACATAAAACTTTCTTACTGCAATAACTTCTATTACTTCTACTCAGGAGAAGTTAGGACTTTGTAGTATTTGAAATATAATATACAAGCACAAAAAGTCCTGATTTATCGGGACTTTTTTTTTGGAACAAATGGAAAAAAATATTAACGTAGCTATTCAAGGGATTAAAGGATCTTTTCATCATGCGGTTGCAAAAAGCTATTATAGTCATCAAATATCATTATTGGAGTGTGAAACTTTTGATGTCTCAGTCAAAGCACTTTTAAATGATTCCGCTGATCAAGCAGTAATGGCGATAGAAAACTCCATTGCCGGATCTATTATACCAAATTATGCTTTAATTGATCAAAATGAGTTGCAGATTGTGGGGGAGTATTCTCTCAGTATTCACCACAATTTGATGGCATTGCCAGGTCAAAGTTTGGTTGATATTAATGAAGTATATTCACACCCTATGGCATTACTTCAATGTAAAGATTTTTTTAAAGCACATCCTTATATTCGCATGGTAGAAGCTGAAGACACAGCTGATGAAGCTCGACGTATTTCTGATGACACTATTCAAGGAATTGCTGCCATAGCGAGTGAGGAAGCCGCAGGACTTTACAATTTAGATATTTTAGCACCTTCCATCCAGACAATTAAAAATAATGTTACTCGTTTTGTGATTATCCAGAAAAAAGGAACCTTGGTAGATCAAAAAAAAATAAATAAAGCTGCTATAAAATTTACTTTGGATCATCAGCGGGGAAGTCTGGCTGCAGTATTAAATGTGATGAGTGATTGTCAACTCAACCTCACTAAAATCCAATCCTTACCCGTTATTGAAACACCTGGGGAATATGCTTTTTTCGTGGATGTAACTTTTGATGAATTTAAATTTTATGACAAAGCGCGAAAGCTTATTAAAATTATGGCTTCACAATTTAAAATTTTAGGCGAATATGCCCAACATACATCATGATTGAAACTGCAAACCGTTTACTGAGTGTTCAGGAGTACTATTTTTCGCGTAAGTTACGAGAAGTAGCAATGATGATTAAGGCGGGACATCCTGTAATTAATATGGGTATTGGTAGTCCTGATTTAGCCCCGCATTCAGATGTGATAAAGGCCTTGTCAAAAGCGATGGACCACCCAAAAGCAAACATGTATCAGGCCTATCAAGGCTTGCCAGAATTACGTTCTGCGATTACTAACTTTTATCAAACTCATTACCAAGTTACTTTAGATTCAAATACAGAGGTACTCCCTTTGATGGGCTCTAAAGAGGGAATTATGCATATTTCTATGGCTTTTTTGAATAAAGACGATCAGGTATTACTACCTAATCCTGGCTATCCCACCTATACTTCAGTCACCAAGTTGATGCAAGCAGAACCTATTTATTATGAATTATCTGCTGATAATGACTGGCAACCTAACTTTGAAGCTTTAGAAGTTACAGATACTTCACGGGTAAAAATTATGTGGGTTAATTATCCCCACATGCCTACTGGAGCTGATGTAAAAGTAGAAACTTTTGATCGTTTAATTGCTTGGGCAAAAAGGAAAAATATTTTATTAGTAAATGATAATCCATATAGTTTTGTATTAACCCAAAATCCCCAAAGCATTTTATCAAGACCAGGGGCTAAGGAGGTTGCTGTCGAATTAAATTCTTTAAGTAAATCATTTAATATGGCTGGCTGGCGCGTGGGGATGCTAAGTGGCAATGCAGAAATCATTCAGGCTGTTTTAAAGGTAAAAAGTAATATGGACTCTGGAATGTTTTATGGTATTCAACAGGGAGCGATTAATGCTTTAAATGTAGACCAATCCTGGTTTGAGGGCCTAAATAGGGTATATCAAAAGCGAAAAAATTTGATTAAGATTTTAGCAACTAAATTGGAAACTCAATATGACTCTAAAAGTGTTGGATTGTTTGTTTGGGCAAAATTACCAGAAAGGACAATAGATTCTGAAACATTTATTGACAAGATTTTACATGAGCATCATATTTTTATAACACCAGGTACTATTTTTGGAAGTCAAGGCGAAGGATTCATCCGTTTTTCCTTGTGCGTTCCAGAAGCAACTATTGAAGATGCAATAAATCGTTTAGGGTAATGAAAATAGGAATTATAGGTTTAGGCTTAATCGGTGGCTCTTTTGCTTTAGCAGCAAAGAAATATATTAATGGGGTGAGTCTTTATGGTCAAGATTACAATCCAGAAAATTTGACAGAGGCCTTGCAACTAGGAATTTTAGATTACTCCCTTGAAGTCCAGGATTACGCTATGATGGATATCATAGTTTTGGCAATCCCAGTGGATGCCTCGCTTGGCATAGGGATTTCAATTTTAGATCAAATAAATGACAATGCCTTACTAATGGATGTTGGTTCAACCAAAGCAGCTATTTGTAAAAAATTTGAATTACATCCCAAGCGGAATCAATTTCTAGCAACGCACCCTATTGCAGGTACTGAATTTTCTGGTCCTTCGGCAGCCTTTGCAGAACTATTTGTAGATCAAACACAAATTTTATGTGAGACCAATAAAACCCGACCGGATCTACTAGAATGGGCTGTTCATTGGTTTCGAAACATGAACATGAAGCTTCACGAAATGGATGCAGAAGCTCATGATAAACACATTGCTTATGTTTCTCATATTTCTCATATTTCTTCTTTTATGTTAGGGAAAACCGTGATGGAAAAAGAAAAAGATGAACGGGCAATTTTTGATATGGCTGGCAGCGGATTTGCCTCTACAGTTCGTCTTGCAAAAAGTTCACCAGATATGTGGACACCAATTTTTAAACAGAATAAAGAAAATATATTAGAGGTTTTAAGAGAATATATCACCAATTTGGAAGATTTTGAACGCCTTTTAATGTCTGATGATTATGATCAACTTTTTGAACAAATGAAAAGCACCAACGCCATTAAAACTATTTTGGCAGGAATCAATGAAAAAAATACAACCAAATAATAATTTAAATAATGAAAAATAAAAAAGAAATGCGTCAATGGCTAACCGATTTTGGGTTAGATCATCCTTTAGTAATTGGAGGACCCTGTAGCGCTGAAACTGAAGAGCAAGTATTGAAAATTGCTCACGAATTGAAAGATACAGATGTAACAGTTTACAGAGCGGGAATATGGAAGCCAAGAACTCGTCCAGGAATGTTTGAAGGAGTTGGAGCGATTGGTCTCGGTTGGTTGAAAAAAGTAAAAGAAGAAACCGGTTTATTAACGGCAACTGAGGTCGCTAATAAAGACCATGTAAAGTTAGCTTTGGACAATGATGTTGATATTCTTTGGATCGGTGCACGTTCAACAGTAAGTCCTTTTATCATGCAAGAAATTGCAGATGCTCTAGAAGGAACAGATAAAATTGTATTAGTAAAAAACCCAGTAAATCCCGACTTGGCTTTATGGCTTGGTGGTGTTGAGCGTTTATATACTGCCAATATAAAAAAGTTAGGTTTAATCCATCGTGGATTTTCTACCTATGAAAAAACAAAATATCGTAATATTCCTGAATGGCAAATTGCTATTGAGGTTAAAAATAAATTTCCAGATTTACCGATGATTTGTGATCCATCACATATTGGAGGTAAAAGAGATTTGATTTTTGATATTTCTCAAGCTGCTTTAGACTTAAATTTTGATGGGTTAATGATTGAAACCCACTGCGATCCTGATAATGCATGGAGTGATGCAGCGCAGCAAGTAACTCCCGAGCGCTTGGTTGAAATCATGAAAGACTTGAAAGTGCGAAAGAAAACTACCGATGAAGAAGCTTATCGTCACACTTTAAATAATCTAAGAGCCCAGATTGATGTGGTAGATCAAACACTTTTAGATACCCTAGGCAAGCGCATGATTACAGCTGTTGAAATTGGTACTCTCAAAAAAGAGAACAACGTAGCTGTATTACAAAACAAGCGTTGGAATGAAATTTTAGGTAAAATGATTTTAGAAGGTCAAGAGCGTAATTTGTCTGAAGAATTTATTTTGCGCGTATTTAAAGCGATTCACCAAGAGTCCATTAACCAACAAGAAAGGATTATCAATTCATAAACTATTTTTAATCTAATAACTCTAAATTCAATTATGGATTTACTTCAATTAATGAAGAAGGGAAGAGCTTTGTTAGAACCCCATTTGGCTATATCTATTGGGGTTTGTTTATTCTATGGTTTGGTAGTAGCAATTCCTGCTGAGCTCAATAGCTACGGGGAAATGATAAGTTTTTTATTGGCTGGACCTCTCCAGTTAGGTATGTGTTTTTTCTTTTTGAATTTAGTTAGAGGTGAAGAAGTTCGTTTTGAACTTTTATTCGAGGGATTTAAACCTTTACTCACCATACTTTTTTCCTATGCTATTATTACAGTGCTTACCCTTTTAGGACTAGTTTTACTAATAGTACCTGGGATCATAGTAGTTTTAGGTTTCTCCATGACCTATTATATTATTGCCGATGATCCCGAGATTTCTTTTCAAGCCGCTTTAGAGCAAAGTTGGAAACTCACAGATGGCAATAAAATGGAATTACTGGAACTCAATTTGAGGTTTATCCCTTGGTACATTTTGGGCTTGTTGTTTTTTATTGTTGGGGTTTTTGTTGTGATTCCGTGGCATAATTCTACCCTTGCTTTATATTATGATGACTTATTAAAGCGGCAAATTCACATTTAATTTTATAAATATGAGTGACGATTTAAATCCCCGATATTCCGAAAAAGAGGAGCAGTTAAATATTTTAACTCATTCTTTTGGATTAGTCATGAGTTTTATTGCCTTTCCATTTCTTATTTTTAAGTCTTATGATTATGATAGTTTTTGGAAGTCCAGCAGTCTAATCATTTATGGAATGAGTCTGATTGTATTGTATGCTGCTTCTACTTTTTATCATGCTACCAAAGAGCCTAAACGAAGAAGGAAATTAAATATTCTCGACCATTCCGCTATCTATGTTTTAATTGCAGGAACCTATACTCCTTTTACTCTTATTATTCTAGAGGGGTCTTTGGGATGGTATATTTTTTCTTTTACTTGGACTTTTGCTCTGATAGGAATAGTTTTAAAATTATTTTATACGGGAAGATTTGACAAACTTTCTACTGCTATGTATGTCCTTATGGGGTGGCAAATTATTTTTGCAATCAATCCTTTGATCGAAAAATTTCCTGCTCAAGGAGTACAACTTCTCTTTTTAGGAGGTGTTTTTTATACGTTAGGGGCTGTGCTGTATTCGCTGAAAAAAATAAAATACAATCACGCCATTTTTCATGTATTTGTTATTATGGGAAGCTTGTGCCACTTTTTAAGTATTTTTGGATTCTTTTGATTTTTTCACAAAGATTTTAAATTTAGTCTAAAATATTCTCTGTGTGTAATATCAAATTTAAATTGTCTAAGGGCTAAAAATTACTTAAAACGTTTTTTTTATTTTAAGCAAAAACAATAAAATGTTTATTTTTGGTATCTATATCGGTTTTTGTCTCGATTTTTGTCATCAGTTCGATTTCGATTGTTGGGCCTTCCTTGAGATTTCTTGTTTAGAGAACCGTCAACTAAATCGGCACCTTCCATAAAAGGGTGTTCCCCCATACGAGGAACTTGTTGCTTGATTAATTTCTCAATATCCTTAAGATAGGGGCGCTCATCACCCATACAAAAGGAAAGGGCAATTCCGCTAGCGCTCGCACGTCCCGTTCGACCAATACGATGTACATATGTTTCTGAGACATTAGGTAGGTCGAAATTAATCACCAATGCCAAGTCATCTACATCAATTCCGCGCGCCGCAATATCGGTAGCAATTAAAACTTTTAGGGAGCCATCTTTAAATTCACCTAAAGCTTTTTGGCGTTGTGCTTGTGATTTATTCCCATGAATGGCTGCAGATTTTATTTTCGCTTTATCTAATGTTTTTACAATTTTGTTTGCTCCGTGTTTAGTTCTTGAAAAAACAAGAACAGAGTCTTTAGGTCTTTCAATCAACAAATGGATTAATAAGTTAGGTTTGTTATTCTTACTCACAAAATACACTCCTTGTTTTACTTTTTCTGCAGTAGCTTGCTCAGGTTTTATGGTAACTCGTTCGAAATCACCAAGCATCCTTTGGGAGAGTTCTACTATAGTTTTGGGCATTGTTGCCGAGAAAAAAAGAGACTGTCGGTTTGCAGGGAGTTTAGCAATTATTTTTTTCACATCGTGGATAAAGCCCATGTCTAGCATTTGGTCTGCCTCATCCAAAACAACATATTTTAAATTGCTAAACACAATATATCCTTGATTTATTAAATCCAATAAACGCCCGGGTGTTGCCACTAAAATATCCACTCCTTGTTTTAAACTGTCTACTTGTTTGGATTGTTTTACACCACCAAAAATAACTGTATTTCGGAGGTGTGTAAACTGGCTGTAAGCGGTAAAATTTTCACCAATTTGAATAGCTAATTCTCGAGTAGGAGTAACCACTAGGGCTTTTATTTTTCTTCTACCTTGTCCTAGACTATTTTCTTTGAGGAGATGGTTTAAAATTGGTATTCCAAAAGCGGCTGTTTTTCCTGTACCTGTCTGTGCTACACCCAGTAAATCATTTCCTTTTAGTAAAATCGGAATGGCTTGTTCTTGGATTGGGGTGGGTTTAGTATAGCCTTGTTTTTCAAGTGCTTTTAAAATCGGGGGCTCGAGTTTTAGATCTTTGAAAGTCATAAATAATATTACTGTGCTAAAGTACGCTTATATTTTGTTTGCAGTTTTGTGAACAGGAGAATAAAAAAACCGCTGTAAAGCGGTTTTAGATATATTTTAATTAAATTACTTATGTCAATGATTTGGCAATTCGTTTAACAGCTTCTTGAATATCTTCAACCGATGCTGCATAAGAAATTCGAATACAAGCATTATTTCCAAATGCTTCACCCGTCACTGTGGCTACGTTTGCTTCTTCAAGAAGAAACATCGAAAAATCAGATGCAGAGGAAATTGTTTTTCCTTGAATCGTTTTCCCAAAATAATAAGAAATATCCGGAAAAACATAAAAAGCTCCTTGGGGTTGGTTCATTTTAAATCCAGGAATGTTAATGAGTAGACCAATAATCATTTCTCGACGTTTTGCAAATTCATCAAT
>CAJJAB010000047.1 GCA_905181895.1 Flavobacteria bacterium MS024-2A | reverse complement strand
AATGATACATTCTTTTGTCTTCTAATAATTTTGAAACTTCGCTTTCCTTGTCATTTATATCGCCAAACACCATAGCTCCTGAATTACACGCATTAGAACAAGCGGTTTGGAAAGCTTCATCTTTAATTTCTTGTCCTTCTAATTTTGCGTCTAAAATAGTTTTTTGAGTCATTTGAATACAAAAAGAACATTTTTCCATTACTCCACGTGAGCGAACTACCACATCTGGATTTAAGACCATACGCCCTAAATCATTATTCATATGGTAATCAAACTCATCGTTTTTGTTGTAAAGAAACCAGTTAAATCGTCGAACTTTATAAGGACAATTATTTGCACAATAACGAGTACCTACGCAACGGTTATATGCCATATGATTTTGCCCTTGTCTTCCGTGAGAAGTTGCTGCTACTGGACATACCGTTTCACAAGGCGCATGATTACAATGTTGGCACATGACGGGTTGGAATGCCACTTGTGGATTTGTGGAGGCCTGCTCCATTTCTCCAAAAGTACTGAGTGAATCTCCAATTCCAGAAATTGCGTCTTTTGTATCATTGTCACCCTCAAAACTTGATTCTGAAGAATAATAGCGGTCAATCCGAAGCCAGTGCATATCACGTGACTTTCTAACTTCCGCTTTTCCAACAACGGGAACATTATTTTCTGCATGGCATGCAATAACACATGCTCCACAACCCGTGCATGAATTTAAATCAATCGATAAATTGAAATGATGTCCAATACTTCTATCGAATTCTTGCCACATATCGACTTCAGGTGAAGTAACATCAAATTCCATATGATTTTTAGATACTTGTGGCATTGCATTCCAATACTTTTTATCTTTAGTATTGAAAACCTCTAGGGTAGTTTCTTTTATAATATCGCCACGCCCCATTAGAGTATTGTGAAGCTGTACACAGGCAAACTCATGTTCTCCCTCCACTTCTTTGATTTCTACAGCTTGCATTTTTTGAAAATCTTCATAAACAGAATAAGCATTTACTCCAGTTTGCATCTCAGGCTTTAATCCCATTCGAGCCCCATAACCAAATGATAAGCCAGCTGTACCATTCGCTTGACCTGGTTGAATAATCACAGGAACTTTGAGAGTTTTAGCACCAACAGTTATTGAGGCATAACTTCCATTCAATGCACCATTTGCAGTATTTGTATTTTTTAAGCCCAAAGCATTAGCATCGGACATAGAAAGGGTTAAATAATTATCCCAACTAACACGTGTAATTGGATCAGGAAATTCTTGTAACCATGGATTGTTAGCCTGCTGACCGTCTCCCATTCCTGTTTTAGTATATAAAACTAAACTCATCGCTGGAGAAGTTGCAGTACGGAGTGAATTAGCATTTAATCCTGAAAAATCAGCTATGCTATTTTGAAAAGAAAGTTTTTTAGAGAAGTAACCGTCGTGTAAGGCAGTATTCCATGAGCTTGAGCCTAAAACTGACTCTTTCCAATAAGCCTTAATAACATCATAATATTTTACATTTTGACCGGCCAATTTCAATAATACATCCTGAAATTGTTGGGTGTCAAATAAAGGACGAATTGTAGGTTGAGCTAAGGCAAAGTGCCCAGCTTTCATTTCATAATCTCCCCATGACTCAAGAAAATGAGGTGTTGCTGCAATAAATTGTGCCGAATTAGCAGTTTCATCTTTTTTAGAGGCAAAGGCTAATGAAAATTCAAGCTTTTTAATAGCCTCTCCTAAAATAGATCCGTTAGCATAAGTAAAAACTGGATTAACGCCAACAGTAATAAGTCCTTTTATTGTTCCATTTTCAATTTCTTTAAATACTTTTTGAACAGAAGCTGTATTTCCTTGACGGATTAACTTCGGACTAAAGGGCTGAAATGCTTTACTTTTTAGTAATGTATTAATTGCTAATACTATACTTTGTGCAGTTTCATCCTCAATGCCTGAAACTAAAACACCTTTTACACCAGCTGCTTTTAAACGATTTACTGCTTTGTCCGCATTCTTTTTTAAGGAAGGTGAAAGATTGGAGCTAGGAGAACTTCCCTTGATACTGTCATAAATATAAGCGAGAATATTTTTATGTTCTGCTGGTGTACATGGTACTCTATGGTCTGCATTTGCTCCAGACAATGACATGTTGGATTCGAACTGAATATGCCATGACATTTCTGCTTTACCATTATCACCTTTGGGTATTCGCGATTTTGCATAACCACCCTCAAAACCTCCTCCTTGCCAATCTCCTAATATATCAGCATCAATAGAAACTAAAACTTTAACTTTTGAAAAGTCGTAATCTGCAAGACCTCTAATACCATAATGTTTTTCATAAGCATTTAATGCAGTATCTGAAGATATTGCGTCATATATCACATGTTTTACGTTAGGAAATGCAGCAACAAAATCATTGATAATTTTGTGAGACGTTGGACTAGCAAGTGTTGGAGTCATTAATACAACTTCTTTATTTGTAGCTGATAAAGCTTTTAACATTGCTCCTGTTTGCAAGTATAAGTTGTCCCAGCTTAACTCTTCTCCATTAGCCTCCGGCCCCTGAAGACGCAATCTATCATAAAGGGACAAAACTGAAGCATGTACTCGTGCATTAGCGTAACCCATAATGGGTGCATCAGGATTACTTTCTACCTTAATTGGTCTTCCTTCTCTGGTTTTAATTAAAATACTACCAAAATCAAAACCATCGGCAATTGTTGTTGCATAATAATTTGGCACACCTGGTCTAATTTGTTCGGGTTGTAATACATAAGGAACAGATTTAATTACAGGGCCCTCACAGGCTGCAAGAGTTGCAGCAGCAGTACTAAAACCAACATATTTGAGAAAGTCTCGACGAGAAGTACTACTTTCCTCTAACGTTTTTTCATCCGTTAAAAAATCCTCTGGAAGTTTGGAAACAAATTCATTTTGTTCCAACTTTTTAACCACTTCATTACCAGGGTTAAGTTGATCAATATTTTTCCAGTACGTTTTATTTGAAGCCATAAATCTTTCTTAATCACATTTTAATAGTGACATTTCCCACATTCTAAACCGCCCATTTGAGCAACTGTCAATTTTTCTACTCCATATTTCTTAGAAAGCGACTCATGAATTTTAGAGTAATATTCATTACTTTCAGTTTTTACGTTTGTTTCTCTATGACAATTGATACACCACCCCATTGTTAAAGGTGAATATTGATACATAATTTCCATTTCCTCAACAGGCCCGTGACATTTTTGACATGCAATCTCACCGACCTCAACATGTTGTGCATGGTTAAAATATACGAAATCAGGTAAGTTATGAATGCGGATCCACTTAACGGGTTGAGTTTCGCCGGTATACACTTGATTAGTTTCATCCCAACCTACAGCTGAGTATAATTTTTTTATTTCTTTGGTGTAAAAATCTTTAGTGTATCCGTTTTCTAAATCCTCTTCCCCATTGTATTCAGCAATATTCATATGACAATTCATACATACATTTAAAGAAGGTATTCCTGAGTGTTTGGATACGCGTGCAGAGGAATGGCAATATTTACATTCTATTTGATTTGCACCCGCATGAATTTTGTGCGAATAATGAATTGGCTGAACAGGCATATATCCCTGGTCAACTCCAACTTGCATAAAAAATCCATAAACAAAATAAGCGCTACTTAGTAGAAGTAAAACTACACTAACCATTATCAAAAATTGATTTTGAACAAACGCAAGCCAAATAGGTGTTCTTTTTGGTTTTGCTGGAGGTGTTATGTCAACACCACTAGCTGCTGCAATACGAATTAATGTTTTTTGAACCAAAAACAACATTATAACAAGAACTAAAAACACTAATGATAAAGCAACTAATATTAGTGTATTGCTAATATCTGAAGAAGTTTCTGCGACTGCAACAGGGGCGCCTGGAACTATAACAGGAGCTGGTGGGGTAAAGTCAGTATAAGAAATTATGTTATCAATATCAGTTTCAGATAATTGAGGAAATGAGGTCATTACAGAACCGTTGTATTCT
>CAJJAB010000046.1 GCA_905181895.1 Flavobacteria bacterium MS024-2A | reverse complement strand
AAGAAGGAGCCTGTTTAGGAGGTGCAGGAAGTGCAATCATTGAATTTACTGTAAAAGAAGGATATCAAATACCTATTCAACTAGAAGGAGTTCCTGATCGATTTATTTCGCATGGAAAAACAAAAGTTTTACATAAGGAACTTGGCTTGGAAAAAACAGAAATTTCAAAAAAAATTAGCCTGTTATTAAATAAAATACAATGATGTTAGCAGTGTTATTGTGTTTTATATATTTAGCCTATGAGTAAACAAAAACGCCTTTTTCTTTTAGATGCATTTGCTCTAATTTTTAGAGGATATTATGCATTTATTAAAAATCCAAGGATTAGCTCCAAAGGAATGGACACATCAGCAATTTTAGGATTTACCAATTCATTATTAGATGTAATTAAAAGAGAAAAGCCTGACCATCTTGCCGTTTGTTTTGATAAAGGAGGGTCTGCGAGTCGAAATGAACTTTATACAGACTACAAAGCCAACAGAGACCAAACTCCAGAAGCTATAAAGATTGCAGTGCCTTATATCCAGAAAATTTTAAAAGCAATGCATATTCCTGTGATAGAAAAAATAGGCTTTGAGGCGGATGATATTATAGGAACACTCGCCAAACAAGCTGAAAAAGAAGATTTTAAAGTCTTTATGGTAACTCCCGATAAAGATTTTGCTCAACTGGTTTCAGAAAATATATTTATGTATCGCCCAGCCAGAATGGGAAATGGAATTGAAATTTGGGGAATCCCCGAAGTTCAAGCAAAGTTTGAAATCGAACGCCCCGAGCAAGTGATTGATTATTTAGGAATGATGGGAGACGCCGTTGATAATATTCCTGGTTTGCCGGGAGTGGGAGATAAAACCGCAAAAAAGTTTTTGAAAGAATATGGCAGCATTGAGTCGCTTTTAGAAAATACTCATGAAATTAAAGGGAAGCTTAAAGAAAAAATTGAAGCCAATAAAGAATTAGGTCTTTTATCAAAAAAACTAGCCACTATTCTATTAGATGTCCCTGTAACTTTTCAAGCTGAAGCATATGAATTAACTAGTCCAGACGAAAAAGCAGTGAATGATCTTTTCGAAGAATTGGAATTCCGTCGTATGGCTGATAATTTTAAAAAACTTTTTAAACCCTCTGAAACTGATGTGGCGAAAACACCTTCTGAACCTTCAAATAAAGGACAGCAATTTGACCTCTTTGCATCTCCAGGAAGTGGAACTATAACCGATAGTAGCATTGACAATCGAAAAGGTCAAAAAACAACTCAACATTGGTATCAATATGTTAATTCCAAGCTTGCTGCTAAAAAACTTCTAAAAAAGTTACTCCAACAAAAGAGCGTGTGCTTTGATACAGAAACTACATCAATAAACGCCTTGGAAGCAGAATTAGTCGGGATTGCCTTTTCTTGGAGTAAAGGAAAGGGTTATTATTTAGCACTACCAGAAAATAGAGCGGAAGTCCTTGAAATTTTAGAGCCTTTTAAATCTTTTTTTGAGCATTCAGAAATTGAAAAAATTGGCCACAACCTCAAATACGATCTTAAAGTACTTAGAAATTATGATGTCCGAGTAAATGCTCCCTTATTTGACACTATGATTGCGCATTATTTGATTAATCCTGACATGCGTCATAATATGGATACCCTAGCTGAAACCTATTTAAACTATTCCGCACAATCAATTACCGAACTTATTGGCAAAAAGGGGAAAAACCAGGGGACTATGCGAGAAGTTCCTCTAGAAAAACAAACTGAATATGCAGTTGAAGATGCTGATATTACTCTTCAGTTGAAAAAACATTTTCAGGAAGAAATGACTGCGGCGAAAACATTAGAGCTTTATCAAAAAGTAGAGCTTCCACTGGTTTCTGTTTTAACAAGTATGGAATGTGAAGGGATCAATTTAGATGTCCCTTTTTTAAAGTCTTTATCCTTTTCCTTAACCGAGGATATTCAAAAATTAGAAGCCACTATTTTTGAAGTTGCCGGGGAAGCTTTTAATTTAGCTTCTCCGAAACAATTAGGCCTTATCCTATTTGATAAATTAAAATTAATTGATAAGCCCAAGAAAACTAAAACAGGCCAATATTCAACTGCAGAAGATGTTTTATCTTATTTAGCAAAAGACCATCCTATCATAAAAGAAATTTTAGATTGGAGGTCTCTTCAAAAATTACAAAATACTTATGTGGATGCTCTCCCAAATGAGATTGATTCGAAAACCAGAAGGGTTCATACTGTCTATAATCAAGCAGTAGCATCAACAGGTCGTTTGAGTAGTAATAATCCGAATCTTCAAAATATTCCCATCCGGACGGAACGTGGAAAACAGGTTAGAAAAGCATTTATTCCACGTGATGATAATCATTTATTGTTAGCTGCCGATTATTCTCAAATTGAATTACGAATTATTGCTGCACTCAGTGGTGATCAAGAAATGCTCTCTGCATTTCAAAATAATGAGGACATCCATCGTACCACCGCGGCTAAAGTTTTTAATGTCCCTTTAAAAGATGTAACTAGAGAGCAACGAAGCAATGCCAAAACTGTAAATTTTGGAATAATTTATGGTGTTTCAGCTTTTGGGTTGAGTCAACAAACAAATCTAAATCGAAATGAGTCAAAAGAGCTTATTGAAACCTATTACGCTACCTATCCAAAATTAAGAGCATATATACAAGACCAAATTAATTTTGCTAGAGATCATGGATATGTTTCAACGGTTTTAGGAAGAAGACGCTATTTGAAAGACATTAACTCTCAAAATGCTATTGTGCGAGGAGCTGCAGAACGCAATGCTGTAAACGCTCCCATACAAGGTAGTGCCGCCGACATAATCAAACTGGCAATGATTGCCATTCAAGATCGCTTACAAAATGAAAAATGGAAGTCTAAGATGTTATTACAGGTTCATGATGAACTTGTCTTTGATGTTCCAAAAGAAGAAGTAAATGCCCTTAGGGAGATGGTGAAAAGTGAAATGGAAAATGCCTTTGAAATCAATGTGCCTTTAGTGGTTGACGTTGGTGTTGGAAACAATTGGCTAGAAGCTCACTAATTAAAAAAATTGATTCTTTTTAATATGCCAGAAAATTAGAATAAAAAATTTTTCCAAAGTAATTTATAATTGTACATTTGCAGCCCGTTGAAGCAATTTTTAGCGGATTAAATTATCTATTGTGAATACATTAAGTTACAAAACAATTTCTGCCAATGCTAACACTGTCAATAAGGAGTGGGTTGTGGTAGATGTGAAAAACCTTCCTCTTGGGAGAGTTTGCGCAATAATTGCTAATTTTTTACGTGGTAAATACAAAACCAATTACACTCCTCATGTTGACTGTGGTGACAATGTTATTGTCGTTAACGCAGCAAATGTAACTTTGAGTGGAAATAAATGGGAACAAAAAGAATATATCCGTCACACTGGCTATCCTGGAGGGCAACGTATTCTTAATGCAACTCAATTGCATAATAAAAAAGATACTCGTCTTGTAGAAAATGCAGTTCGTGGAATGCTTCCTAAAAACAAATTAGGTGCTGATTTATTTAGAAACTTACGTGTTTTCAGTGGTGCAGAACACCAACAAGAAGCACAAAACCCTAAAACCGTTAACATAAACGAATATTTATAATGGATACTGTTCATACTATTGGCCGTCGAAAAACCTCTGTAGCCCGAATTTTTGTTAGCGAAGGAAAGGGTTCGATCACGGTTAACAAAAAAGATTACACAACCTATTTCCCTACCCCTACTCTACAATATAAAATCCAACAACCTTTTGTGTTAACCAATACTGAAGGAAATTATGATTTGAAAGTAACTGTAAAGGGTGGAGGATCAAATGGTCAGGCTGAAGCTGTTCGTCTTGCAATTTCAAGAGCTCTTTGCCAAATTAATGAAGAACACCGCACAGAATTAAAACCAGAAGGTTTATTGACGCGTGATCCACGCATGGTTGAACGTAAGAAGTTCGGTCAAAAGAAAGCAAGAAAAAAATTCCAATTCTCAAAACGATAATTGGTACTCGTTTTGCCTTGTGCAAAACAAAGTTCATTTATTTATTAATTAACCAGTTGCTTGAACCGTCAAGGCGGATATTAGTTTAGCATCTAAATAAGTATTAAAATACTTGTTGCTATACAAAAGGAACGTAAACTAAAACACAATGGCAAAACCAGAAGTAAATGACCTGCTAAATGCAGGTGTCCATTTCGGACATTTAACCCGTAAATGGAATCCAAACATGGCTCCTTATATCTATATGGAGCGTAATGGTATTCATATCATCAACCTTTACAAAACTGTTGCAAAGATTGGAGAAACTAATGAAGCTTTAAAAAAGATAGCAGCTTCAGGACGTAAAATCCTGTTTGTTGCAACAAAAAAACAAGCAAAAGATATCGTTGCTGAAAAAGCAAAAGCGGTAAATATGCCCTATATCACTGAGCGTTGGCCTGGTGGGATGCTTACGAACTTTGTGACCATTCGAAAGGCTGTCAAGAAAATGAGTGCTATTGATCGTATGAAGAAAGATGGTACTTTTGAAACGCTTTCAAAAAAAGAACGTTTACAAGTTGACCGTCAACGTGCTAAATTAGAAAAAAACTTAGGCTCAATTACAGAAATGACTCGCCTTCCTGGTGCTTTGTTTATAGTAGATACTACTCGCGAACACATTGCCGTAAAAGAAGCCCAAAAATTGAAAATTCCAATTTTTGCTATGGTGGATACCAATTCTGATCCGCGTGATGTTGATTTTGTAATTCCTTCAAATGATGATGCTTCAAAATCAATTGACAAGATTTTAGGTCTTGTAACTGAAGCACTTGCTGAGGGTCTTAAAGAACGTCAAAGCGAAAAAGAAGGAGCTGCCGCTAGTGACGCAAAAGACATGGAGGTTGCTGCTAAAAAAGCTGAATTAACCATCGCTGCTGAAGAAGCTGCCCCAGTTGTTGAAAAAGCTATTGCAGATCCTGAAGTAAAAGCTGAAGCGTCAAACGAAAAAAAATAAAGACTAACGATTTATAAAATAATAAAACTGTGAAAATTACTGCATCTGAAGTAAATAAACTCCGCCAAGCCACTGGAGCTGGGATGATGGACTGTAAAAAAGCACTTGTTGAAGCAGAAGGCGATTTTGACAAAGCTGTAGAAGGTTTACGAAAAAAAGGACAAAAAGTAGCTGCCAATCGTGCCGACAGAGATTCTTCTGAAGGAGCAGTTCTAGCTAAAGTGAATGATAAAAACACTCGAGGCGTTATTGTTTCCTTAAATTGTGAGACTGATTTTGTTGCTAAAAATGATTCTTATTTGTCATTAGCAACTGCACTTACCGATCGAGCCATGAATTATGATTCTTTGGATGATTTTTTATCTTCTGAATTTCAAGGAATGACTGTAGCTGAAAAATTAACTGAGCAAACGGGTGTAATAGGTGAAAAAATTGAAATCGGTAATTTTAAAATTTTAACAGCCCCTTTTGTTGGATCATACATACACGCGGGAAATAAAATTGCAACTCTTGTCGGTTTATCTTCTGTTATTGATAATGCTGCTGAAGTCTCTAAGAACGTTGCAATGCAGGCCGCAGCGATGAATCCAATTGCTTTAAATGAAGAAGGTGTAGATGCCTCTGTCATTGAAAAAGAAATTGAAATTGCAAAAGAACAGTTGCGTCAAGAAGGAAAGCCAGAAGCAATGCTAGATAATATTGCTAAAGGAAAAATAAAGCGTTTCTTTAAAGACAATACTTTAGTTAACCAAGATTTTATAAAAGACAACAAAGTTTCTGTTGCTGCTTATGTAAAATCTGCTGGTGATGCAACTGTGTCAGCTTTTTCACGAGTGGCTCTAGTTTAATTTATTAGCCATACCCAATCCTATTAAAGCACCCAATTGGGTGCTTTTTTTATACCTTTCATCCATGGAAATTAAATCTAAATGTGCCTGGTGTAAAGGGGATGTGCTTTACGAAAAATATCACGATACTGAATGGGGAGTTCCCCTTTTCGAAGATCAAGTTTTATTTGAGTTATTGACTCTAGAAACATTTCAATCGGGTTTGAGTTGGATTACCATTTTAAGAAAAAGAGAGGAATTTAGAAAAGCCTTTGATCAATTTGATTATCAAAAAATTGCCTCCTACAAGCCTTCAAAAGAGAATGAACTACTTAACAATATTGGAATCATAAGGCATCAATCAAAAATAAGTGCGACGATCAATAATGCCCAAGTATTTCTCAATATTCAAAAAAAGTACGGCAGTTTTTCGGATTATTTATGGAACTTTTTAGATGGATCACCAATAATAAATAAATATAAAAGTTTAAAAGAGATACCTGCAACATCACCTTTAGCTAAGACCATTAATAGAGAACTAAGACAAAAAGGATATAAGTTTATTGGGCCTAAAGTCATTTACGCTTTCATGCAGGCAATAGGAATGGTCAATGACCACCTGATAGACTGTTTTCGTTATAAAGAAGTAAATTTAAAACGGTAAGTCGTCTTCTACTTCATTAGCATCGCCTTTAGCGGGCTCAAAAGCAGAAGGTGGTGGCATTGGTGGCATTTCAGTTGGAGAAGCTCCTTCACTAGCTTCAATTCGCCATCCTTGTACAGAGTTAAAGTATTTTGTTTCCCCCTGTGGATTCACCCACTCACGTCCCCTTAAATTGATTCCAATTTTAACGTTTTGATCTACTTGAAAATTATTCATTAAATCACACTTATCTTGGACAAATTCAACTAAAATATGTTGAGGATATTGTTCCTCTGTGGTAACAACAACCTCTCTTTTACGAAAACCATTTGTACCGTAGGTTTTTGTCTCATCAATCCATTTTATTTTTCCTGCTACTTCCATGTTTTTTTTTTGTGATAAAACAAAAATAACAAAACTTTTTTCGGTCGTGGCTTGAAGTTCTATCAATTTATCAAATTCATGTATATTCGTTAGTAATCCTTTTGTATGAAGTTGCTTCGCATCTTAAAAAATCAACGAAAAAATAGCGGATATCTTTTTGCATTTATCATTGTTGCTTTTATTTTATGGAATACTAATCTGTTATTCGAAAACCTTAGCAAAGAGCAAAGAACCAAGATGGAGCTTTGGGCTATGGCGCAGAAGGAATACATTCAAAATCAAAGCTTTAGCAATCTAAACTTTGAGGTGCTTCAACGCTCAGGAATCAATCCCATGATTCAAGTTGATGAAAATGATAAAATCATAGAGATTAGAAACGTAAACTGGGATAAGAAAAAACAGGATTCAACAGCTTTATATAAAATTTTAGCACAAATAAAAAAAGAGAATTCCGCCATTTTAATTCAACACAAAGACGAAACGGGGACTCTAATGATCAATCAAAAACTTTATTATGGAGACTCGGAAGTTTTAAAAAAGTTACAGTATTATCCCCTTGCTCTTTTGCTGATCATTTTTTTATTTGGTACAGTTTTATACTTTGTCTTCAAAACAGCAAAAATAGCAGAACAAAATCGATTATGGGCTGCAATGGCAAAGGAAACTGCTCATCAAATTGGAACTCCCTTGACCTCAATGATGGGTTGGATTACTTTATTGAAAGAGAAGCAAAAAAAGTCTGATCCAGTGTTGGAAATTGAAAAAGATATTGAACGGCTGAAAGTTATCACTGACCGTTTTTCTAAAGTGGGCTCTACTCCCGATCTAACCCCTTCAGATCTGATTGAAACTATTAATAATACAGTAGGCTATCTTCAAAAAAGAAGTTCAGAGCATGTTAACTTTAATTTAGATCTACCCGAAGAGGGAATTATAATTCCTTTTAATTCTCAATTAATTAGTTGGACTATAGAAAACCTAATTAAAAATGGAATTGACGCTATGAAAGGAAAGGGAACCATAAGTCTAAGAATTAATGAAATGGACCATAAAGTTGAAATTCTAATTTCAGATACAGGAATGGGAATGCCTAAAGAAATTGCCTCTAAAATATTCGCCCCTGGATTTACAACCAAATCGAGAGGTTGGGGGCTTGGACTTTCCTTAGCAAGACGAATTATTGTTGACTTTCATCAAGGAAAAATAAATGTGGTAAAAACAGTCCTTGGAAAAGGAACTCAATTCAGAATTTTATTAAACAAAATAGTCTAGAGCTATTTCGGTGAATTAAAATAAGTGGCAATGGCTTTTGCTGTGACTTCCATTTCATCAACAGTTAGTTGTATTCTTTTTTGAAAAGTAGCATCTTCCATGCTTTGCAAAGGTATTAAATGAACGTGTGCATGAGGTACTTCAAGACCAATTACAGTCATCCCTACTCGCTTACAGTCAATAGCTTGCCCAATTGCTAAAGCCACTTTTCTTGAAAAAGACATTAACTGATTATAGGTGTCCTCAGGAAGGTCAAAAACTTTATCTATAGCTACTTTTGGCACACACAATACATGCCCTTTAGTATTGGGGTGAATGTCTAAAAACGCATAACAGTTTTGATCTTCCGCCACTTTATAGCTTGGAATTTCTCCTGAAATGATTTTAGAAAAAAGAGTTTTCATTAGGAACGTGCAATGGAAACAACCTCCAATTCAATATTGCCATTGGGAACAGAAATAATGGCAATCTCTCCTACTTTTTTACCAAGAAGTCCTTTACCAATTGGAGAATCTACAGAAATTTTCCCTGTCTTCAGATCAGCTTCACTTTGTGCAACTAAAGTATATTTAATAGTAGTTCCGTTGGCTTTATTTTTCACTTCAACTGTTGAGAGAACTAATACTTTAGATGAGTCCAGCTCAGATTCATTTATAATACGTGCATTTGATAAAACATTTTCCATTTTAGCAATGTGCATTTCCAACATACCTTGCGCTTCTTTTGCTGCATCATATTCTGCATTTTCACTTAAATCTCCTTTGTCTCTGGCTTCAGCAATTGCCTGAGAAGCTTTGGGACGCTCAATATCCTTTAGGTGATTTAACTCAGCGCGTAGTTTTTTTAAGCCTTCTTCTGTATAATAAGATACTTTACTCATGTTTTCTACGTTTTGTATAATAACCAAAAAATCCTCCTAGTGGTGGATTCATAACAAATATAAACAATTGCGGGAAGTCATTACAACAATTTGGTCTCTGAGATTTGGAATAACATTAGTCTTATTGCTCTTTTTAAGCTGTGGGAAAAGAGAACTGCAAAGAAACCCTTATTTGGCAGACGTTCGCTTTCAAAGAGAAATCAATCTTAGTCTCCCCTTATACAATGAATTGAATTTTGTGGGGGGAAGTTATTTAATAGAAAATATAGGAGTAAATGGCGTTTTGATTTTTAACTTAAATGGTTCCTCTTTTTTGGCTTGGGAGGCTACTTGTCCTAATCATTTACCTGAAACCTGTTCAAAGCTCGCCATAAAGGGTGTTTTGGTAAACTGTAGTTGTGAAGATTTTCAATACAGCTTAGCAACAGGACAATTGCTCAATCCAAGTGAAAACCTAAACCCCCCACAGGGCTTACTTTTTTATCAAATTCAAAATTATAATGGTATTTTAAGGGTTAGCAATTAGCATTTTTATCGGATGAAGATTCAAAAAAAGAAGTTTAAATTAAAAAATAATCTCAATTGGCTCGTATCATTTTTACTACTCTGCAGTCTAAGCTCAGCACAATTGGTAGAATTAGATTATAGCAAAGATAAAAGAAAAGAAAGTAGTTTACGAGTACATTTTATTCGACAAGGAATTATAGGCATTAGTAGTTTGCAGCATTTGGATCTTAGTGCTGAGATTTTTAAAGTGCGCTTCGATGGGAAAAAAGGTGCTCATATTTCCTTTACAATATATGGAACTCAAACCCTTTGGAAAGGAAATAAAATAGATGCCTTAAATACTTTTGACTTTGTTATGAATCCTATCGGAGGAACCGTAAACGGAAACTTTTTCACTAGCTTTCTACTTTCAAAAAAACAGAATTCCAGTTCAAAAATTGGAATATCTATAGGAACAAAATGGATAGAAGGACAGCCCCTTCCAAGTTTTAGAAGTAGTACATTTTTTGATAATTATAGTCGAGTGGGATGGGTTTATCAATGTTTACTCGCTGAAGATCCATTGCAAAATACTAGTCTTTACTTTTGGAGCAACCCCAATCTTCTATTACATCAATCTTCCAATGAAAGTAGAGGGCTTTTTTTTAATAATGAACTCTCCCCTATTGCTTACGGATACGGTATTGAGATGGGATTGGAATACAACTCCCAACTCAAATTAATTTTAATCGGTCAGCAGCTTATCAATGTGACTCCAGAAAGTGACTTTGGAAAATTTATTTTCCGCCTTTCTATTGCCTATCGTTTTAAAAGGTAAGTCTCAATCCAGTCAATAAATTTATCCCTGCTTGAGGATAAAAGCCTGCTCCTTCAATCGTTGTAATTTGTCCTGGAGAGGAGAAATCATCATCATAGGTATAAAAAAAGCCGTTTGACTCATACTTAAAATTAAAAATATTATTTATGGTCGTTGACCACTGAATTTCTTTAACCCACCTATTTGGTTGCCAGGTAAAAACAGCATTTATATCAGAAACAAAATAGGCTGCCAAAGTTGAGTTTTTCGAGTCAATATTCCCCATATATTGTTTACCAACATATTTTGATAATAAGCCAACCTGAAAGCGAGTAGAGGGAGCAAAAATAAGCGCATTCCCTGCCACAATATTGGGAGAATAGGCCAACTGGGTTTTTCCTAGGCTTTGAAGTATTCCATCTCTTTTAAAATAAAAATCTAAGTTTTGATTACTACTCAACGCTAGATTAGGTTTCCATAGCCATTGATCTGCCAGTTGAATTGTCGCATCAACTTCAAGCCCAATACGTCGACTTTCTCCTACATTTTGACGAATCGGCGCACCTACTTCATCAATAGCTCCTGTTAATACTAACTGGTCTTGATATTCCATCCAATATAGATTAGCTTGTACTTGTGTCTTTTCTTTTTTCATTCTCCATCCCAATTCAAAATCGTTTAATTTTTCGGGTTTTGGATTACCGTTTTCATAATCAGTACGGTTGGGTTCTCGCTGTGCTTTGGCATAAGAAAAATAGAGACTCTGCTGTTGAGATAAATCATAGGTAAGTCCAGCTTTTGGATTAAAAAAAGTAAACTGATCATCTACTGTAAAATCTTGTGGTCCCGAAACAGTTCCATCAACTTTGTAATCTATCAATCGAAGCTGAAGATCTAAAAAGCCTGTCCATTTTGAAGTCAATTTTTGTGTAGCTTTAGCAAAAAAGCTCCCCTCAGTTTTTATTCCTTGGCTTTCATAAAAACGATGATTTGGCTCTGTATTTCCAATCGTTTGACCCCAAAGTAAATTTCCAAAATGATCTCCAATATATCTACTGTAAAGACCTCCAAGGTTTATTGTTGTTTGAATAGTGTGGTAATTAAGTCCTAAAGTCATCACATAATAATCGTTATCCAACCATTTTTGACTTATATTTTCAGTGTTTCCTATTGTAGTTTCTCCAACATTAATTGGCTCAAGCTGTAAATAGTTGAAAGATGTATTCCCCCCATAACTCACGTTTTGTTCATACCAGAGATCGTTGTATTCCTCATAAAACCCTCGCCCGTAAGTATAATTTAAACCAAGAGAAGCACTCCAAAAAGAATTAATTTTTTCATCCCAATGAAATTGATAATGATCTTGAGTGTAGTCATCAACTTGATTTTCATAAAAGCCAGAAAGGTTTCCATTATTATCATAAATTTCTCCTGCAGGATTATAGGTTCGGTTAGATAATAAGGTTTGAGCATCCACTCCGTACCAAGACTGATAGGTAATTTCATGACCTCCAAAAATAAGAGCTTTGATTAAGGTATTATCATCTTGAAAAGCAGCCTGAAAAAAGTAGGCATCTAAATTAGAAGCTGCACGATCAATATAACCGTCAGAATTAATTTTTGATAATCTTCCTGAAAAAGAAAAATTATTATTTAGTATTCCGGTGGAAAATTGGAATGTATTTTTAAGGGTATTAAAGCTTCCTATGCTACTCGCCAAAGAAGTAAATGCTTTTTGTTGTACTCCGACAGTTTCAACGTTCAAGCTAGCTCCAAAGGCTGCAGAGCCATTGGTAGATGTTCCAACCCCTCGTTGTAACTGAATTTGCTCTACAGAGGAAGCAAAATCAGGCAGATTAACCCAAAAAGTTCCTTGTGATTCAGCATCATTATAAGGAATTCCGTTCAGTGTCACATTGACTCTAGTTGCATCACTTCCTCTTACACGAATACCAGTATATCCAATTCCACCTCCTGCATCACTGGTGGTAACTACTGCAGGTAAGTAATTCAATAAAATCGGAATGTCCTGTCCTAAATTTCTTGAGGCAATATCTTTTTGAGTCACGTTAGTAAAAGTCACTGGCGTGTTATTTTTAGCTCGGATTCCTGTTAATTGAACTTCTTCTAATGTTATAGTGGAAAGAGAATCTTGACTTTTTAAATTGCCTTTTGACTTTACTTGGCCTTGGAGTCCAATTGAGCTAGCCATCAGTAAAAAAATTAATCGTAATGTTTTCATTCAAATAAAATTTATTCGAATAAAAGGGGTGATTATTCTTCGTTAAAAAGTTATACTAAAATTTATATTCCCTTGGCAGCATTACCTGCCCAGGTTCAATGGGTATGATCTCAGCCTTGCGGCACCCCTTTGAGATTGGATGCAAATATATATAAAAATATGTTTTACAGAATTAAATCAGCAACAGATTTTATGGGATGAAAAGTGTCGGAGGGAAGCTCTATAAATAAGGAGTTCCATTGTGCCATTCCACCATTCCAAAGTCCCGGCCATTCAAGAATTTTAATATTCAAACTCTCCAAAGTTTTATCGCTCACCATAAAGCGATGTTCGTCCCTAAAGTCATATAAATTAAATTTTTCTCCATTAAAATCAGTAATCCCACAGGCCATCATAACTGGATTAAAATGTGTACTACCTTCAATTGCTGTTAAATGTTCTTTTATTGAATGATTTAATTCTACCCCTTCAATGATTTGTAGACTCTTACCTCGTGATTCTTTTTTCCAAAAGGGGCCACCTCCTTTTGCGCCCTTATTCGGAATCATTCCGCAAACTCTTATCGGACGATTGAGGTAATCATAAAGAACTTGGTATTCTAATTTACTATCTGCTTTTATACTATATTCTGAATCAAAATGTTCTCGAATGAACCTTTCAATAGGCTCTATTTCTGATTTTTCTTTTTGTGTAACCAAATAATGAAGATGTTTAAATAATCTTTCTTGAAGACTTAGTAGCTTCCCTGCCAAAATTCTTTGCCAACGTTTACTTGATTTATTCTTTTCCCCAATTAAAGTGTTGTCAATGTTTTTAATCCATACACAGTCGGTCTTCAAAAGATTTAAATTTTCTAAAAGTGCTCCGTGACCCCCTTTCCTAAAATCAATAGCTCCATCTTTATTTCTATACAAGGCATTATTATTATCAATATAAGGAGTGTCTGTTAATCGGTTTTGAAATGAATATTCTATTTTTAAAAACTCATTAACCTTTGAATTTTGTGCTGCTCTAAATTCCTCTTCAGCCACTTTAAATAAATTCCTGTGTTCTTTTGAAATTGTAAATTGTAAATGAATAGGTCCGTTTCTATCGATCAATTCAATAGCCTCTATTAGCTGAGCATAAAAAGGTGTTAATTCTTGTCCAGCTTTATCATTAAAAAACGGTATTAATGCTTTAGGTCTTTTAGGATACTGGAGGCTGTCATCGAATAAAAGAACCTTTACAAAGGATTCAAAAAACACTTCAGGGGAACTTACTTCTGATAATTCTTCCTTTAAAACTTTAGCTTGAACAGTACTGTAAAAAGGTAGTTTTTTTAAATTATGAAAAAGTGGTTTTAATGCCTTTCCCTTATCAGAATTTAAATAAAAGTCAAGAACAAAGTTAGTATCCTTTTTAGCATTAAAATAATCGAAAAAAGGCTTAAACATTCGACTTGCTGCCCCTGATGCAGGAATAAACTTTATCCACTTAAGGGATCCATCTTGTTTATTAAAAAAAGCTAGTGCCTTTTCTTCTTCCTTAAGACTCAGTTTAGTAATTCCCTTGTTATTCAGTGTTGCTGGAAAAATTCCGGAAAGTAAAGGTGTTCCCCGCTTTAAATAATCCCATTGTCGCTGAACTAACTCAACCGAACGACCTTGGGCTTGTAATTTTTGTTGATCTTCTGATTTAATCATATTCTAATATTGGCATTTAGGTTCTCAAGTATTTTAATAGCATGTTCCATTCTTTTTTCATGTGACCCTTTTAGATGTGTAAAGGGTACTTGATTTTTTTTTAAAAGATTTTCAAAATGGGAGAGCATTAACGTTCTCGACTCTGGTCGATCTCTTAAATCATCGGCCTTCCATGGTACATCAATATGTGTTAAAAAGTAATAATCGTACTTAAATT
>CAJJAB010000045.1 GCA_905181895.1 Flavobacteria bacterium MS024-2A | reverse complement strand
CGCATTCCTTTTCCACCTCCTCCAGCAGTTGCTTTTAACATAACTGGGTAACCAAATTCTTTAGCAATAGAAGTAGCTTCCTTTAATGAAGCTAAAAGACCTTCTGATCCTGGAATAGTTGGAACACCAGCAGCTTTCATAGTGGCTTTAGCAGAAGCTTTATCGCCCATTTGGTCAATCATTGAAGCAGAAGCTCCAATGAATTTAATTTTATGTTCTTCACAAATTTTAGAAAACTTGGCATTTTCAGATAAAAAACCATAGCCTGGGTGAATTGCATCAGCATTGGTGATTTCTGCAGCAGAAATGATATTGGAAATTTTTAAATAGGAATCGCAACTTGCTGATGGCCCAATGCAAACAGCTTCATCAGCAAAACGAACATGTAAACTGTCAGCATCTGCTTTTGAATACACTGCTACTGTTTTAACGCCCATTTCCTTACACGTTCGAATAACACGCATAGCAATCTCTCCACGATTGGCAATTAAAATTTTATTAAACATAATTAAAGTTTAAGAGGGATTTATCAGAAATAGTGGCTGATCAAATTCTACAGGAGAAGCATCATCTACTAAAATTTTAACAATCGTACCGCTTACTTCTGATTCAATTTCATTGAAGAGTTTCATAGCTTCAATCACACATAATACATCTCCTTCTACAATAGCCTTCCCAACCTCAATAAAATTCGGTTTGTCTGGTGCGGCTTTTCGATAAAAAGTTCCAATAATTGGAGATTTAATGGTTATGAAATTATCTTCCTCACTTGTCGTCTCTGGCTCTTTCATCTCTTGAGTAGATCCAAGAACTGGTGCCGCTTGTATTTGGACAGGCTGAGGTAAAGTTTGTAGATGTTGACCAATTGCAGTAGTTTCTACAAGAGGTTTATCTGATCCTGTTTTGATGGTTATCTTAATGTCTTCCATCTCTAGTTTTACTTCTTGTGCTCCAGATTTAGCAACAAATTTGATTAAGTTTTGAATGTCTTTAATATCCATATTTAGTTTTCAATTAGTTTTTTTAATAGGCCCATGTAAGATGAGCTGCACCCCAAGTAAATCCACCGCCAAAAGCAGCAAAAACGAGCTTGTCTCCTTTATTAAATTTTGATTCATAATCGTATAATAAAAGTGGTATAGTAGCCGCAGTAGTATTTCCATAACGATCAATATTCATTAGCACCTTATCGTCTGACAATCCTAAACGATTTGCGGTAGCATCAACAATTCTTTTATTGGCTTGGTGAGGTATCAGGTAATCAATTTTTCCATCCTCTAAGTTATTTCGCTTCATAATTTTTTCCGCAACATTTGCCATTTCAGACACTGCATATTTAAATACGACTTTACCCTCTTGATAAATATTATGCCACCCTTGATCAAAAGTCATTTGTGATGTGGGATGTAAGGACCCACCTGATAAAACACGTAAAGCCATACGATCTCTACCATTACTCCTGAAATATTCATCTTCCCATCCAAATTCATTAATGCTAGGTTCGAATAAAACAGCTCCACCACCATCACCAAAAATTATACATGTATCGCGATCAGTATAATCTACTATAGAGGACATTTTATCAGCCCCAATGAGTAATATTTTTTTATAACGCCCAGAGCTAATGTAAGCGGCTGCATTACTCATCCCGTATATGAATCCAGAACAGGCTGCATTTAAATCATATGCAAAAGCATTTTTAGCACCAATAGATGATGCAACATAGGCTGCAGTTGCGGCGACATGAATGTCTGGTGTAATGGTGGCAACCAAAACCAAATCAATGGTAGCTGGGTCAAGCTCTTTTTTTGAAATTAAGTCATTGGCTGCTTGAATGGCAAGATAGGAAGTGGCTTTTTTAGGATCTTTTAGAATACGTCGTTCTTTTATTCCTGTTCGAGAGGTAATCCATTCATTATTTGTATCAACCATTTTTTCTAAATCTTGATTAGATAAAATTGTATCTGGAACGTATCCTCCTACTGCAGTAATCGCTGCTTTTAGCATTTTATTACTCCCTAGATCCATTATAAATTTTCAGTAGAAAAACACATTAATAACAAGTGAAGATAGTAGTTTTTTGATGCAATCAAAATAATTGTAATAAAAAAAGCTCTCCAAAAAAGAGAGCTATTCAATAAAATTAATTTCTTATGCCTCAGCGGCAACTGGTACGTCAATAAGAACTTTTCCGCGATAGTACAATTTACCTTCATGCCAGTGGGCACGATGGTAAAGATGTGCTTCGCCAGTTGTTGTGCAAGTAGCGATTTGTTGGTCAGCGGCCTTGTAGTGAGTACGTCTTTTGTCTCTTCTTGTTTTGGAAATTTTCCGTTTAGGATGTGCCATAATTTTTATTTTACTTGATCTCTTTTAAATCAGATCTTTTAGTTTGTTCCAACGAGGGTCTACCCCTAAATTTAAATTTTCTTCTTTAGGTTCTAGCTCTCTGAGTTTATTTATAATTTCACTTTGTAAGGTACCATCTTCAATTCCTGGGTGAATTCGCTTTAAAGGTATTGCCAATATAATTAATTCATAAATATATTGTGCAACGTTAATTTGATAGCTCCCCTCTGGCAGAATAACTATCTCGTCTGAATTACTTTCGGTATTGGATCCAAATTTGACTAATAAATCAAATTGTGAATCGATAGAAAAATCAAATAACTCTGTTGAAACGTCACAAGGTATGGTTACTTTTCCTTGAACATCAAGGCTCAATTCTAAAAAAGTTGACTTTTTATCCAAAACAAGCTTAGTTTCAAGTTGTACTTGATCAAAATCGTAATACTCAAAATGCGCAAAGAACTTATTATCAATTGGAAAATTAAAGTTGTGTTTTCCGTCTTTCAACCCCACGAATGGGATGGTAAATTCTTTCAACGTTTCCATTGTATTCCAATTGAGCGGCAAATTTATAAAAAAAAATAACGTAACGCGTTAAAATTGTATTGATTATAATTTGTCCATTTTTAATTTCTTTTTTTATGAAATGAATTGTAAAGCCCCACCTTTATTGTAGCTAAAATAAAAAAAAGAGATATCTTGATTTGAAATTATTAAATTGAACGACTACTTTCAAAAAATTACATCTGCATTTCCTTGGATTGTAGCCCTTTTTTCATTCAGTGCACTTATTCATCCACCAATATTTACTTGGTTTAAAGGAGACTTAATCACTCTTGGTTTAGGTGGGATAATGTTGGGGATGGGATTAACCCTTCGGGCCTCCGATTTTAAACAAATTATAAGTAAGCCTAAATGGATACTTGTTGGAATTGGATTACAATTTATTTTAATGCCCAGTTTGGGATGGGGCTTAGCAAAAGTCTTTCATCTACCTCCTTTTTTTGCCGTTGGACTTATTTTAGTTTCTTGTTGTCCAGGGGGAACCGCCTCTAATGTAATTGCATATTTAGCAAAAGCGAACGTAGCACTCTCCGTTTGTATGACTTCTATTTCTACTTTGGCTGCTATTTTAATCACTCCCTTTTTGACTAGTCAACTATCAGGTAATTATGTAAATGTTAACGCTACAGGACTTTTTTATTCTACCTTAAAAGTAGTTTTATTTCCTCTTTTATTGGGTGTCATTTTAAATCAGTATTTCCCCAAACGTACCGCTAAAATTCTACCTTTTGCTCCACCTTTTTCTGTTCTTCTAATCACACTTATTGTTGCAAGCATAGTCGGTCAGGGAAAAGAAATTATTCTGGATTCTGGACTTAAGTTGATTCTAGCATTGATTAGTCTACATCTAACAGGATTTGTGATGGGCTTTTTGATAAGTATATGTTTATTTAAAAACTGGAGTGTTGCTAAGACAATATCAATTGAAGTAGGAATGCAAAATTCAGGTTTGGGGGTTGTCCTGGCCAGAGAAAATTTTACAAATCCCATGGTAGCAATTCCCGCTGCAGTTTCGAGTTTAATACATTCTTTATTGGGAAGTCTTTTTGTAAGTCTTTTTAAAGGAAAAAAATGAATTCATATCTTTAACCAAATAATCTTAAAAAAATTAATATGAAATTTTTCATTTCTCTCTTTTTAAGCTCTCTTCTTTTTGTTTCATGTACAAATTCAAAACCTCCTAATATTATATGGCTAGTTGCAGAAGACCAGTCTCCTGATTTCTTGCCAATGTACGGAGACAAAACTATGAAATTGCCAAATTTAGAAGCACTAGCTTCAGATGGGATTACTTTCACTAACGCATACAGTCCAGCACCTGTTTGTGCTCCAGCCAGAAGTGCTTTAATTACGGGAATGTATCCCACAAGTCTTGGTACGCACAATATGAGAACGTTTAATGCTTATAAAAATGAGAACGAACCCACCATTGGTATCCCAAGTTATTCTCCTGTTGTCCCGGAAGGGGTTAAAATGTTTCCAGAATACCTAAGAGCAAAAGGCTATTATACCAGTAATAACGCAAAAGAAGATTATAATTTTAAAAAAACTGCAGGGGCTTGGGATGAAAGTAGTCCAAAAGCAAACTGGAAAAACCGAAAAGAAGATCAGCCCTTTTTTGCTGTGTTTAATTTTGGAATCACTCACGAATCTCAAATTTGGGAGCAAGGAAAAAATACGTTGTTAGTTGATCCTGAAAAAGTCAAAATTCCACCTGTCTTCCCCGACACTCCGGAGGTAAGAAAAGATCTAGCTGTAAATTATAGTAATCTGGTTCGACTAGATCAGCAAATAGGAGCTATAATTCAAGAATTAAAAAATGAGGGCCTTTATGAAAATAGCATCATCTTTTTTTATGGCGACCATGGGGGGCCTTTCCCAAGATATAAACGAGCCTTATATGAAACTGGACTGAAAGTGCCTTTATTTATTAAATTTCCAGGAAATAAAGATGCGGGCACAAAAAATGATGCCTTTATTAGCTTCATTGATTATGCTCCCTCTATACTTTCCTTAGCTGGAATTTCTCCACCAAAAATAATGCAAGGAAAAGCGCTTTTTGGCACTTATAAAATTGAACAAGATTCAAAATTTGTATTTGCTGCTTCCGATCGTTTTGATGAAAAAGTAGATCGTCTTCGCGCCCTTCGTTATTCAAACTTTAAATACATTAAAAATTTTAATTCTGAAATTAGTAATGCTATGCCTGTTAGCTACAGGGAGCAAATGCCGATGATGCAAAATTTAAATGCTTTAGAAAATCAGGGACTCCTTGAGGAAAATGTTGCCAAGTGGTTTAAAACTCCAAAACCTAGAGAGGAATTATATGATATTGATATCGATCCATACGAATTAAACAATTTGGCAGAAGTCACTTCTTTAAGAGATACATTAATCTATTTGAGGGGCGTAATGGATAAATGGATTATTGAAACTGGAGATTTGGGAGCGATTTCTGAAAAACAATTAATAAAAAAGTGGTTCCCAGAGAATAAAGCCCCCGAGCTAAAATCTCCAAAATTTAACAGGATTGGCAATACCTTGGAGGTAAAACATGCTGACCCTGGAGTTACAATAGTTTGGAAAAAAGCACAAGATTCTATCTGGAACGTTTACACTAAACCGCTTAAAGATTCAAAAAAAATAATTGCTAAAGCCGTAAGAATTGGATATGTGGATAGTCCTAAAACAATCTCAAATTAATTTCCTTCTTTTTTCTCTTGCTGTCGATTTAAATAAATGGCCCGTGCTGTGTAAATAGCTTCTCTAAAAGAACTTGAATCTGCAACTCCCTTGCCGGCAATGTCAAATGCGGTTCCATGGTCTGGAGAAGTTCTCACATGGCTTAGACCTGCCGTAAAATTAACTCCTTGACCAAAAGATAAAGTTTTGAATGGGATTAAACCTTGATCATGATAGGCCGCCAAAATGCCGTCGAATTTGGTATAACTTTGATTTCCAAAAAAACCATCGGCAGCATATGGTCCAAAAACCAAACTTCCTTTTTTAGTCCATTTTTTTATTACTGGGGTCAAAAGCGTATCGTCTTCATCTCCAATCACACCGTTATCTCCAGAATGAGGATTGATTCCTAGTACTGCAATTTTGGGTCTTTGAATGCCAAAATCTTGAATTAAACTCTTTTCTAGTAACGCTATTTTAGTATTAATTTTCTCTTCATTTAAATAGCCTACAACTTCCTTAAGAGGAATATGATCACTCATTAAAGCTACCTTGAGATTATCAGTCACCATAAACATCAAGCTCTCTCCTTCAAGATTTACATTGAGATAATCAGTATGTCCGGGAAATTTAAATGTGTTTGATTGAATACTTTTTTTGTGAATCGGTGCAGTTACCAAAACATCTACCACTCCGTTTTTTAAAGCACGAGTTGCTGATTCTAATGAAGAAATTGCATGAACACCTGCTTCTAATTGTTCTTTTCCATAGTCAACTGGAAAAGCAGTATTCCAAACATCAACTACATTTAATTGCCCCTTATTTGGCTTCTTTAAATTTTTAAGTTTAAAAACGCTAGTCGTTATTCCTAATTTTTTTCTTTCTTCAATAAAGTTTTTGGAGTGGGCAAAAACAACAGGAGTGAAAAAATCAAAAATGCGTCTGTCTTCAAAAGTTTTTAGAATAATCTCAAACCCAATACCATTAGGATCTCCAACAGAAATTCCGACTCTAATTTTTGAGATTTCACTCATTACTAGTTTTTATACTTATTTTTGAAACAAATATAATTAAATAAAAACGCATGTTTACAGGAATTATAGAAGCTTTTGGAAGGGTGAGCGAGCTTAAAAAAGAAGACAGCAACCTTCATATTACCCTGGAAAGTGAATTAGCTTCTTCATTAAAAATTGATCAAAGTATAGCTCATAATGGTGTTTGCCTGACTGTAATTGAATGTAATTCTAGATTCTACACTGTAACGGCTATTGACGAAACCCTAAATAAAACCAATTTAGGTAACCTCCAAGAAGGCGATTTAATCAATCTTGAACGCGCTATGAAGCTAGGAGATCGTTTGGATGGACATATGGTTCAAGGTCATGTCGATCAAACCGCAGAATGTGTCTCTTTCTCCAGTCAAGAAGGAAGTTGGTCTTATACTTTTGCATATGATAACAACAAAGGAAATATTACCATCGAAAAAGGATCAATTACGGTAAATGGTGTAAGTCTTACTGTGATTGACTCAAAAGAAGATCGCTTTTCTGTAGCAATTATTCCATATACTTACGCGCATACCAATTTTCATAAAATAGTTACTGGTAAAATTGTGAACTTAGAATTTGATTTAATCGGTAAATATCTCTCAAAACTTTATCTCAAAAAATAATTTCTTACCTTAAATAAAATTAACAACAATGAATTTACTAGAACTCTCTACGCTATTACTAGTTTTAGCTTCAGTCTTTTCAATCATTAACTTACGGGTTTTAAAACTTCCGCAAACCATTGGCTTAATGGTATTAGCAATTGTGTTATCGCTAGTAATTATGTTAGTTGGTTTGATTTATCCAGACTTTTTAAGTTATATCACCCAACTCACTAAAGAGTTTGATTTTAGTGTTTTATTAATTGATGTGATGTTACCATTTCTATTGTTTGCTGGTGCCATAAGTGTAGATGTACATGAGCTTTTAAAAGATAGGCTGACAGTGTTAGTTCTTGCCACCTTTGGGGTCTTATTTTCAACCTTTACCGTTGGAACAGGTCTATTCTGGTTGGTTCAACAGCCATTATTTGGCCTAGATACTTTGGGGCTCAGTTATGTAGACTGTTTATTATTTGGAGCATTAATTGCCCCTACAGATCCAATCGCTGTTTTGGCAATGGTAAAGAAAATGAACCTTTCTAAAATAACAGAAACTAGAATCGCAGGGGAATCTCTTTTTAATGATGGTATTGGTGTGGTAGTGTTTTTAACTCTTTTAAAAATTAAAGTTGAAGGTATTGACAATGTAACCATAGAAAGTGTCGGCTCCCTTTTTGCCCTTGAAGTGGTGGGAGGAATTTTTATGGGGGCTGTAATGGGCTTTTTAGGCTTGAAGTTGGTTAAATACATAGAGAACACTCATGTGGAATTAGAGGTTTTAATTACACTTTCACTTGTCCTTTTAGTTCCAATAATCTCTCATTTATTTCATTTTTCTGCTGTATTGGGAGTAGTAGTTATGGGTCTATTTTTAAATCAAAATATTGACACTAACAAAAATGAAGATGGCGTTCAAAAGGCAATGGGTGACTATGTTTATAAATTTTGGCATCTGTTAGATGAAACTCTGAATGCGATTCTTTTTATTTTAATAGGTTTAGAAATTATACCTATCCTGCAAAACTTTGATCCCTCATATTTAATTATAATTGTATTGGTTATTTTATTAGTTGTAGTTTCAAGAGGTATCGGTGTTTTTGTTCCTATCAAAATTCTTTCATATAAAATGTCATTTGAAAAAAACACGGCTCTTATTATAACTTGGGGTGGATTGAGAGGTGGACTCAGTATTGCTTTAGCATTAAACTTACCCGATTCTATTGGAGACGGGAAAGAACTTATATTAATCTTAACCTATGCAGTTGTTTTGTTTACCATTTTAGTACAAGGATTAACGTTGAAAAAAATTGTTAAATAAGTTTCGTATAAATACATCCTATTATTATATTTGAGATGAGAAGTTAATGCTGTGACAACAGCTAAGTTTAATTTAATTTAGAAAGGAGGCGTCTTATGTTTTATAAAAATCATTTGAGGAATAGTGGACGGCAGGTTCCTAACTTAGGACCTCTGTAACTTTCCTTATCTATATAAAGCGGACTGATGGGTCCGCTTTTTTAATTTACTATCCATGCGACACATCCCTCAAGCTAATCTTAAGGACTTTCTTTCTAATGATCCCAAGCTTAAAAATAAATTTGTACAACACATCGGTGCTTCGTTTCAAGAAATTGGATTTATTGCACTTAAAGGTCATTTTTTAGAAGAGCAACTTCAAGAGGATTTATACCAGGAAATAAGAGCTTTTTTTGCTTTACCCTCCCAAACTAAGGAAACTTATGAAATATATGGAAGTGCTGGTCAGCGGGGTTATACCGGTTTTGGAAAAGAACACGCGCAAGGAAGAACGACTGGTGACCTCAAAGAGTTTTGGCATTTTGGACAAAACCTTGACGCTCAACCTAGACTTAAAGAAATTTACCCTGATAATATCAAGGTAAAAGAGCTAGATAATTTTAATTTAGTAGGTAATCTAGTTTTTAAAAAATTAGAGCAAACGGCTAAAGTTTTACTTCAAGCTATTGCTTTATATTTAAAGTTAGATGAATTTTATTTTAATGCTTATATCCGAGAAGGAAATTCAATTCTAAGAGCAATTCACTATCCTCCAATAACACAAGCGCCTGAAGAGGCTGAACGTGCAGCTGCCCATGGGGATATAAATTTAATTACTCTTTTAATGGGTTCTCAAGGTGGAGGCTTACAAGTATTAAATCGAAAAAAAGAATGGATTGATGCTGTTGCTAAGCCTGATGAATTAATGATCAATATTGGTGATATGCTTTCTCGTCTTACTAATAATCATTTGCCCTCTACAATTCATCGTGTTATAAATCCTCCAAAAGAAGAATGGGGAAATGCTCGCTATTCGTTACCTTTTTTTATGCATCCAATTCCACAGATGCCATTGGACTGTTTGCCTCAAATGACGGATGATATGAATCCTAAAAAATACGAAGATATACTTGCAGGAGAATTTTTACGCGACCGATTAATTGCTTTAGGATTGTTATAAAACACTAATTATTCTAAATCCGAAAAAGAGAGAATATCATCCGCAGAGGTTAAGTCCGGTAAGTGCTCCTTTAAAGGAAAACATCGGATGGGATGCACCTTATCCAAAGACATTTTACGAACAGCCTCAGGTAGCTCTTTTTCATTTCTTATAGGATGAATTGGACAGTTTTTTAGATAAGGATACAACAAGCTCCCTTCAAAACTAAAAATATTCATACTCACCCTAATTTCTCCACCAAGGTCTCTATATTTCTCTATGGTTTCAGACTCTGGTTTTTCAATAATATTATTCAAGTAGTCTTCAGTGTCAATATCCATAACGGCAAATTTAGAGATACGCTCATCATCAAAAATTAATCCAGAACGAGCATAACTGATTAATGCATGAGGGGTATCCCTAACTTGATTTAATAGTGCAAACGCTTTAACCGAGTAAAAATTATCCCCATTGCAAATACTTAAATATTCCTCTTGTAATACTGGATATTGCTCCATTGCCTGTTGAACAGCATCTGCTGTTCCTAGCGGTTTTTCTCTACCCTTAGGCGTATGTTGTATCACAAAATGCAGCTGTGCTCCTGCAAATGAATTATGACTTATTTTGGTTCCAACCCACTGCTGGAAGGCTTCGTTTTCTGGGCTGGTTATAAGAAAAACATCTGTATATCCTGCTTCAACTGCGTTATGAACCAAATAATATAACAGTGGCTTTTGACTTTTTCCCAACGGTATTAGGCTTTTGTGTGAAGAACGTGCAATATTTAATGTTGCATCAGACAGCTCAGCGTTTTCCAGAGAGCGTTTCATTCTAGAAGACGCACCCCCTGCCATTATTAGTAAATTTGTAACTGGTTTCATTATAGACTCGTTAAGTGAACTTCATATGCGGCAACCGCTCCCTGTGAAAGAAAAGCGTCTATTACTTGTTGTTTTGTTTCTTCGGTAACCATAGCAACCATACAACCTCCTCCTCCAGAGCCAATAATTTTAGCTCCTATTGCTCCCGCTTTTCGAGCAGCATTCATTTGCAAAATCATTGCCTTTGGTGTATTTTGAATACGCTCTTGTAAAATCTGCTGATGATCATTCATCCATTGCCCCAATTGACCCCAATCAGAAGTAGAATTCTTTAAGGCGTTTTTTGCTTTTAAGGTTAAAACATAATTATGAATGGCAGCGTACCAGTGATTTTGATATACTTTAGGAACAATGTCCAAATAAAGTTTATAATCCGTGGGTTGAGCTTGATGGATGTCAAAATTAGGATTGAATTCTTTTACCGCTCGAATTGCTTTTTGACTATACTCTCGTGCATTTTGTAAAACAGTCAGTGTTTCTTTAGCAATACCTGACTCAGCAATTACTAGGGTTCCCAATGCTGGTTGTAATCGGGTTGTTTCTCCCGTCTGAGTATCAATATATATCAGTCCCCCTTGAGCTATAGTGTACTGATCCATTAAGCCTCCGGGTTGATTAAAAAATAACACTTCAGCAGAGTATGCCCATTTTCCAATTTGAATGCCACTAACGCCCATAGGGTTTTTTTGTGCTTGAACTAAAAACCGTAACCATGCAACAGTCAAAGCAGAAGAACTAGAAACTCCTGCATTTATAGGAATATTTCCTGTAATTTCAATATCATAACCTTGTTCAAAAACAGCATCATGATTTTGTAAAACTACCATAGAAGAACGAAAATAATCCTCAGCTTCAATTGTATTTAATTTTTCATTTAAGCTAATAGATATAACTTTATCTAAATCAATTAGTTGTAAATTATAAGTAGATTCAGAATTAGGTCTTGCTTTTAGTGTAATTTTTCGGTCAATAGTTCCGGCAATTACTGGCAGATTTAAGTAATCCTGATGGTCGCCAAACAAACAAATTCTTGCGGAGGCTTCAGATGTAATCAATGTAGTGGAGTTTATTTCTTATAATTATGATAAAATGGCTAAAGGCTTTGTTTGTGCCCATTGTTTTCTAGTGAAGTCAGGAAATTTTTGTGGCATTCCATCTTCAGCTACCGATGCTTCACTCAGAGGGGCAACGGAGCTCCACAAACAACCTTCATAAACATTTTGATCTAGCGGTGTTCCTGTTCGTAAACATTCTATGGCTCTATAAAGCATCATGAAATCCATCCCTCCATGACCACCCATCTTTGTTGACAATGCGCCTAATCGTTTATACATGGGATGTTCATATTGCTCAAAAAGCGCCTCTAATTGTTCGCCTTGAGCCCAACGATGGTGGCTATCAGTAGCACCTTCAACGCCTCCTTCAAAAGCAACTCGTGTGGGGTATCCTGCTAAAGCTCCCTTAGTTCCTTGCACCAAATTATGCCTTGTATAGGGGCGCGGGCTCGTTTCGTCCCATTGAATCATAATTGTTCGTCCTAAATGTGTTTTTATAATCGAAGTATTTAAGTCCCCACCTTTATAATCCAGTGCATTCCATTTATGATCAGCAGCATAATTTTTTTCCGCATAGGCTTGTCGCCCTATGGCTGGAGTAGAAAAAGAAACCAAGCTATCAAACTGATCTTCTCCTCGTCCCAAATTCATGTATTGTGCAACGGGTCCTAAGCCATGGGTAGGATATAAATTTCCATTTCTTTTGGCATAATGATGGGTTCTCCAAGAACCTGTGCCCCGCTCTTGCTCCTCCATCTGAAAACGTAGTTCGTGGATGTAAGCAGCTTCAGCATGTAAAATTTCACCAATTTTTCCTTGACGACATAAATTTAAATAGAGTAACTCTTCTCGCCCATAATTGACATTTTCCATCATCATACAATGCTTCTGAGTTTGCTCTGAAGTATCCACAATATCCCACATTTCTTGAAGGGAAACCGCTATGGGCACTTCTACAAAAGCATGTGCACCCTGCTTCATAGTTTCTATGGCCATGGGTGCATGATTGCTCCAGTTGGTCGCAATAAAAACCGCATCAGGCTTCACCTCAGCTAGCATTTTTTTCCACTCGTCATCAGCGCCAAAATAGCGGGCAATGTTTTGGTGTCTTCCATTGCCTGCTTCAATACAATTTGCTACAGAACGATCCACTAAATCTTCAAAAATATCGGCAATGGCAACAATTTCTGTCCCGTTAATAATTGCTAATTGTTTGGCATGACCACTCCCTCTAGCACCAACTCCAATAACCGCGATCCGAACAGTGTTTAACTTAGAAGCTGAAAAATCTCCCATATAACCTCCTAGCCAAGGCTTGGTTGCATTTTCAGAAGCACAGGATACTGAGGAAGAAACGTACAAGGAGGCTGTTGAAATAGAAGTTTTTTTTAAAAAATTTCTTCTGTCCATTTTGGGTAAAGTATTAATTTAGCTGTTATTGTAAATTTAACAATGTTTCCTAAAGATAGAAAATATATAAATTTTGAAGTAAAAAACTTGTTGGGATAATTATAAAAATGTAATATATTTAAAATAAAAATTATGGGTGTTGGTGGAATTGTTTTAGCAAGTGCAATTGTTTGTCTAGTTTTTGGACTGCTTGTAGTGATTCAAGAACGAATTTAATTTATTTATATGGGATATTTTATTCGCAATCTTTTTGTGTATGGTGCCATTGCTTTAATATTATGGATGCTTTACGCGGGAATAAAAGGAATGAAAAATAAAGATCAAAAATGACAGCTCCCTATAAAAAATTATTTTATCTCTGTAGTCTCAGGCAAATAACCTTTAACACAAACTGTTTCATTATTTTAAAACCAGATTGTCTTTCTAATAAATAGAGTATTCCACAAGAATAGTTTTCATAAACAAAGCTATCTCTAGAGTTATTAAATAAAAAACGCCTTATTTAACACAAAACGTATTCTAAAAAGAGTTTTAAATATTTCTACTTTATTCTTGTTCCTTTAATATTAAACATGCCCATCATTGAGCCTGAAATAGTGGCCTCTTCAACTGACAATTCAAAATAAATATCATATCCTGATGTATAAGCTTCAATTGTAAATACTTCATCTTCAAGAATTGTACTATTTACCTCAATCTCTCCTGGTGAAGTTCCATCTCCGGAAAACTCCATTTGAGAGGTGTAATTCTCTCCTTCTTTCAGAAGAGTCCATTTAATTGGAATATCACCAAAATTATCTACCTCAAAAATGATGAAATCAAAAATTCCAACATAAGGGTCTTTGGGACTATTTTTTAGAGCTCCACAGGAAGCTATTAAAAAAAGAATAGAAATGGCGAATATTTTTTTCATGATAATTATTTTTGGCTTTTTTTGTATTTAAATAGCCTTTTTGAGATTTTTAACTAGTCGGTAATTCTAATTTTCGATCCCATATCGTAATATCACCGCTTGTTTGGTCAACCCATTCCATACGATTATTATTATTAGAGAAAGAAATCGAATATTCAATCACATTATTTAGTTGAATAAAATTATAAAAGCCCGTTTCAGGATCTTTGGTCCATGTATAAGCTGAAATAGCTGGGCTTTTACAGCCCGTCGTATTTTGATCAATAATAACGTATCTTGTAGTAATAATTTGTTCAGTTGCTGTGGTGGTAAATTCCATACAAGAGTAGGAGGGAATTAAGCCAACCAATTGAGCTTTCAGTTCTTCCCATATAATAGCAGATCCACTAGAATCAGAAATAGAGTAGACACTCCATTCGCCTAAAATATTATCCGGCGGAAGTACTTCTTCCTTATCACAGCTGAATATAAATATTACTGTAAATAAAAATATACTTGTTTTAATTAATGAGAAAACTTTCATTTTGATTATTTTCAATAAAAATAAATAAAAAAGAGCCATTAACATGGATATTTAAATCTTAAATTTCAATAGCTTGAAAACAAAACTTTTTTCTGCTTTTCCATGTAAATTATTTTTTTATTTGCTGGGAATACTTTTTGTTCCTAAACTTTTATTTTCACAACAAGAAATAGAAAGACCTTATCTTAAAATACTAGGTACTGTCCAAGACGGGGGGTCACCCCATATTGGTTGTGAAAAGGTGTGTTGCAAATCTCTCTCAATTGAACAAAAAAAACAAAGAAAAGTAACTTCGCTAGCGGTTATTTATCCCCAAACTAATTCAAGTTTACTATTTGAAGCGACGCCTGATATTATTTTACAATGGAAAAAACTTAACGGAACTTCTCCTTCTATTTTTTTTTTTTATTCCCACATGGGTCATTATTCTGGTTTAATGAATCTGGGCAGAGAAGCTCTAGGAGCTAAAAGCATTCCTGTATATGTTATGCCAAAGATGAGTGCTTTTTTAAATGAAAATGGTCCCTGGAGTCAGCTCGTCTATTTAAAAAACATCAAACTAATTCCTTTAGAAGAAAATAAAACTATTACTCCCATTGATCAAATCAAGGTAACCCCAATACTTGTTCCTCATCGAGATGAGTTTTCTGAAACAGTTGCGTATCAGATCGAGTCGCTTGAAAAAAAAATTCTTTTTATACCCGATATTGATAAATGGTCTAAATGGGATCATGATTTAATAGAAGTACTTGAAAGGGTGGATTATGCTTTTATTGACGGAACTTTTTTTGACGCTAAGGAAATAGACTACCGCCCAATAAACGAAATTCCACATCCCCTAGTAAAAGAAACAATTGCCTATTTGTCTTCGGCTTCAAAAGAGTTAAAAAATAAAGTGTACTTTATTCATATGAATCACACTAACCCTTTATTAAATCCAGAAAGTGATGAGACCATTTGGGTTATTCGTCAAGGGTTCAATATCGCAAGAATTGGACAGCAATTTAGATTATAGAGATAAGTTTGGCTTCATAATAGAAATTGACTAAATATTTTAATAAAAAGAGATCCTTGCTAAAATAAAAATGACTCCCTTAAATAGATGTTTTAATTGATCTCGTTTTAAATCACTGACAAAAAAAATATTCTCTTATTTTCATATCTTTCACCTGTGTTAAAATCAATTATTGTAATGGGAGTAAGTGGATGCGGAAAAAGCACATTAGGTAAGAAATTTGCAGATTTTTTAAACCTACCTTTTGTAGAAGGGGATCAGTTTCATTCTCAAGCTAATATTGAAAAAATGAAAAATGGAATCCCACTTAATGATTCAGACAGAGCGCCTTGGCTTTTTGCATTAAACAAAAATTTAATCGCAAAAAAAAATACTGGAAGTGTATTGGCTTGTTCTGCATTAAAACAAAGTTATCGTGATATTTTAAGTCAGGGTTTTTCTCCCGATCAATTGCTTTGGATCTATCTAGATTGCGATATAAAAACACTTAGAAAGCGCATTGAAAAACGAGCTCACTTTATGCCAATTTCACTTCTAGAAAGTCAAATAGAGGCTCTTGAAGTTCCAAATGAGGCAATTCAACTAGATGCCAGCTCCGAAATAAACGAATTAATCGCCCAACTTAAATTGTATTTTCATGAAAAATAAACCAAATTGGGGGGTAATCGGTCTTGGTGTAATGGGGACAGGTCTGAGTAGAAATTTTGCTAAAAAAGGGATTCATTTAGCCCTTTATAATCGACACATAGAAGGGGTTGAAGAAAATATAGCAGAAAAACATTGTCAAAAATATCCTGAACTAGAAACAGCGCTCCCTTATGAGGATTTAAGTTTATTTATACATGCTGTAGAAATTCCAAGAAAAATATTACTTATGCTTCCTGCTGGAGTGGTTATTGATTCTGTTTTAAATCAACTCACTCCATTGTTATCAAATGGAGATATTATTATAGATGGAGGTAATTCTCACTTTGAAGATACCGAGAAAAGGGTTATTGAATTTGCTGGAATCGGAATTTATTTTCTAGGAATGGGCGTTTCTGGTGGAGAAGAAGGTGCCTTAAATGGACCCTCTCTTATGTTGGGGGGTGATAAACATGCGTATTCACTTGTTTCTAAAGAGTTAGAAATAATTGCAGCTAAAAATTCAAATGGAACTCCCTGTTGTGCTTATTTGGGTTCTGGAGGTGCTGGCCATTTTGTAAAAATGATTCATAATGGAATTGAATATGCAGAAATGCAATTACTTGCGGAAGTTTTTGAATTGACTCAAGCCGATCCAAAACATGATCTTATTTCTATTAAAAAAATATTTAGCAAATGGCAAAAAACTTCAAGTGAAAGCTATCTTTTAAAAGTTACTCTATCTGTTTTAAATTATACCAAAAAAGGCCATCCATTTATAAATCTCATTAAAGATGAAGCTTCAAATAAGGGAACCGGAGCATGGGCAACAGCTTCAGGAGCAAAATTAGGTAATGCAAATAGTATGATGGCTGCTGCACTTTATGCTCGTTTTACCTCTTCTGATAAAGTTACTCGAGAGGCGATGGCTAAACATTTTTCGAAAATCAAAACGAACCATGCAATCTCTTTAGATGCTTTAAAAAAAGCCTATGATGTATCCCGCTTAATAAATCACCATCAGGGATTTGAAATGATTCGAGAAGCTAGTCTAATTTTCGGTTGGAAGATTAATCTTTCATCTGTAGCACTTGTCTGGTCAGAAGGATGTATTCTTAAATCAACTTTGATGTTTTCGCTAATTGATGTTTTTAAATCCAATAAAAAAATATTGGAATTCAGCCCTTTTATTCGAGAAATAAATTCCGGAATGCAGGCATGGGAAGAAACTTTAGATAGCGGAATAAAACATCGTATTCCTTTGGGGTGTTTTAGCTCTGCATGGAATTATTTTTTAGCAATAACTCAAAAACAAAGTAATGCTAACTTGATTCAAGCTCAAAGAGATTATTTTGGCGCACATGGCTTTAAACGAACTGATATAAAAAATGAAGTATTACATCACGGGCCTTGGTCGAGTAAAAAAAATTAATTGTAATAAAGGCTAAAAAATTAATTTTTTAGAAGTTTTTTTAACTTGGATAGCCTTGATTGATAAATCAAATTTTATTTTCTCAATTGAATCATACTATATTTCAAAGAGTAGTTCCCAAGTATACTCCCATAAAATAATTAGAATAAATTATCGAATTCATAAAACTTGATGCCATTTATTGTATTCTTACTAAAACCTCATTAACAACCGCTTTATTAGAATTATATTTAGATATATGCTCTTATCTTTGAATAAAGTTTAAATAAAATTTGTTTTGTTTGAATTTTATGTTTCGGAATAGTTGAAATTTTTAGGATTTGTTACCCTAAAAATAATTTTTGAAATTTATCAATTAGTTGTTTAGTTTGTTTTGATAACCGTCTTTTTAAAAAGACGGTTATTTTTTAGACAATCCATTTAATCTGACAATAATTATGCCTTTTTCCAATAACTTAACATGCTCTTCTTGCTTTCAAGCTTAAAATTATATCACTACAATTTAAAAATATAAAAGATTAAAAATAGATCTGGGGTACTCTTTTCAAGTTCTTTTATTTTCTATAAATCCTTAACACATCGAAAGCCAGTATGATTAAAACTTGAATCTTTACTGGAGCTCATTCTTCTGGAAACTCTATAACCACTACAATATGAATCGTTACATAAAAAAGAGCCTCCTCTCATGACATGTTTTAGAGATAAGGGCTCCCTTGGATCATTATATTTCCCGGGGCCTTTAGGATTTTGTGTTGTTCCCTTCTGTTGTTCTTTCTCGTATGCCTTATAGTCATATTTGTCTTGGCACCACTCCCAAACATTTCCTGCCATATCATACAAACCATATGCATTTGCTGGAAATGAGGTAATGGGTGCAGTTCCAAAGTAACCATCTAATTTTCTGTTATTGTATGGGAACACTCCTTGCCAAAAATTAGCTTTATCATATGAAGTCTCAACAGAATTATTCCCCCATGGATAAATATTTTGTGAATTTCCTCCCTGTGCCGCCCATTCCCACTCAGCTTCAGTGGGTAATCTTTTTTTTGCCCATTTAGCATATGTATTAGCATCATCCCAAGCTATATGAACTACTGGATGCTCCATTCTTTTTTCAATCGAGCTTTCTGGTCCCTCAGGATGTTGCCAATTAGCTCCTGTTGTCCAAAGCCACCATTGAGAATAATCTCCCAAATTAACTGGGCCATCAGTTTGTTTAAAAACCAAGGATCCTGCTTTGAGTAAACTATCATTAGGTTTAGATATTCCCTGAGGAAGTGTTTTCTTCATTTCTTCCCAATCAATATCACGCTCTGCAATTGTAATGTAGCCTGTTGCTTTCACAAAAGCTGCAAACTCTCTGTTGGTTACCTCATGTAGATCCATATAAAAAGAAGAAATAGATACTTCATGTTTTGGAAACTCATCAGCATAAGCTTTAGAGGAGCGCGCTCCCATTTTAAAATTTCCTGCTGGAATTAAAGTCATCCCATCTGGCAATGGTGTAGAAGGTTTTAAAGTTTTATCGATTGTAGTACAGCCTAAAAAAACGATAAAAAAACTTAAAAATCCTTTTAAATACAATACATTTTTCATTGTTTAACTTACTTTTTTTAATTAACAAAGGAAGATACTAATTTTTGATTGGCGCCAAAGAAAATCCATAAGTATAACCAACTGTTTATTAGATAAAAAAATATCAATAGCGTTTATTAAAAACGAATAAGACCTAATTAAAGAAAAATCTTACTATGAAATAATTTCACGAAATGGATTATTCCGTCAACGATTGGTAAACAGCTCTTCTAAACTCTTTTTGAGTATCAATGTTAGAAACTCCTTGTCTTGATCTGGAAAGGAATATGGCAAATAATTCCTTTTCGGGGTCTATCCAAAAATGAGTATTATGGTAACCAGACCATCCATATATCCCTTTAGTCGAACTGGTATTATCTGTTTTTGGGTCTTCTAAAACAAAAAGAGAGAAGCCGTAGTAAAAGCCTAATTTTCTTGTATCGGCATATTCTTCAACTGGATAAGATTCAGAATATTTTTTTGTCATTAAATTAATACTGTTCTGGCTTATGATTTTTTTTCCATTGAATATACCTCCGTCAAGAAGCATTTTACAAAAATTTGAGTAATCTCCTAATGTTGATACTAACCCTTCTCCACCAAAAGATGCATTATTATTCTTTTTGTAAGATAATTCATTAAGTTCATTGGTAAAGCCTTTTAATGCTCCCGTATTAATGTATAGTGGCTGAAATCTAGACTTATCTTTCTCGTCTAAATAGAATTTTGTTTCGCTCATTTCAAGAGGGTCAAAAATTTCATTCTTTAAAAATTCATAAAAAGTTTCATTGCTTACTACCTCAATAACACGACCTAATATTGCCTGATTGATTCCATAAAAATATTTTTCTCCTGGTTCAAATTTTAAAACAACATTAGATAAATCATTCGCAAAATCTTCTAAATTGTCATACTTAATTGAATTCGTAAACCCATATCCATAACCTGGTTCTCCATAATATCCAAATCCAGATCTGTGACTTAAAAGATCTATAATTTTTATCTGTTTAATACAAGGCTTAATTTCTCCATTAGTCTCGCAATTCATGTTTTTTAATGCTGGAATATATTCGGAAACGTTATCATTTAATTTTAAAATACCCTTTTCTAAAAGAATCATTACAGCAACTGTTGTAATTGGTTTTGACATAGACCAAATAGGAAAAATAGTCTCATTATATGGCTTATAGCTTTGACTAGATATATTTTTATCTCCTTCTTTCCCAGAATTTTCGATGTTAAAATAAATTGCTCTGCCTTCTTTATAAACTAACGCAACATTACTTCCGGTAATTTCATTACTAATTAATTTTTTTTGTAAAAGTTTAATCTCATCAAATTGAGAAAAAACCATAGTGTTAACTAAGAGTAATATGAATACAATTTTTTTCATTTTAATTGATTTATTATTAATTAAGATCTTAAAATATGTGATTAAAAAGAAAAGCAATTTATAAAAATTTTAAATCATTCCTGATTTTAAAAAATAATGTTTATCTCGATCACAAAATACCTATCCCTATGCTAGCAACACTTTAGTTTATAAAGAGGGGCTTATGTTATTTTTTAATTGTTCTGATTTTAGCTTTTTCTACCATGTATAGTATTAATGATAGATAGTTTTAAGACCTGAAAATTTTAAATCCAACTCTACTTTAGTTAATTATTGATGATTTTATATCTTGGAGTTTAATTAAATATGCTTTATGAAAATTAGTAAAGAATTAATTATTGTAGGATTTATTCTTTCAGGAATAATAAATATTGGCGGGGTTTTACTTTTTTCAAGATTTTTTACAAATCAAGCCATCCCTTTAGCCGACCCAGTTGTAATGTCTAATTTTGGTATGCTAATGATTGTTGTTTGGGGGTTAGTGTTTTTATCAATCTCTCGGAAATACGAGCAATTGAATTGGCTTGTTGGAGTATTTGTAATCGAAAAATTTATTTACGGATTTCATTGGCTCAACTGGATAACAAATAATGATCTTTCAAATCTATATAACAAAGACCAAATGGCAGGAATTTTCTTTGCCTTATATGGAATAAATGATTGGCTATTTTTTGTATTTTTCTTGTTTGTATTTATTAAGTCATTTAGAAATCCCATCTAATATTATCTGTTTTATCTTACATTTTAAAAACAATAAATAAAGATAAAAATCCGCTACATTGAATGATATGTCATTTATTTTATAGTTTTATTTTTAGTAAAAAAATATAATAAAGTATCTTGTCTTTGATATTACATTTAATGAAATGGAAGAAAAAAAAGCAAAAAATAAAAAAATTAATTTAGGAGGATCTTATAAATTTAAGATTGCTAAAAAGTATAGCAAACCCCAAACAAAGGGAGACAAAAATGCAAATAGAAGAAAGAAGAAATAATTTTAATTTAATTTGTTTAAAGCGGTTTATTTTTATCAATGGGGCCTCTCAAATGAATAATTAAGCCATTTAAAAAATTACGCAATACTTGATCACCACATTCCATATACTTTTCGTGTCTTTCATTTCTAAAAAATGCCCCAAGCTCTGATTTAGTTATTTTATAATCAACCAAATCACAAATTTCAACAATTTGATCATCACGAAGTTTATGTGCTACACGTAGCTTTTTGAAAATATCATTATTAGTTAATCCCATATTCAAAGGTAATCCTTTATAGCTGCGTATAATTTATTAAAGTAAATATAAAGAGTAATCAGAATCAATTCAAGGCTTAATAACGACAAATGGATTTTAGCAAATCCAAAACTACTCTCCACAATCGAAGACACTTTATTCTGATAAGTTATGAAATTACAATCTTCGGTAAATTTTGAGCAATTTTGAAACTAAAAATTAATCCTTGGGATCTAATTTAATATCAAATCATAATCTATCTCTGACACGGAAATGAAATCATTTTCACCGGAACTTGGTTTAATAACTAATTCTTTTAAGGCTTTGTATTCCGATAAGCTGAAAATGAGAATTAAATTTTGCTGTGAAGTTAATATCGGAATATTTCGTTTGACAATTTTTTTATTAAAATGAGATTCCCAATAATTAATATCAACTTCAGTTACAACCAACTGAAATGCTTTTAATTCTCTAGCAGTCATTTCAATAAGAATATTTTTAAACGTGAGATTAAATACTTTACATACTGGACAAAATGAAAGTTGTCCACCCCTGTTTTTTTTAATTATATTGATCTGTACTTCACACATAGAATTTATATTATACATACAAATATAATTATTTTTATTTAATCTAAATAAGAATAATTTTAAATATAACGACATCTGCCTTATTAAAATACTGTAAACTCTTTAATGGGATTATTTTTATTTGTTGATATTGTTTTAAGAGATTGTAACTTTACATCTAATAATTAAAAATTTAATAATACCTAAAATATGGATAGTGAAACCTTTCATAAACTTGAGAAGTTTAAAAACCAAATAGATTTAAAAGTTAAAAGCGGAAAACATTCTCATTATGTTTTAGAACAATTTGATACAATAGGAGAATTATTTGGATTAAGCGAAAATTTATTAATAGATAATTCGAGTGAAGAGCATTATGAAGAATTGGGCACTTACTTAATTAATAGTTTAGTTAAAGAAGTTTATAAAAAGTAGAAAAGAATATAGAGTGATTTTTTTAGGATATTTTAAAAAATAAAGCTGACAACAAATAACTTTAGAGTTTTTTTTAACTTCTTCATTAACTCCCGGGATTTAAATCAAATTATCCTAATTTATATTAACTGATTATCAAAAAGCACATACAATATTGTCTTGAGCAGCTAATTTGCGGAGATTGAAAAGCTCGACTCAAACTCATGACCAATTACTTTAACCCATTCAAATCATATTGTGAAACAAATTTCCATATTTCATTATCTGAATTAATATCCATGTTTCCAAAAGATCCTGGCCAATCATGACCACCACCAATTATTTTCAAATGTTCAACAGAAACGTTTCCGTTTCCATTATTCCAGGTATATCGTTCCACTTCACTTCCATCATTTGTATTGGTATTTTCGACTTGAACCACTGTTGGTGATGTATTGCATTTGTTGTGATTTATCCAGTAGTTATTTACATCCGCTAGAGAAACAAAATAAGGAAGAGTTCCGTTGTATTGATAATAATAATCTTCAGTACCGTTAATGGTTAAAACTGCAGTTGGGTTTGAAGGTAGTATTTGAGTTTGGTCATATGTCTCCTGTTGCATAGATGAGGATACAGACGCGATTGAAGCAATTTTATTACCAAGTCTAACGGCTAATTCTTGAGAAAACTCACCCCCGTTTGAATAACCACATGCATAAACCCTATTTAGATCAATATTATAATCTGTACTAAGGGCGTCGATCATAGCCTCAACAAATCCTAAATTGTCAACCGCAGTATTTGCCGCTTCTGTTTTATAAGTCCATACAGCCTCAGGTTTTGACAAATCTGTAGGGTCTCCTATGCCTTGAGGATATACTAGAATAAAACCATTTGTATCAGCCAGACTTCTCATGTCAGATCTATAAACCGCCGATGCTATACTACCAGAACCTCCGTGAAAATTAAACATTATGGGGGCGGTATCAGTAGGGTTATATCTTGAGGGCACATAGACATAGTATTCTCTATCTAATTCATTATGGGTTAATGTTATGGAACCTGGAAATGGATCTGAGCTTAATGATTTGTCTTTTAGATTTGTATCATCACCTGAAGAACAACTTAAATTTAGTAGAAAAAAGGGTATTAAATAAAGGTAAAATTTCATGCAAATTAAACTAATTAGTAAATATTTTTAGCAAATTTAAAAGATTTAGTCATATCATTTTAAGATATGTAGTATTTAATCTAAATAAGAGGTTCGCTTATCCCATTCCAGTATTGATTGAGACGGAAAAGAGAAAACTGCTCATGTTACCCTCTTTCTTTAATGGCGTTTTCTTTGTAACTTTAGATTATGAAAAAATGGAGTACGCCAAGTCAGATTATTTTTCAATGCTTTCTTATCATTGTTGTATTAGTTGCCTACAACCTTTACACGGGAAGACTTTCATTCTAAATGGACCTTTTCTATATAAGTAGATTTAATTGGTTGGTAAATGTTATTTTCATCAATGCTCCTAAAATTAACTTTAGTAATGCTTTCTTTTTAACAAAAATTTAAAGAAGTTTTATAATAGTATTATGAGATTTTTTTTTGGTTAGCAATAAATGCTATGCTTTTTTATCATTTAACTTTTAGTTAAAGTTGAATGTGTCACTAATTAACTTTAGTGGCGTTTTCTTTTAAACCAAAGGCATATCACCTTCAGTAAGTTCTACAATACACTTTACCAAGAATTAAACAAGCTACTAATGA
>CAJJAB010000044.1 GCA_905181895.1 Flavobacteria bacterium MS024-2A | reverse complement strand
TAAATTATCCCCACCAGATTCAATTAGAATTAAATCTAAGTCAGGAAACTTATGTTTCATTTCATCAACTGCAAGTAAATTAATAGATGCATCTTCTCTAATAGCTGTATGTGGACAACCTCCTGTTTCCACTCCTTTTATTCGTTCTAAAGGAAGTGCTTGAACCTTCATCAAATATTCGGCATCCTCAATTGTATAAATATCGTTAGAAATAACAGCCATAGAAATTTTCTTAGAAAGCTTTTTACATAAAGCTTCTGTTAGACTTGTTTTGCCTGAGCCTACGGGTCCTCCAATGCCAACTTTAAGTGGACCGAATTTACTGTTCATGTTTGGTATATCCTATTTTTGAGGGTTTCGTGATACATGCTTGTTAAATCAGATATAAAGGTAGAGGTACCTATATCTTTAATTTCACTATATTTATTTATCAAAGCGTGTTTTTTAATTATTGGTATTAAGTTTATTAAAATTTTTTGTCCTTCGCTTTGTCCTAAAGGAATGTGTTTAATACCAACAGTTACTAGATTAGAAACAAAACTTTGTAAAAAAGCTATTAATAATTGTTCTAAAGGTATCGAAAAATAAAATCCAGCTTTTCCCAATGCAATTGGAAAAGCCAAGTCGTGTTTAATATTATAGGACCAATTTTCACGGATATTTTTACAAAAAGCTTTACCTAATTTCATAGATTCTATCCATCTTTCTCTAGAGGGACATAAAGCAAAAGCTAGATCGTTTAAATCTTTACCTTTATAAGAATTTGATAATAAAATAGAGTCCGTTTTTGCTGAACCTAAAGTAATTAAATCGTTTATCCAATTTTGCAAGCTTACGTTGTCATAAATAATTCCCATTTCAATGGCTGCTTCTAGGCCATGGGAAAAATTATAACTTCCTATAGGAAAACTTGGAGAAAACCACGATAATAATATTTGATGGTAATCAAATCTTGGTTTTACGATTTTAGTGTTTATGCCCATGTGTTCTTCCTAAACCATATGCTCCACCTTCAGGATCAAATTCGTCTTTTATTTTTCGAACATGCCCACCAAGTTTAATTATTAGTTTTTCTATGACTTTATCGTGTTGAATTAATAATCTGTCCTTTTCAATTTGACATGGAATATGTCTGTTACCTATATGCCATATTATTTTCATTAAATTTTCACTTATTATTTCTAATAATTCTTCTTTTTTACATTTAATTATAATTATAGAATCGTCATCTAGTAAAAAACCATTATTTTTGTTTAAGGAAACTGTCTCTGGGAGATTAACTAGAAACTCAATCTTATTATCTGAAACGAGTTTTTTTCGTCTTATAAATCTTTGATTGTATGACAATGTTATTGTATCTTTTACTTTACAATTTTTAGGATGGAATATTATTTTTTCTGTTATCATAATTTTTCTCTAATATAAAAAATATCGCTGAGCTAAGGGTAACTCAGTTGCAGGTTCGCATGTAAGTATTTGACCATCTGCTCTAACCTCATAAGTTTCTGGATCAACAGAAATTTCAGGACAATAGTTATTAAAAATCATATCTTTTTTGGAAATTTTTCTTGTATTTTCGACAGGTGTAGTTTGTTTAGATAAATTTAAACCATTAAAACTATTTAAATCTATTGAACTTTTACTTACAAATGTCGTTGAAGAAGCCTCTAATGACTTACCAAAAGATGAAAACATCGGTCTGCTGTAAACTGGTTGAGGGGTAGGAATAGAGGCATTGGGGTCACCCATTTGTGCACATGCAATGCTCCCTCCTAACATTACGATTTCTGGTTTAACTCCAAAAAAAGCAGGTTCCCATAGAACTATATCAGCTCTTTTACCTTCAGTTATTGATCCAATATGTTTGGACAATCCATGAGCTATGGCCGGGTTAATTGTATATTTTGCAATATATCTTTTTACTCTAATGTTGTCATTTTCACCTTTCTCATCTTTTAATCTACCCCTTTGAATTTTCATTTTGTGAGCTGTTTGCCAAGTTCTTATTATTACTTCTCCAACTCGACCCATAGCTTGACTATCAGAAGCTATAATTGAAAAAGCTCCTAAATCGTGAAGTATGTCCTCTGCAGCAATAGTTTCCTTTCTTATTCTACTCTCTGCGAATGCTACATCTTCAGGAATTGATTTATCTAAATGATGACATACCATAAGCATATCTAAATGTTCTTCTAGTGTGTTAATAGTATAAGGCATTGTTGGGTTAGTTGAAGATGGGATTACGTTCTCATTTCCACAGATTTTAATAATATCAGGAGCATGGCCTCCACCAGCGCCTTCAGTATGAAAAGCATGAATAGTTCTATTTTTAATTGCATCAATTGTATTTTCAACAAATCCACTTTCATTTAGAGTATCAGTATGGATCATTACTTGAACGTCCATATCATCTGCTACTTTTAAACAATTATCTATAGCTCCAGGTGTTGTTCCCCAATCTTCATGGAGTTTTAATGCACAAGCTCCAGCGTTAACTTGTTCGATTAATGCTTCTGGTTTTGAAGAATTGCCTTTACCAGCAAATGCCAAGTTCATTGAAAAAGCGTCAGCAGATTGTAACATTCTTCCTATATGCCAAGAACCAGGGGTGCAGGTAGTAGCTAATGTCCCATGAGCAGGGCCAGTACCACCTCCAAGCATAGTGGTTATGCCTGAGTGTAAAGCATCATCAATCTGTTGTGGACAAATAAAGTGAATATGGGAATCAAACCCTCCGGCTGTAATGATTTTACCTTCTCCAGCAATAACCTCTGTTCCAGGTCCAATGATTATATCAACTTCAGATTGTATATCTGGGTTTCCAGCTTTTCCTATTTTATTAATAAGTCCATTTTTAATACCTAT
>CAJJAB010000043.1 GCA_905181895.1 Flavobacteria bacterium MS024-2A | reverse complement strand
TTTAAACCAACTAATTCTGTCAAAAGGTTATCGAACCATCTCTTTAGGACAATCAATTCAAACGTCTAGTTTAGACACACTTTACACCTTTAAAGAAACATTTAATTTTGTTACTTACCTTACTGTTGAACCCAATAAAGAGGAAATAATGCCTTATTTAAAAGATTTTCACGAAAAACTACTTAAAAAAACAGATTCAAAATTAATTATTTTTGGACCACAGCAAAATGAAATCGAAACAGATATTCTTTCCCGTAAAATTGAATTATATCAATCACTCAAACCTTTTGTGTCTAATTACTTCAAAGAAAACATTTTTGTTTAACTAACTATTAGTTTTACTTAGATTTTTAATAATTTTATATTCTCAAATTTAAATAAAACATTAATATCATGCACACCCTATTTGATTCCGTTAGTCAAGATTGTAGCCGACTGGTTACTAATGCCTATAGCACTTCTTTTTCTATGGCCACAAAAATGCTTGATAAATCAATACGGAATCACATATATAACATTTATGGCTTTGTAAGATTTGCAGATGAAATTGTAGACACATTTCATGAACACAACAAGGAAGAACTATTAAATGACTTTGAAATTGACCTTTACAAAAGTCTTGATAATAAAATAAGTATTAATCCCATATTAAATTCTTTTCAGTTCACAATCAATTTATTCGATATTGACCGTGATCTCATTATTGCCTTTATAAAAAGCATGCGATTAGATTTATTTAAACAAGTATACAAAACCCAAGAAGAATACGAAGAATATATTTATGGTTCAGCTGATGTTGTTGGATTAATGTGCCTTAAAGTTTTTGTTAAAGGAGATGAAAAGACCTATAAAAAACTAAAATCTCCTGCTATGGCATTAGGCTCTGCTTTTCAAAAGGTTAATTTTTTGCGAGATTTAAAAGATGACTTTCAGGGTTTGGAACGTTGTTATTTTCCAAATGTTGATTTTGAAAAATTTGATGAAAACTCTAAACTGGTTATTATTAAAGAAATTGAAACAGACTTTAGGAACGCCTTAAGTGGAATTTATAAGTTACCAATTGAAGCGCGTTTTGGAGTTTATACAGCCTACAGATATTACAATAAATTGCTTTCTAAATTAAAAAAAACTCCCTCTTTTTCAATTCAAAACACAAGAATTAGAGTTCCTAATTACCAAAAAATAAGTGTCTTTGCTCGAAGTTATTTAAAATATAGATTAAACCTACTTTAATAAAAACAAAATTCATATGATCTTTCTTTGGATTTCAATTCTAATCCTCACCTTTCTCTTCATGGAATTTATGGCATGGTTTTCTCACAAATATGTTATGCACGGTTTTTTGTGGCATCTTCATAGAGATCATCATATTAAGGACCATAAATCTTGGTTTGAACGCAACGACTTGTTTTTTATCTTTTACGCTTTTGTGAGTTCTTTATTTGTGATCCTATGGGGAGAGGCTGGTTTTTGGCCTGGACTACCAATAGCAATTGGTATTTTTCTTTATGGAGTTTCTTATTTTATTGTGCATGATATCTTTATTCATCAGCGATTTAAGATATTAAGAAATATCGATAACAAATACGCAAAAGGATTAAGACGTGCTCATAAAATACATCACAAAAATATTAAAAAAGAGAAGGGAGAATGTTTCGGCATGCTATGGGTTCCAATTAAATATTTTAAATAGTTAGATTTTTAGCCAATTATTGTTAAAATCACAGCGTTTACTATCCCGATTAACATTAATGTATGTATCCTCAATCTTTTCTGTCATCCATTCTTGAATTACTTTCAATTGTTTTTCTTTTAAAGCAAGTGATTTAATGCGAACATAATCTAAAGAATAATTAGCAAGATGTTCATCAAAACGATTACTCACCTTGATAATCTTATATTTTTTTAAACCTGATCGATCTTCCTCCATAATAGGAGAAGAAATAGATTCGTCTTTTAAATTTCTTATTTGACTATATAAAACTGGATCTAAATTTGTTAACTCAAATCTCGTATCACCTGTTTCTGGATTTATCAAAACCCCACCATTAAACTTGGTTTCCTTTTCATCTGAAAAATATAATGCCGCATCTTTAAAAGAAATTTCATCTGCCAAAACTCTGACTTTTATTGAATCTAATTTTTCCTTTGCTGCCTGAAGTTGATTATTCTCGATTTTGGGTGTTAAGAGTATATGACGTACATCAACTTCTTGTCCTCGGATTTTATCAACCATTAAAATATGCCATCCGAAATCGGTTTTAAATGGCTCGGATATTTCGCCTTCTTCCAAGCTAAAAGCCTCGTCACGAAATTCTTTAACCATTTGAGGGCGTTTTCTGTGCAATGTATACTTTCCGCCAGAAGAACGAGATCCTGGATCTTGAGAGTATAAAATAGCTTTAGATGCAAAACTTGAACCTCTTTCAAGTATATCCTCTCTAAATGTTTTTAATTGATTTGTAATACGATCTTTTTCTTTTTTACTTACTTCTGGTTCAATAACAATTTGTGAAATTTCTAATTCGGTTCCAAAAGTTGGTAACTCATTCTTTGGAATTGATTCGAAAAAAACACGAACCTCTTCTGGAGTAACCTCAACATTTTCAATAATTTGTGACTGCATCATCGATGATAGTTTTTGAATTTTATTAATTTCAAAAATCTCTTGTCTAAATGTAGATTCATCTTCCTTATTATAAAACTCAAGTACTTTGTCTATAGATCCTAATTGTCTAGTAAAATTATCAATGACCTGATCAACTGTGCTATATATCTCCTCCACACTTACCTCTAAACTATCTTGAATGGCATGATGAGCATAAAGCTTATCCTCCATTAACTTTCCTAACAATTGACAGCGTGAAATTTCTCCAGATGAAATACCTTGAGATTCCATCTCGATAAGAGTTTTATCTATATCCGAATCTAAAATTACATAATCCCCAATCACTGCTGATACTCCATCAATTTTAATTCTACTTGAAGAATCTTTGTCTTGTGCAGAAGCAGTAGATACAAAACAAACAAAAGCGAGTAAAAGATTAATAGATTTCAAATGTTTTAGATTTAATCGCATCATATAAAATGTCTTTTTCAAATTGTTTGTTTAATATTAGTTTTCTTTGATTCAGTAATATGTTTTTTATCGTAGGTAATAAAACCTCTTTCGGAGAAAAATCACCTTTATTGAGGTAATTTTTTACATAAAACAAATATACCCCCAATGAGTCTTGAATTTCAAAGAATTGTGCTTTTTTTATGTATTTATTAATATTTTTTGGATTTAAAAAGCTTACCTCAGAAAGTAAATTACTTTTATTAATCCATAAGCTATCAGCTAAAATATGATTTGAAAACTGGAAAGACAAAGAGTCCAAATAATAAAAATCTTGTTTATTAAAACGCTGAAAACTGCTTTTAATTTCGTTAATATCAACATTGTCAATTGGAAGATGGATAAACCTTACTTGATAAAGTGGAGCATTTAATTTAAAGATAGATTGATTCTTATCCAAGAAAGAATCTATTTCTTCAATACTTACAACCTTGTCAATAAATTTATTTAATACATTTTGTTTGTATTTATTAGAATATAAATCCATTTTGTACTGGTCGATCAATGCATCCAAACTTTCCATTGTATCTACATCTAAATTAATTTTGGCTTGTTGCAAGAGTATTTGATTTCGAGCCCATTGATCGATAAAATTTCTAGATTTTATTATACTATCTTCAATACTAATAAATGAATTTAATTCTTTATTTAAATCAATCCTATAAAGGTAAACTGTACCTACTCTAGCAATTACTTCTTCTTTATTTACAGTAAATTGATTGCAGGAAAAACAAATTAAAATAAAGCTAAAAACAAGATGTTTTATCTTGAGAGAGTTTAAAACAACGATAAAATTTAAAAATATTGTCTTTTTATTAACAATTTTTAATTTTATTTTTGATAAATCTTCTAAATAACTGTAAATCATTACATTTAAATGTTTATAAAGTTTTAAAGACTCGTTTATAAGTCGTAAATTGAGGCAAATTATAAATTTTGATTAAAAGATTATTAATCTTTTTTATTTTTTTTACTTCAGATTCAGCTTTAGCTTCCTCTGCCCTTTATGCACCGCATATTTCTAATATAATTGTCCAAGAACAGTCAATAGTTCTTCACGGTGATGGCTATCTTTATTTTGATGGGTTTAAAGGCCCTGGTTCAATTGAAATCTATTCAATTATCGGTAATCAAATCGCAGTGTTTTCAATTCAAGAATTGTTTCAATTTAAACTAACGTCTCCCCTAGAGTCTGGCAATATGTATATTATTCGTGTTAATTCAAATGGGGAAACAAAAACCTTCAAAATAGTAGCTTCTTAGGGACTATAATTTGGCGCTTCTTTAGTAACGCTAATATTATGAGGGTGACTCTCTCGCATTCCTGCTGAAGTAATTGTAACAAACTGTCCATTTTCTTTTAGTGTTTCTATATCTTTTGCTCCACAATACCCCATACCAGCTCTCAAGCCACCTAAGAACTGGTGTATACTTTCATCCAAATCACCTTTGTAAGGAACTCTACCTACTATACCTTCAGGAACTAATTTTTTTAAGTCATCTTCCACGTCCTGAAAATAACGGTCTTTACTTCCCATTTTCATCGCCTCAACCGACCCCATGCCTCTATAGGTTTTATATTTTCTACCCTCATAAATTACTGTTTCACCCGGAGATTCTTTAGTACCTGCTAATAAAGAACCTAACATAACAGAATCTGCACCTGCGGCAATGGCCTTAGGTATGTCTCCTGTATATCGAATTCCTCCATCTGCAATGATTGGCACATCTGTTCCTTTAAGTGCCTTAGCAACCTCAATAATAGCCGAAAGCTGAGGGTACCCAACTCCAGCAATAACACGAGTTGTACATATAGAGCCTGGACCAATTCCAACTTTAACTCCGTCAGCACCAATATCTATAAGATATTTTGCTGCCTCAGCTGTTGCAATATTGCCAACCACTACATCAAGATTTGAAAATTTTGATTTAATCTTATTAACCACTTTAAGAACTCCTTTTGTATGGCCGTGTGCTGTATCAACTACAATTGCGTCAACTCCAACTTTATATAATGCTTCAACACGGTCTAATACATCCTCAGTAACTCCTACGGCTGCGGCAACACGAAGACGTCCATATTGATCTTTATTGGAATTGGGCTTTGTAGTATGCTTAGTGATATCTCTGAAAGTTATTAATCCAACCAATATGTTATCACCAGTTATTACCGGCAACTTTTCAATCTTATGTTTTTCAAGGATTAGTTCTGCTTCTTGCAAAGAAGTTCCCTCTTTTACAGTAATTAAATTTTGAGAGGTCATTACTTCATTGATAGGTCTATTATTGTTTTTTTCAAATCTTAAATCCCGGTTTGTTACAATTCCTAATAATTTTCTATTATCATCTACGATGGGAATCCCTCCGATCCTATGTAGTCTCATATTTTCATTAGCATCAGCCACAATAGCAGTTACAGGTAAGGTTACGGGGTCAATAATCATTCCGGATTCAGATCGCTTAACCGCCCTAACCTTCAATGATTGCTGTTCAATGGTCATGTTTTTATGCAACACACCTATTCCGCCTTCTTGTGCCATGGCAATGGCCATACTACTTTCGGTTACAGTATCCATTGCTGCTGAAATTATAGGGATATTCAAGGGAATATTTCTACTAAATCTTGATTTAATTGAAACTTCTCTAGGCAGAATATCTGAATAAGAAGGCACTAATAATACGTCATCGTAAGTTAATCCTTGTCCGATAAATTTATTGGAGGTCATAAGCAACTAATATTAAATTAATTGCATGTAAATATACGGATTATATATCCTTTTAAAACAAAGTGTATAAATTTTATTGTTTATTCATCTTATTGAAGAAAAAATATTATGTGAAAAATTATAAGCTGATTCGAAGGCTAAAACATCTATTTCAGGTGGAAGTTTATTTTGAGTAGTAAAATATGAGATAAGTTTCTCCATTGGCATATTTCCCACCAAAGCGTCTTGAGCCATGGGGCAACCACCCCAACCCATTATTGTTCCATCAAATCGAAAGCAGCCTGCTTTATTAGCAGCACGAACTTTTTCGTACCATTGATTTGGATGGGTATGAAAATGTGCTCCAAATTCAATTTCTGGAAAACGAGAAATAAGAGTGGAATATAAGTTAGATACATCCGATACTTTAGCTTTCCCAACCGTATCTGAGATAGATATAATTTTTACTCCCATTACAATTATTATTTCTACCCATTTTTCAATGATTTCTGAACTCCATGGATCTCCATAGGGATTTCCAAAACCCATAGAAAGATAAACAACAACTTCTTTATCATTTACTTCGGCAATTTCACAAAGTCGCTTTAATAAAACTATTGATTCTGAGATTGTCTTAGATGTATTTCGGATTTGAAAATTTTCTGAAATCGAAAAAGGATAGCCCAAGTAGGATATTTTTTCATTTTTAACAGCCTCAAAAGCACCTCTTTCGTTTGCAATAATAGTGAGTAGTTTTGTCTTTGTTTGGGTCAAATCAATTTTATTAATTACTTCAGCTGTATCTGCCATCTGGGGAATTACTTTTGGAGAAACAAAACTTCCGCAGTCCAATGTATCAAAACCCACTTTTAATAAACTTTGATAATACAAGACTTTATCCGCGGTACTAATAAAGTTAGATATTCCTTGCAGTGCATCCCGAGGGCATTCAATAAGTTTTATCGGTTTAGAAGGCATTTTAAATTTGTCATGGATAAATTAAAATTAAAGCAATTACAAACAATATGAGGGCTTGAACTTTATCCCAAATATCAGAATGTTTTAAGAGTTTGAGCTTTTTACCCATGCGATAAGCTAAAATAGAACAGCTCGAAAAAATAAACAATGCTTGAGCAAAAAATATTCCACCTAAAACAAAAAACTGAATCGCATATGACCAGCTTTCATGAAATAAAAAACCAGTAAAAAAACTAAGAAAAAATAAAGTCACTTTTGGATTACTCAGGTTCATTATTAAACCGGTTACAAAAAGATTTTGATTTACTTTTTTGTTTGACTCCAAAGAAAAAGAAGATTTAACTCTCCAGGATTGAAGAGATAAATAAATTAAATAAGCTGCACCTGAAAACTCAATCAATCGAATTACTTCAGGGTATAATGTTAATATACTTCCTAAACCAGCGACAACAAAAAAAGTATGTAAAATAATTCCGAATGTCAAGCCCAGGCTAAGCTTAATGCCTTTTTTCCAACCCTTATGCATGCTTGTTGTAATCACAAATAAAATGTCTGGGCCGGGGAGTAAAGTTAGAGCCAGTGAAGTTAAAAGAAATAGGAAAAGTGTATTCAATTCAAGCTAAGGTTTTAATATATTTGCATTCGAATATACTATTTTTGGTGATGATGATTGAAAAAATTGAACTCGAACTAAGACCCTTACGCAAGAAATTACAACAGCACCCTGTTTACAAATCCATTGACTCAATTACTGATATTCGTCTTTTCATGGAGCAGCATGTCTTTGCGGTGTGGGATTTTATGTCACTTTTAAAACAATTACAAAATGAATTAACCTGTACTGAAATTCCATGGCGTCCTTCAGGGCATCCCTTGTCAGCAAGGCTCATTAATGAAATTGTATGGGGCGAAGAATCCGACTTAAATAGGAATGGAGTTGCAATGAGTCATTACGAAATGTATATTGAAGCAATGTATTCCCTTAAAGCAAGTACAAAAGGCATTGAATCATTACTTAATAATTTAACTTCCGGAAAATCAATTGAAGAAGCCCTTCAAAACACTAAGTTACCAAAATCAATTTCTTCTTTTCTTAAATTTACTTTTGAAGTTATTAAAACTAAAAAAGCTCATATTATAGCCGCTGTATTTACTTTTGGAAGAGAAGATTTAATTCCTGACATGTTTATTGAAATTATTAAAAATCTTAACGTTCCAGGTGACGAAGATCTTTCTGATTTAATCTACTATTTCGAGAGACACATAGAAGTTGACGCTGATCAGCATGGCCCTATAGCCCTTAAAATGGTTTCACAGCTTTGCGGAAATGATCCTATCAAATATGAAGAGGCCACAAACTTCTCAAAGAGAGCACTGGAGTTGAGAATCGGTCTATGGGACGGTATTCTTCATTCCTTAAATAAATCTACTTCCCTTTAAGTTTTAAATTAGTAACATTTTATATCTTGTGTGTATATAAAAAACTCATGAAATTTATAACATTC
>CAJJAB010000042.1 GCA_905181895.1 Flavobacteria bacterium MS024-2A | reverse complement strand
TATCTTTAACATAAGCAGGCAAAGTTTCAGGAGTAGTTCTGTTATTACTCAAGCCTTTCTTTTTTGCCAACGACTCTGTTTTTTCCTTTTGCTTTTCAGTAGCATAAAAAATATCTTTTATTGAAGTGATTGTTTCTCTCAGTGTATTGAATATGGCATCATCTTTCTTCATGTTATTTTCCTCCACCAATTTATCAACCGAGTCTCTAAAAGAAAATAATTGTTCTGCTACTATGGCATTAAGAACAGTGATTGATTTAGCACAATTTGCCTTTGATCCGACAGTTCTAAACTCAAATTTATTTCCCGTAAAAGCAAAAGGAGAAGTTCTGTTTTTATCAGTATTATCTATCAAAATTTCTGGAATTTTACCTATTACATTTAGCTTAATATCTGTCTTCTCTTCTGGAGACAGCTTTCCTTTTGAAACATTTTCTAATTCTTCTAAAACTTGCATTAAATGTTTCCCTATAAAAATTGAAAGAATTGCAGATGGCGCTTCATGTAAACCAATTCGCAAGTCATTACTTGCTGAAACTGATGATGCACTCAAAAGAGCTTCATGTTTTAAAACGGCGGCAATTGTATTTACAAAAAATGATAAGAATTGTAAATTACTCATTGGTGTTTTACCTGGACTTAATAAATTAATTCCAGAATTAGTAACTAAAGACCAATTTGTATGTTTTCCCGAACCATTTATTTTATCAAATGGTTTTTCATGAAAAAGTACTACAAAGCTATGCTTATATGCCATTTTATTCATCAAATCCATTAAAAGCGCATTGTGATCAACCGCTATATTAGCAACCTCAAAAACAGGAGCTATTTCATATTGACTTGGAGCCACTTCATTATGATACGTTTTTAACGGTATTCCTAAGGTACAGCTTTCAGACTCTAAATCTTTTAAAAAACAACTTACACGATCTGGAATAGAACCAAAATAATGATCATTTAATTCTTTCTCTTTTGATGGCGTATGTCCCAAAAGAGTCCTTCCTGTAAGCATTAAATCGGGTCGGCTTGCTGCTAAACTTTTATCAATTAAAAAAAATTCTTGTTCCCATCCTAATGTTGCATTTACTTTACTTACGGTTTTATCAAAATAATGACAAACTCCTGTAGCAGCTGTATTTAATTTTTGAAGAGATTTTATTAATGGGGCTTTAAAATCAAGCGCCTCTCCTGTGTAGGAAATAAATAGTGATGGGATACAAAGAGTAGTTTCGTATATAAATGCAGGTGAAGTAGGGTCCCAGGTGGTAAAACCTCTTGCTTCAAAAGTATTTCTAACGCTTCCCCCTGGAAAACTTAAAGCATCTGGTACTTGCTGAACTAGTTGCTCACCTTCAAACTTTTCAAGCTGTTTCCCTTTCTCATCTAGATTAAAAAAAGAATCATGTTTTTCAGCTGTAGCTCCGGTTATTGGTTGAAACCAATGTGTATAGTGAGTTGCTTTTTTAGAAATAGCCCAAGACTTCATTGCAGAAGCTATTTGATCAGCCAAAATCATATTAATTGATATTCCTTTATCGATTGTTTGAAGCATCTGCTTGAATGATTTATCACTTAGATATTGCTTCAACTTAGAGGTGTTAAATACATGATCCGCAAAATCAAGAGATGATGTGCCTGAAACCGGTACCTTAAATGAAGTAGAGGATAAATTATAAAGACTTTTTTCTCTGAGTGATTGCATGAAAGAATAGATAAATTTTTATAATTCAAAGATAGTCATTTTGAATATTTGATGGTCAAAACTAAAAAAAATGAATATTATTAAATTTTATCCCTAAAATAATAGGGGTTTAATAAAAATATAATATTGTTAATTTCTTTACATCATTCTTTTTAGGAGGGTGTCTGAAAAATTTTATTTTAGCTAAAAATATTTAATCATGAGTAAATCAAAATTAGAATATATTTGGTTGGACGGTTACAAGCCAACTGCAAGTCTTCGCAGTAAAACCAAAATCGTAAACGATTTCAAAGGAACATTAGACGATTGTCCTATGTGGTCATTTGATGGATCATCAACAAGACAAGCAGAAGGGAATTCCTCAGACTGCCTATTGAAACCTGTCGCTTTGTATGAAGATCCTGATCGAAAAAATGGATGGTTGGTAATGACAGAGGTTTTAAATGCTGACGGAACTCCTCACCCATCAAATGCTAGAGCTACAATTCAAGATGATGATGATGATTTTTGGTTTGGTTTTGAACAAGAGTATTTCTTATGGGACCCTGAGACCAATCTTCCTTTTGGCTTTCCAAAAGATCAAACACCTCAAGGACAATTTTATTGTTCTGTTGGTGCTAAAAATGCTTTTGGTAGAGAAATGATTGAAGAGCATTTAGATCAATGTATTGAAGCGGGTATTAATGTGGAAGGTATTAATGCAGAAGTTGCATCTGGTCAATGGGAGTATCAGTGTTTCGCTCAAGGGGCTCAAAAAGCAGGTGATGAAATGTGGGTTTCACGTTATTTACTTGAACGTTTGGGTGAAAAATATGGCCTTGCTGTTGAATGGCATCCAAAACCACTTGGTGATACTGACTGGAATGGATCTGGAATGCATGCAAATTTTTCAAACGAAGTCCTTAGAACATGCGGATCTCAAGAAGTTTATAATAAAATATGTGAAGCATTTAGACCAGTTGTAAAAGAACATATTGATGTTTATGGCGCTCACAATGATCAACGTTTAACTGGAGAGCATGAAACACAATCCATTCATGAATTCAGTTTTGGTATTTCTGACAGAGGAGCATCTATACGAATTCCAATTATGACTGTTGAAAAAGGATGGAAAGGATGGCTCGAAGACAGAAGACCTTCTTCAAATGGAGATCCATATAAAATTGCTTCCCGAATTATCAAAACTGTAAATTCGGCCAAGATTTAATTTTACTTTAAAATAATTTACATGTAAAAACCCCATAAATTCTTTTTGGGGTTTTTTTATATAAGTTTATTTATAAAAAAGACATAAAACAGTAGAAGTATAACGCCTTCTGCTCTGCCAAATTTCATTTTATTTGGAAAAAATACCAAAGGTAATATCAGAAACGCTAAGGAAATCATCCAAATTAAATCACCGTCGATAAGACCTCTGTCTGAAATAATTATAGGTGAGAGTATTCCTGTTATTCCTATGACCCCTAACATATCAAAAATATTTGACCCAATCAGATTTCCCAAAGAAATGTTTTGTTCCTTATTTATAATTGCAACTATTGAAGTTGATAATTCAGGTATACTTGTTCCAAAAGCAATAATTGTTACACCTATAATTCTTTCACTAATTCCAAGGTTTGATGCTAAACTTATTGCTCCTTTTATTAATACTTCTGATCCTAACCATAAAAAAAAACTACCAAAAATTAACAAGGACAATATTTTTAAAAATTTCATGCTTTCATCTACATTAAAATCCTCTTGATCATTCACTCTTCCTTTCTGAAAGAAAATTAGCGATATTAAGTATACTATTAAAACAATGATAAATAAAACTGATTCACCAAAAGATAAAGCATAATCACTTTTTAATAAAAAATAAAACAAAAGAGTAACAAAAATCATTACTGGCCAATCATATTTATAAAATACTTTTTCAATCTTTATTGGTGTAATAAATACAACGATTCCTAAAACTAGAGCAAGATTGGCAATGTTTGAACCTACTATATTCCCAACAGCTAAGTCTGGATGGCCGTTTAGAGCTGCGTTAACACTGACTATAAGTTCTGGAGCTGAAGTCGCAAATGATACTACTGTCATACCCACAACTATTTTTGGGACATTAAGACGCAATGAAAATAAAACAGCAGAATCTAATACCAAATCCCCTCCTTTTATCAATAAAATAAGTCCTGAAATTATTGCTAAATATTCCATAATTAAAATCACTACAATATACGCTGAAGTTTAATAATCCTATAGTCTTGTATGAAAAAGAAAAGAGTAAAAGTTAACTCACTAATTACATGTGACCCAAACATAAATTAGTTCAAACATTTTAACTGAGTTATGTTCTATTTTTCAGGTATTGAATACAAATCTCTAAAACCTTTTGAATAAGTTAAGCTCTATTTTTACGTCCATACCTCGCTATAAAGACAAAACATAAAACAGGAAGTAGAAACGAAAAGTTAATTTCTGAAATTCCAAAAATACTCACATCGTTAACACCGTAACCCCCTAGGTCAATAATCATCCCTTGAAGCTTTGGCATTAATGCTCCACCAACAATAGCCATTACTAATCCAGCGGAGCCTATTTTACTTTCTTCTTCGGTTAATTTACCTAGCGCTATTCCGTAGATTGTAGGAAACATAAGCGACATGAAAAATGAAACACTAACCAAGCAATAAAGTCCTGCTTCATTATTTATGAGTATAACTCCAACCAAACATCCAATAGCAAGTAATGCATTAATCATAAGTAGCCTGCCGGCATTAACAAAACGTAACAAATACGTGCCAATGGCACGACCAAAAGTAAACAGAATAAATGCGGCCATTTGATAATAGCCTGCCGAAACACTGTCCATTCCGATTCCTTCAGCATATTGGTAGATATAGGTCCAGCACATTATTTGTGCACCCACATAGAGAATCTGCGCAAATACTCCCGAGGTATAACTCCTGTTCTTAAAAAGTTTTTTGAAGGTATCCTCAATTTGATTTTTTATGCCTTCTTCTTTAGAATGTGGAATTTTACTGACAGCAAACAAAACCAAGACAGCTAAAATAACTAATCCTAAAACCACATAAGGATCACGAATAACGATCAAATCGGTTGTTTTTATAAGTGCTTTGGAAGCTTCATCTAAAACACTGAAATCTGCTATATCATCAGATTGAAGTTTCTTCAAAACATATTGTTGGGCAACAAATAACCCTAATATTGAACCTATAGGATTAAATGCTTGTGCTAGATTTAAACGTTGTGTAGCGGTTTCTTTTGGTCCCAAGGCAAGTACATAAGGATTTGCTGCCGTTTCTAAAAAAGCCAACCCAAAAGTAAGGACATACAAACCCAAGCAGAAAAACCAAAACTTCTCCGTCATTGCTGCTGGATAAAACAATAGTGCCCCTGCGGCATATAGACCAAGTCCAATTAAAATAACTGCTTTATAAGAATACTTTCGCATGAATAAAGCGGCAGGAAGTGCCATACAGAAATATCCACCATAAAAAGCCATTTGTACCCAAGCAGCTTGGGAGTTGGACAGCTCTAATATCTTTTTAAATGCCTGCACCATGGGGTCGGTTACTGCATTTGCAAACCCCCAAAGGGCAAACAATGAAGTAAGCAGAATAAAAGGGATAAATACATTTTTTGGTACTATTGGAGTTGTATTGGATTTTTTCATTTGATCACAAATAACATGTTATTTTTCTACAAGCTTACTTTGAAGATCTTTTATTTCACCACAGCTCATTTGCTCCATGACTTGAGTGAGTTGTGTTTTAAGCATGGCTATGGTATGGTTTCCACCTTTTCTGCCTAAAGCAGAAACACCGTACATAAATGTACGACCCATAAAGCTAAAGTCAGCGCCACTGGCCATAACACGAGCCACATCTGCACCACCACGAATTCCACTATCCATCATGACGGTTAGTTTTTCTTTATAAAGCGGTGCTATGGTTTTTAATGAGTCTATAGCGGCTTGACCAACGTCTACTTGTCTGCCACCATGGTTTGAAACAATAACCCCGTCCAAGCCTAGCTGATAGGCTTTTTCCACATCGTGCACTGACTCCGCACCTTTGAGTACGAGTTTACCTTTCCAATTGTCGCGAATTTTTTTGATTTTGTCCTCATTTAAGCGCCCAGAAAAAGTAGTATCCATAAATTTTGCCAACTGACTTAAGTTTAAGTTTTTGGGCATATAAGGTTTTAGTATTTCAAAACTTGGTTGTCCCTTAATAAGGGTTTGTATAGACCAATGTGGTCTTTTCATTGCGTTGACAATATTAGTCAATGTCATTTTGGGAGGCATAGATAATCCATTGCGAATGTCCCTTGGGCGATAGCCGAAAGAGGGTACATCAGCAAGGATGACAAGCACCGGACATTCGACAGCCTCAGCGCGTTTTAAAATATCTTTGGTCACACTTTCCTGGGCAGGGTGGTAGAGTTGAAACCATGCCTTGCCTTCTGTAATTTCTGCAATTCTCTCAATACTTGCCGTAGTAACTGTACTCAGTACAAAAGGAATATTGTGTTCAAAGGCAGCCTTAGCCAAAATTTCGGGAGACTTAGGCCACATAAGCCCTTGAAGTCCAACAGGAGAAATACCAAAGGGAGCATCATAGGTATGTCCAAAAAGTTCTGATTTTAAACTGGGTACTGTATAATCTACCAAATACTTAGGCTTGAGCTCAATGTCTCGAATTCGGTCAGTATTTTTTTTAAGATTAACGTCGTCATTACACCCCCCATCTAAATATTCAAAAGCAAATTTTGGTATTTTACATTTTGCTCGTCTGCGCAAATCTTCAACAGAAGGATATTTATAGTTTACTTCTGATTTCATTATTCTAATATATTTAAGTCATAAATTTTATCCATTAACACCCATTTGGAATCAGGTGGTGTGTTTGGCAATGCTTGTTGAAATTCCCACATAAGTGCTTCCCATTCTTGCACCTTTTGGTTGCTATTATCCAGAGCGGCTTTTCTTTCAAAGCTAAAAGAGTCATCAACTTCTAAAATCATAAAAAGCCTGTTGCCCGTTTGGAATATTTCGGCATTCTGAACCCCAGAATCTTTGATGCTTTCATTGATTTCTGGCCAGACCTTTTGATGATACTTTATGTAAGTATCTATCTTTTGAGGATCGTCTTTCAGGTCCAAAGCCAAACAAAACTTTTTTAATAATTTAGCCATTAGTCTTTATTGCTCTATCTAAATGTGTATATCCTCCATCCACATAAATCAATTGCCCTGTGGTATGACTTGATCGCTCTGAGAGCAAAAAAGCAACTGTGTTGGAAATTTCAGCTGCGGTTGTCATACGTTGTTCAAATGGGATTTTGTTTTTTATAGAGTCTAGTTTTTCTGTTGGGTTATCAAAGCTATTGATCCATTTTTTATAAAGTGGTGTGTAGCATTCCGCCACAACAACACAGTTTACACGAATCTTATGAGGTAATAATTCTACCGCCCATTCTCTTGTGAGTGCGTTACGTCCACCGTTTGCCGCCGAATATCCTGATGTACCACCTTGGCCAGTATCGGCTGTTTTAGAACCAATATTTACGATAGTCCCCTTGTTTTTCTTAAGCTCTGGAAGCACCAATTGTGCCATCAAATAATAATGAGCTAAATTGCGTTTAATGGATTCGATAAAATCGTGATAATTTCCATTTTCTAACCCTACGCCATCATTTACTCCGGCATTATTGACTAATCCGTCGATACGGCCATATTTTGTAAGAACGGAAGCTACAGCTTCCTTACATTGTTCTGGGTAGGTTAATTCTGCAAATGCATAACCAACATTGAAACCTATCTTATGATAGTCATCAATTACCTTTTTGATATTCGGCTTATTTCTTCCTACAATCACAGGAAGAGCACCTTCTTCCGCCAATAGAGAAACAATGCCACCTCCAATCCCTTTTGACCCACCTGTAACGATAATTACCTTGTCTTTAAGTCCTAAATCCATACTACAAATTGTAAATTTTAATTGCATTTTGCCCCAAAACTTGCGCTTTTATCTCGGCAGACTGCTTGTTCAGATAATCATTAATTATACCAACTACTTTATTGTAATCAGCTGCAAGAAGGCAAACAGGCCAGTCAGAACCAAATAGAATTCGGTTGCCACCAAAAGACGAAAAGACATGATCCATAAAGGGTACAAAATCATCTTCTGCAAAAGCGAAGTCTTTGGTCTCGGTCACCATCCCTGATAGCTTACAGTTCACATTTTTAAATTTTGATAAGGCCGTAATATTAGCCTTCCATGTTTCGGTCATGGGCACCGAAATATTTGGCTTGGCTAGATGGTCTAAAATAAAGGTTTGATCTGGAAACTTTTCGACCAAAGCAAGTACAGCCGGGAGTTGCTTTGGAAAAATAAGAATATCAAACGTAAGATTTAATCTCGATAGCTTTCCAATACCTCTTTGTACATCTTCCCGAAGTAAATAATCATCTTTCTCAGCTTGAACTATATGACGCACCCCTTTAAATAAAATATTGGCTGCATAATGTTCTAGTCGATCTTCAAGATTATGGGTAATTAAATCAACCCAACCAACAACCCCTTTAATAAAGGGGTTTTCCTCGGCATGGGTCAATAAAAATTCAGTTTCTGACTCTGATTGATCGGCTTGCACCGCAATACAACCATCAACACCATTTTCTTGTAGTATGGGTTTCAAATCTTTGGGAAGAAAATCCTTTCGGATGACCTCCATAGAAGAATCGATCCAGGTATCTCTGACTGGATCATAATTCCAAAAATGTTGATGACTATCTATAATCATTTATAGGCTTTACACATTTGTTTTGAAACACCTAATCCTTCAATACCTAATTCCACAATATCGCCATCTTGCAGGTATCGAGGCGGTGTTAATCCTAAACCGACACCAAAGGGTGTTCCGGTTGAGATAATATCACCAGGTAGTAGGGTCATGTATTGACTTATGTAGCTAACCACATGCTGAATGTTAAAGATAAAATCTGATGTTCTGCTGTTTTGCATCTCCTCACCGTTGAGTGTTAGCCAAAGGTTTAGATTGTTTGGATCCCCAATTTCGTCTGGAGTTGCAATAAAAGGGCCAATAGGTGCAAAAGTATCACAACTTTTTCCTTTTACCCACTGTCCAGATCGCTCTAGTTGGAACGCACGCTCGCTCACGTCGTTGTGCAATACATAGCCCGCCACATGGTTTAAAGCTTCTTTCTCACTCACATAAGATGCCTTCTTACCAATAACTAGGGCTAATTCGACTTCCCAGTCAGTTTTTTCACTTCCTTTTGGAATTGTAATTGGGTCATTAGGTCCAACAATTGCAGAAGTTGCTTTAAAGAACAGTACTGGTTCTTCAGGGATGTCCATACCGCTTTCCTTAGCATGCTTAGCATAATTTAGACCAACACACACAATTTTTGAGGGACGAATTAAGGGTGGCCCAAGGCGAACATCATCTCCTACGACTGGACAATTGTCTAGATTCTTCTTTAACCAAGACTGAAGTTTTTCTAGGCCATTTTCTCCAAAAAATGATTCATCATAATCATGACCAAATGCAGAAACATTTAGTTTCGTTCCATCAGCTAAAATTAATCCTGGTTTTTCTTCGTTAATTGCTCCAAATCGAATAAGCTTCATTTTTAATTTATTTTGAGTTAAGTGTTACATACCCCCCATCAATACCATAATTGGATCCTGTTATAAAACTTGCTTCATCAGCACATAAAAAGAGGGCTAAGTCGGCAATTTCTTGTGGATTTCCCATACGACCTATGGGTTGTGTTTTTGAAAGTTTTTCAAATATTTCTGCTTCGTTTCCTGGATAGTTTTTCTTAATAAAACCATCTACAAATGGCGTGTGTACACGTGCTGGTGATATGCAGTTACACCGAATGTTATCATCTATATAATCTTTGGCAATCGAATAGGTCATGGTCAGCACGGCTCCTTTGGTCATGGAATACGCAAATCGATCTGAAAGACCTACTGATGATGCGATAGATGCCAAGTTTAAGATAACCCCTCCACCATTTTTTTTCATTAATGGAATGCAAACCTTTGAACAATTGTACACACCCTTAATGTTGATTTCATAAAGTCTGTCTAAATCTTCTTCAGAGCAAGCTTCAATATTCCCAACATGGGCAATTCCTGCGTTATTAATTAAGACATCAACGGAGGCTACTTTCGAAATCTGATTAACTAATTCGCTGACTTGTTTGTAATTGGCAATGTTGCAATGGTATGGTGTAGCCTTAAAACCTCGAGATTTGATTTGCGCTGCTATATCATCTGCAGCATCCATATTTAAATCTAAAATATGTACATCAGCTCCTTGTGTTGCAAAGGTTTTGGCTATTGCTTTACCAATGCCGCTTCCTCCACCCGTAATTACAACTCCTTTATTTACTAAGGAAAATTTCGTTTTCATTGTTTTGTATTATAGTGATAATCCCCTTTTCCAAGGAATAAAATCGTTTTGTCCCAATCTTCGCGCATTAACTTCAACTTCACCACTTGCAACTTGAATAATGAAAGACAACAGTTCTTCCCCACAACTTTCAGTAGTTTCTGTCCCTTCAATGATGCCCCCAGTATTAAAGTCAATAATATCATTCATTTTTTCATAAATAGAGGTATTTGTAGATACTTTTATAACGGGTACAGCTGGGTTTCCTGTTGGGGTTCCAAGTCCCGTTGTAAATAATATTAGATTCGCTCCAGATCCAGCAAGTCCGGTTGTGGACTCCACATCATTTCCAGGTGTACACAATAGATTCAAGCCAGGCTTAGCGAATTGTTCTGTATAATCTAAAACATCTACTATGGGTGAAGTGCCTCCTTTTTTTGCAGCACCAGCAGATTTTATGGCATCTGTAATGAGTCCATCTTTAATATTTCCAGGGGAAGGGTTCGCATAAAAACCAGTACCTAATGCGGTGGCTTTAGTATTGTATGCTTTCATAATTTGAGCAAATTTTTCTGCCTTTTCAACCTCCGAACATCGATTAATCAATTCTTGTTCCACGCCATTAAGTTCTGGAAATTCAGAAAGAATAGCTGACCCACCCAATCCAACAATCAAATCTGAAACATAGCCCAATGTTGGGTTCGCGGAGATGCCCGAAAAACCATCCGAACCCCCACACTCCAGACCAATGATTAGCTTACTCAACGGAGCCAGTGCTCTAGATATTTTGTTTGCTTCAATAAGTCCAACAAATGTTTTTTTAATTGCTTCCGCGATGTATTCTGGCTCTGAACTGCTTTGTTGTTGCTCTAAAAAATATACTGGTTTATTTGACTCAGGCGCAATACGTTTTAGCGCACGTTCTAAGATACTAATTTGCGCATGCTGACAACCTAAACTCATAATTGTAGCTCCTGCTACATTTGGATTGTTGATGTATCCTGCTAATAAATTACATAGAGTTACAGCATCGGAGGTTGAACCTCCACAACCACCATCGTGTTTTAAAAAATAAATGCCGTCTACGTTTGGAAACAGTGGGTTTTTTTGTTTTTTATTCTTATTCGAAATAACATCTACATCCAACAGATCATTTTCTGAAGCCCCTGATTTGTATTTGTCTATTAGGGCTGTTAAATCGAATATTTGTTTGCTTGAGTTTTCATAGCCTAACCCTTTGAGTATGGTATCTTTTAGGGTTTCTATATTTCTGTTTTGACAAAACACAAGTGGAATTACAAGCCAGTTGTTTTCCGTACCCACAGAACCGTTATCACGTTGATAGCCTAAAAACTCGCTTTTAGAAAAAGCATCTAGATTTGGACTTATCCAATTGGCTTGTATACTCGTTTTGGGAACTGAATAAGCCTCTGTTTCGTGTACAATATTATGTGTTGTTACAGCCTCTCCTTTGGCAATTGTTTTTTTTGCTTTACCTACAATCACACCATACATGTAAATTTCATCTCCAACTGCAAAGTTGCGAATGGCAAATTTATGCTTAGCTTCTACATCAGTAACTAAAGTTAAGCTGTCAGTACTTATATCAATATTAGTCCCTTTTGATAGATTGGTCAATGCGACTAATATATTATCTCTTGGATGAATTTTTAATATTTTCGATTTTTTAGTTATCAATATTTCTAATAGTTAAACAATGATATATTAAACTCAAAGTGTTGTCCAGCATCAAACAAATAACAATACTATTTTAACTTATCAACTAATATATTAGATATTAGAGGAATAAAAAAATAACTACCCTTTCAATAAAATATAAATACAAAAATGAAACAAGTGTAAAACCATTACTTAAATGGCTTGATCGGGATCATACTTTAAGAAACAATCTTTTTTCGGGTGAAGGTCAAAAAACTTTATTAGGGCTGACTTTACTTGGAGTCAAAAAAAATGGATAAATGTCTTTCAAATTAAATTGAGCTAATAAAAATTGGTTGGGTCAAAGTTTTTTACGTTGATTTAGTTAAACATACCATGAATGAAATGGGGAAAGAAATAGAGAAAGATCCAAGTACAATTATCTATGATAATGTCAATCATATAAGAAAGGTAAATCGTTACTAAAGATTATGTGCTTATTATGAAGCAATCAAAGAATTAACTCCAACTTATTTATCACTCTCTAATTAATTTTAGGGGCGTTTTCTATTTATTGACGTTTTGATTAAATTAAAGTTACGAATAAGTAAGCAAGAGAAACAAAAGTATAATTCTATAGCAAATGATATAGGCTTAACATTAAGTGCTTTTGCACAATACAGTATGGCAAGAACAAGTAGAATGCTTAATCAGGTTAAAAAGGAATTATAATGGAAAAGATAACTATTGAAATACCTATCAAAAGAAAGAACTAATGGCATTAGCTAGGTACACGCTTCACCTTAAAGAGAAACATCATACAGGACTTGAAATTCTTATGGAGCATTACGAAGAGAATAAATCTAACTTAATTAGAATAGCCATAGACCAGTATCTAGATAAGCATAAGGATATTATAGCAGCTAAAAAGTAGTTAACACTAGTATAAAAAAAAAGCTCCCATTTCTGAGAGCCTTAGTGGTGAAGACGGTAGGATTCGAACCTACAATCGCCACATTCGTAGTGTGGTGCATTATCCAGTTATGCTACGTCTCCAATTTATGATTTTGTCTTTAATTATGTCTTTACTTTTACCTACTTACCTTTATCTATACTACTTAACAATCTATAACCTCTTAAGCCGTAATCAAGTGCACTATTTAGTTATGCTACGAGGCCAAAATATTCATTAACAATAAGTTACTAGACGTTTTGTTCCTCTGTTAATGACACTTAACGCCACTAATAACATCACTAAGGTATTTTAATGTTTATTGTGGGGGCAAATATAACACCCTTTTTACTAATACCTAAAGAATTTTTAATTCGAAAATATTATTTTTTTAGCAGGGTTTCTAAAAGCTTTAGCAAGTGGCTTTAGTAAATTCTTCAACTCCTTTTATTGTTTTCTTCGATGTAACTTTCTCATAGTAGATAGAGTAAATTCGTGTGCAAAGTCAGGCTTACCGACCTCAATATCATCAAGGTCAATTTTTCTAACTAATTTTTCTCCTACCCCTCTAACTTCAGCATCAAGTTTAGCAACATTTTTGGCATTAAGAATAAAGCTTATAATACCAAGTACTGCAAATACTCCAAGAAGTATAACTAATAGTATTTCTTTAAACTCCATATTATAAATATTTTGATTAATTGATGAGGCTATTAATCCAGTAGGAATAGCAACAATTCCAATTAATATTATATTAGATGAAAATATTTTACCTCCTAGAGTAATTGGATAAACATCCCCATAGCCAACCTTACTTAGAGTAGCAATAGCCCACCAAATAGAATAAAAAATACTTTTAAAATTCTCGATAGTCGCCAGTCAAAAAGGCATTAGCTTCTTCTTCTTTAAATCTAGCATTTTCGTTATCCCAATGTAAAGTTTGCTTGGGAAAACGTCCGGAAATTACGCCCAACAAAATGGTTTCTGTCAATCTAGCTGAATAAGAAAATGGAGCCGAAACTTTATCTTTTCCTAAACAAGCATCAACAAACTGATGGTAATGTTTAGGTGCATCACGTTCATAATCACTCTTGTTATTTCCAAGGCTATTGTTTGGGTCATATTTTTTAATATCAATTTGTTGGTATTCTCCATCAACAATGAGACGCGGTAATTCCATAAAGTGAGGAAGTAAAAGGGTTCCTTTTTCACCAATAAAAATTGCTCCTTGCAGGGGTAATTTTTCTTTGTTGGGAAGTTTTAAATCTTTATTTAATTTTGGCGCACCGGGTCCATCAGACCATACCCAAGTTAATAAATCTGAGGTATATTTTGTTCCTGAGAACGTATAAGTAACATTATTGTTTTCAGGGAAACCAAATCCATTTGGCTTTCGACAATTATTTGTAATTGTTAACGGAACATCTAGTGCTAAAGCGTTATACGGCGTGTCAAAAATATGAACCCCCATATCTCCAAGCGTTCCACAACCATAATCTACTAGTTTTCTCCAATTTCCAGGATGGTAAACTTTTTCTTTAAAAGGTCTCTGTGGTGATGTGCCAAGCCAAAGATTCCAATCCAAATGATCCGGAACAGAATCTTCACCGGTTGACTCTGGTCCGTCATAACCCCAGTTTTTTGGTGACCAAGCATGAACTTTACTAACTTTTCCAATAATCCCAGATTGAATTAAAACAGTTGCTAACTTATAGTCATAGAAAGAGTGTACCTGAATTCCCATTTGAGTTACTAAATTCTTTTCCTCAGCAATTTTTCGCATTGCCCTTGACTCAGAAACATAATGAGTAAGGGGTTTCTGACAATAAACAGGCTTATTCAACTCCATTGCCATAATTGAAGCTGGAGCATGTGTGTGATCTGGTGTAGATACAACTACAGCGTCTATATCTGCAGCCATATCATTTAAAAGAGTTCTGTAATCTGAATATGTTTTAGCATTGGGATGGAGTTTTTTAGCAGCCGCTAAATTATTTGAATCAACATCACACAAAGCAACAACATCAACCAGTTCGTGAGAAGAAATTGATGCTAAATCAGCTGCTCCCATATTTCCCACTCCAATATGTGCAGTTCGTAATCTTGCATTTCCTTTTGTATAAGCAAAAAGAGAGGAGGGTAAAAGAGCTGTAGATGCAATAGCTGCTGATTTTTTTAAAAAATCTCGTTTTTTCATATTCTTAAAAGTACATTTTTATTAATGTTTTTATTTAATTAAGTCTAAAAGTACTTAAAGATTTTTAAAAACATATAATTTCATTAAAATGTAACAGAATTTACATCTTAAATTTCAAAAAAGAGAATGTTTTTATGCAAAATTTAGTATATTTGTTACTTATAATTTTATGTTATGAACACATACAAAACACTTCTGATTACTATTGCGTTAGTTGTTTTTTCT
>CAJJAB010000041.1 GCA_905181895.1 Flavobacteria bacterium MS024-2A | reverse complement strand
GGTTTTAATCTTAGAATTGCTCAGTGGGCTAAAAGGATAGGCTATAAAAATCACTACTATATAAGCCCACAAGTTTGGGCTTGGAAGGAAAATAGAGTTAATAAAATGAAACAATATTTGGATGCACTTTACGTCATTCTTCCTTTTGAAAAAGATTTTTTTGAAAAAAAACATAATTTTCATGTTCACTTTGTGGGACATCCACTATTAGATCATATTCCAAATTATCCAAAGAATTCTAAATTTCATGATAAATTTGAATTAGACTCTAAAAAACCCATTATTGCTCTACTTCCTGGCAGTAGACTACAGGAAATAAAAAAAAAATTACCGCTTTTTATTCAAGTAGCAAATCACTTTTCTGAATATCAATTTGTAGTAGCAGGTGCACCTGGTTTATCCTTTAAAAACTATACCTCCTTCATTAAAAATGATAGTCTAAAAGTGATTTATGGTGCAACCTATGACTTACTTCATCATTCCGTTGCAGCATTGGTAACAAGTGGGACGGCAACTCTAGAAACAGCTTTATTTGAAGTTCCTCAAATTGTTTGCTATCGAAGTAGCGCTTTTAGTTATTGGATTGCAAAAAAAATTGTTAGGTTAAATTATATATCTCTTGTCAATTTAATTTTAAATAGAGGTGCAGTCAAAGAACTTATCCAGGAAGAGTTAAGTCTTCCCAATCTTTGCAAATATCTCGAAAGAATTCTAAAACACTCTGAACAAAAAGCTATTTTAAAAGATTATAAAGAATTAAAATCAATTCTAGGTAACGGAGGAGCTAGTAATAAAACAGCTCAATTAATTTATACTGCAATTTCAAAAGAAAGAAGTTGATTCTTTTTTTTAACTTTTTTAAAATACCCTCAAGCTATTGTGAAAATCGGAAGATTTATTCTTTGCCCTTTAATTTGACTATTTAACATAAAACACTTTTTCCTTTTTAAGTTAAAATAATGCATCTCCCTTTTGGTTTATTATTCACTATAAATAATATTCAAGTACTTTAATAATATCAAAAAAGTTTCATGTCGAATTAACCTCGAAAACGGGAAATAAAACTCTTTTGGTATTTTTCAAAATCTTCAGGTTTTGAAAAGACTTGGTAATCACCTTGTTTTATCATTTTGAGATATAATTCAAGTTGCTGTGGCTTGAGATAACCAACCACTGGCATAATGGGGTCACCGTTTTCGCTAAAAAAAACCATTGTAGGATATCCCTTTACCCCCAAATATTGAGTGAATTCATGGGTTCCATTTCTCCCTTTTCGGTTGGGATCAAATTTGGGGTTAGTATATGTTTGATCAAGAAATTTAATCTCTTCTTGTCCTTCTGCGTTGAATTTAACTGCATAAAAATGTTCACTTATATAACGTGAAACATCTGGATTTTGAAAAGTTTTTTTGTCTAATAGTTTACAGGGGCCACACCATTCGGTATAGACATCCATAAATATTTTTTTTGGCACAACTTTTTGAGCAGCCTGAGCTTCAGCAAGATTCATCCATTTTATTTGTTGTGCAAAAGAAAAAGTAGATATAAAAAAGGTTATAAGAATTAATATTTGTTTTTTCATTTTTAAATTATGTAAAGCTACTAACATTGTCTTCTGCCCCATGTGTTAATCTTTTTAAAGGTTTTAACAAAAGAATAATTAATAGTGCAACAATAGTACAAAAAATAAAAATTCCAGTAAAAATTTCCTTTTCGCCAGCTGTTTCTGCAAACCCTCCAATACTAGCTGCTAATTTATTTCCTAATCCAGTAGCTGCCCAATAGAGCCCCATAATGGAGGCTGCATATTTGACAGGTGCTAATTTAGTTATAAAAGAAAGTGATACGGGTGAGGCGCAAAGTTCTCCAATAGTGTGAAACAAATAGGCTAATACCAACCAATACATTGCAGACTTTCCCATCAACTCATAATCCATTGCAGCAAAACGCATAAATAAAAATCCCCAGCCCATAATTAAAATACCTATTGCTATTTTATAAAGTGACGAAGCCTCTTTTCCCTTTAATTTCCATCGCATCCAAAAACTACCAATTAGAACCGCGAGTGTAATAATGAAAAAAGAATTTAATGATTGGAACCAAGATGCTGGAATTTCAATTCCCAAAAGCATTCTGTCCGTTTTTTGTTTAGCATACAAGTTCATCAATCCACCTGCTTGTTCAAAAGCTCCCCAAAAAACAATAATAAGTAAAAAAGAGATTAGCAGAACTTTTACACGGTCTCTTTCTACAGGTGTCAATTTTAGCTGCTTTAATGCATTATCAGGATGAGAACTTTTTCCAATAAAATCACCTACTCCAACTAAATATTTCTGACCATATGCATAAGTAATTTGTCCAATAATCATTCCTATAGCAGCCAATCCAAACCCGTAGTGCCAATTATATGTCTCTCCAATCCAACCACAGAGAATGGGTGCTGCAAAACCCCCAATATTAATTCCCATGTAAAAAATATAAAAGCCTAAATCTCTTCTTTCATCTCCTTTGGAATATAAGCCTCCAACCATACTAGAAATGTTTGGCTTTAATCCTCCTACTCCAAGAATTACAAAGAAACATCCTAGATAAAAACTAAATTCAGTATCAAAAGCTAAAATTGTATGTCCGATGCATAAAAGAATTCCTCCCCACATCACTGTTTTCTTTTGGCCTAAAATATTGTCAGCAATCCATCCGCCAGGAACAGATGCAACATAAACAAGCATGGTATACCAACCATATAACATTATAGCCTCGGAATTAGTCCAGCCAAAACCGGGGTTATCTGAATCAGTTTTAGCAACCAGAAAAAGTGTAAATAAAGCTCGCATTCCATAGTAGGAAAAACGCTCCCAGATTTCTGTAAAAAAAAGAACAAAAAGGCCAATCGGATGACCAAAGGCTGTTTTGGAATTTAAGTCATTAATTGTAGTTTCAGAATTCATAATATAATTATAAATTTTCAAGTATAAAGTTAGTCATTTTGGAATAGAGATGCTTTCGAGTATTACCTCCATAAATTCCATGATTCTTATCTGGATAAATCATCCATTCAAATTGTTTATCGGCCTGTATTAACTCCTCAACCATTCGCATAGTATTTTGAACATGAACATTGTCATCTCCCGATCCGTGTATAATTAAAAACTTTCCTTTAAGTTGATCGGCATAATTTAAAGGTGAATTCAAATCATATCCTAGTGGGTTTTCTTGAGGGGTTCGCATAAAACGTTCGGTATAAATAGTGTCATAAAAACGCCAATTTGTTACTGGTGCAACTGCAATTCCAAAAGAAAAAATATCGCTCCCTGTCACTAAACAGTGAGCTGCCATATGGCCTCCAAAGCTCCAGCCCCAAATGCCAATTCGACTTGCGTCAACATAAGGTAATTTTGCTAATTGTTTTGCAGCTGTAATTTGATCTAAAGCTTCATATTTAACAAGATTAAGATAGGTTGCTTTTTTAAAAACCGTTCCTTTAAATCCGGTTCCTATTCCATCAATACAGACAATAATATATCCTTGATTGGCTAACGATTTATGCCAAAGCGTACGTTGGTCACCCCATCGATTAGCAACTTGCTGAGAACCCGGTCCCGAATATTGAAACATTAATAAAGGGTATTGTTTTGAAGCATCAAAATTTGCAGGTTTAATCGTCCACATATTAAGTGATTCTCCATTAATGTCAATTTTAGAAAATTCCTTGTCTGAAAAACCAAATGCTTCTAAGTTTTTAGATAAGTCTTTATTTTTCAATACAGAGTAAAGCGCAATATTATTTTCCGTTTCGAAAAGAGTATAATTGGGAGGAGTCTTTTCATCTGAATATGAATGAATATAATACATTCCCCCTTTGCTAAAAGTTGCGCCATTTGTACCCTTGGTGGGCTGAAGGGTTCTCTTCCCTTTCCCTGATAATTTTATGGCATATAATCCTCTTTCTGTACTACTCCCCTCTACTGATTGATAATAAATTTCTTTACTTCCATAATTGAAATTATAAAGAGCTGTAACTTCCCAATCTCCCTTTGTGATTTGATTTATTAAACTTCCGTTTTTGTCAAAATGATAAATATGATTAAAACCATCTTTTTCACTAGTCCACAAAAAACTTTCATCTTTTAAAAACTTTAAATTATCATGAATACTTACATAAGTTTCCGATTTTTCTTCCAAAAGAAGATGCATAATATTCTCTTTTGAATTCCAGCGCCATAATTTCAGGTCATTTTGATGTCTGTTCAGGGTTTGAATTATCAGATCATTTGCACTGTCTAAATATTTAATTCTTGGAATGTAATAGGGTCTTTCTCCTTTGAAGCTAATCTTAGCTTTTTTTCTAGTCTCTAAAGTAAATCGATATAGAGTAATTTCAGAATTTTTCTCTCCTGCTTTCGGGTATCTAAATTGATAGGGAAATTGATAAAGATCTTTTCCATAAATATCCATTGAAAAAATAGGGACATTTGATTCGTCAAAACGCATATAAACGAGCTCTGATGAGTCTGGACTCCAATCAAATGCGCGTACAAAACCAAATTCTTCTTCATAAACCCAATCAGTAATTCCATTAATTGTTTTATAATCTCCATCAAAAGTAATCTGGATTACATTTTGGCTTTTTATTTCTTTTACAAATAAATTCCTTCTGTAAACATAGGCTACCTTATTAGAATCTGGTGAAAATAAAGGTTCTTGAATTTTAGCCTCTGTTACTTTTTTGAGATCTTTAGTTTTTAAATCATATATCCAATAAATAGCTTGTTTTGATCTTCGATAAATTTGATCCGAAGCGGTTTCTAAAATTATCTTTTGTTCATTTTTCGAAAAGAAATAGTCAGAGAAGCTATTGATTTCCGAATGATCTTTCGAACTAAATATAACATACCCTTGATTAGGTTTCCCATAATCATATCGTACTATGGCGATTTGGCTATTATTTTTTGTTTCTAAAATAGTATACTGAGTTCCGTTTCTCATTGAACGAATAGATTCCAATCGTTTTGGATTGTAATCGTCATTCCATAATTTATCGAGGGAGATCGTAGGTTGTTGTGCAAAACATAGGGTAGTAAAAAAAAACAGTAATGCTATTTTCCTCATGGTAAAATGATTTGATCAGCAATTTAGTAAAATCTCATCAATCC
>CAJJAB010000040.1 GCA_905181895.1 Flavobacteria bacterium MS024-2A | reverse complement strand
TGTAAATTTTCATTATTATCCAATGTTAGATAATGTACACGATGTCCTTTTTGTTCTAACTCAACTTTAAACTGTCGCATTGCTTTAAAAAAAGCAACTACCTTCTGCACATGATGTTTTATATAGTTGGTTTCTTGTTGCACCTCCATCATAACATAACAAACTGAATCATCTGACTTTTCAAACCAAGAGTGGTTACTATTCAATTGATCTCCAAGAAGTAATCGTAAAATCATTAAAATAAGGTGTTTTGTAACCAAAGTTTTTGGTAATGACCTTTTTGATCATACCGCTCTGATTGTAACTTAATATTAAATTGTCTATCTCTGGGATCATTCCCTACTCCAGCAACATACATCCAATTACCCCAATTGCTATGGACATCATAATCGATAAGTTCTTTTTCAAAATAAGCAGCCCCCATTCGCCAATCCATCATCATGTTTTTCGCAAAATAACTCGCAACATTTTGCCTTCCACGATTGCTCATAAATCCTGTTTTTTTAAGCTCTATCATATTTGCATTAACAAATGGTTCAGTAGTTTCACCCTCAATCCACTTGAGAAAAAATTCAGGTTTTGAATTCCAAGTATATTCTTTATCTAGGATTCCCCCTAAAAGAAAAATTGAATTCCCATGTTTTAAGGAAATATATTTAAAATAATCTCTCCAGATCAATTCAAAAATGAGCCAATAAGTAGAGTCATTCTTATCAACTTCTTCCTCATAACGCTTGACTTCCCAATATATCATTCTTGCAGAAAGTGAACCATTAGCTAACCAAGGTGAGAATTTAGAACTATAGTTTACGCCGACTAAACCGTTTCTTGTTTTCTTATAAAAAGAAAGTCGTTTTGAATTCCAAAAATAATTATTTAAATGATCCAAACCTTCATGAGTACCTCCTTTAAATGGAAATACTGAATTTGGATGAAGCTCAAAAGGCGAATGACCAAAATCTTCTAATACAGGTATGATTGGTGTTTTTTCTAATAAAGAAATGTTGTCCAAAAGTTTTGGCCTATTAAAACATGATCTAATCTCACTGTACTTTTCACACTTTTTCCTAAAAGCCGTAAAAACCTGAGGAATATTATCAATATCAATGTGGATATCTTCGGGGTGAAATAAAAATTGATCAAAATGAGAATTGATTTCAATATTTTCAGAAAGACGACTACAAACATTACAAGAAATAGTCTTTTCTTCCTTAGTCCATTCTTCTTGATAAAAGAGAGATGACGCTTGGAGCTCTTCAATCCATATAGGGATTCCCGTAACTGCAGATCTATTTTCCACAATAAGAGAAATATTATTTTGTTTTAATTCTATATCTAGTGATTTTAGGGTTTCCAAAAGAAATTGAATCCTAAATTTACCTGTTTTTTGAAATCCCCATGCTGTCTTTTCATAATCTTTTGGTTCAAAAGCGAAATAAGCTACTACCCTATCAAAATCTTTACACGATTTATAAAAAGAATTTTGATCTTGAAAACGAAGATCGTTTCGCAACCATACCAAAGCAGTTTTCATATTGTTTTACATTTTTTACTACAATATTTTACTGATTCCCAATCTCTTTCCCATTTCTTCCTCCAACTAAATGGACGTCTACAAGTGGGGCAAATTTTCTCAGGAAAATTTTGTTTCAATACCATTTTCATACGATACTTAACGCTTCTTTATAAACTTTTAAACAGCGCTCTCGTGCAAACTTATGATCAACTATAGGTAATGGGTAATTAAGCTCCTGAAAATTGATAACCCATTTTTTAATATACTTTAAATCTTTATCAAACTTTTTAACTTGTTCTGAGGGATTGAAAATTCTAAAATAAGGTGCTGCATCAACTCCACAACCAGCAACCCATTGCCAATTTCCAACATTACTTGACATTTCATAATCAAATAATTTTTCGGCAAAATAAGCCTCCCCCCAACGCCAATCAATTAAAAGATGTTTACACAAAAAGCTTCCTACTAACATTCTTACTCTATTGTGCATAAATCCAGTTTCATTCAATTCACGCATACCAGCATCTACAAGCGGATAACCTGTCTCACCTTTACACCATTTTTCAAACTCATTAGGATTGTTCCTCCAAATGATTCTATCGTATTTTGATTTAAAACTTTGTTGTTGAGTGTGAGGAAAGTGCCATAAAATTTGCATAAAAAATTCTCTCCAAATCAACTCTTTCAGAAAAGTATTATTAAGCCTTAATGATGCTTGATTTACTAGCTTACGAATACTAACGGTTCCAAAACGCAAATGAGCTCCTAAACGTGAGGTATTGTTTAATGAAGGGAAATTACGTGTTGCCTCATAATTATCAATTAATTTATCATTAAAAAGATACTGAGGTTGAGTAATTGAACTGGTTTTAAATCCCAAGTCAATAAGGGAGGGGTCGGGAAGGTTTTCAATAGGAGCTAATTTATCTAAATGCAGTTCTGAAGGATAAAAAATAAGTGGCTTTTCTTGATATTTTTCTAGCCATTTCCGTGAAAAAGGCGTGTAGACTTTGTAGGGGGTGCAGTCCTTTTTAACAACCTCATTTTTTTCAAAAATAACCTGATCTTTATAAGTTTCTAGATTTATGCCCTCACTTGCCAGGAGCTTTCTAATGTTCTCATCTCTATCTGTAGCATAAGGTTCATAATCTTTATTACAAATAACCTTATCAACATTCCATTTGAGAATTAATTTTGAAAAAATAGCCTCAGGTTTTCCATGATATTTCCCAATTTTACATCGGTTCCTCTTCATAGCAACATCGATGGTACCCAAGGCTAATAAAATCATTTCTACTCTAGCATCATGCTTAGGTAGTTTTTTAAGTATTTCTGTGTCAAATATAAAAATAGGAATTACCTTATTTTCTCCTTTTAAGGCATGATATAGGCCACAATTATCTTCAATTCTTAGATCTCTTCTAAACCAAAATAGTGTGACCTTTTCCATTCACTTTTCAGGTTTTTAAATTCCCTATTCCGCCATCTATTTGTAATATTCTTCCGGTCATCCAACCACTTTCTTCACCTAATAAAAATGCAGTACTTTTTGCGATTTCATCAGCATTTCCAACTCTACCTAAAGGGTGACGACTGTTTGCTTTATCTAATTTTATTTCATTATTTAGAAATTTAGAAGCTAAGGGTGTATCAACCATTGATGGTGCAATTGCATTAACACGAATTTTAGGAGCAAACTCAGCGGCAAGAGATCTTGTTAATCCTTCTATTGCTCCTTTCGAGGCTGCAACTGAACTGTGAAAAGGCATTCCTGTCTGAACTGCTACAGTACTGTAAAATACTACTGCAGGGTTACTACTTGCATTTAATAAACTTAAAACGGACTTTAACGCTTTGACGGCTCCAATTACATTTATTTCAAAATCAGCAACAAAGGTTTCTGTTTTAAGTCCTTTAAAAGGGCGAAGGTTAATGGACCCAGGACAATAAACGAAACCATCTAAGTTTTCAGGTAAAATAGACAAATCGAGTTCATCTAAAGTAGCATCATAAGTAATATGATTCACATTTAGTTTGGCAAGTGATTCATTTGATCGTGATGCAACATATACTGAATTTTTTTGTGCCAATAATTCAACTAAAGCAAGTCCAATCCCTGAACTTCCTCCGATAATTAATATGTTTTTATTTTCAATCATTATATATATATTCCAAATAACTTAATTAGAGCTTGTTTTCTATATTCAAAAATTTCTTTGAGTTTGGGTGCAACTATAATAGGATGAAATATTTGACCTAAGAATCCAAAGGGTAATTTATAGTCAATAATATCTATCATCTCAACTCCATTTTTAATGGGCTTAATAAAATGCTTATGATGCCAAAGGGAATATGGTCCAAATCGTTGCTCATCTACAAAATAATTTCCCTCATCAACATGGGTGATTTCGGTAACCCATTTGGTTGCAATATTCATTAGAGGATAAACCATGTATTG
>CAJJAB010000039.1 GCA_905181895.1 Flavobacteria bacterium MS024-2A | reverse complement strand
TGAAATGTTCCTAAAGAATACATTCCTTCTGTAGAAAAAGGATTTAAAGAATCAATGAAAAATGGTCCTGTAGCTGGTTTCGAATTAGATGCCATGAAAATCACTTTACATGATGGTTCATTCCACCCTGTGGATTCTGATTCACTTTCCTTTGAGCTTGCAGCAAAATTAGGTTTTAAAGAATCTGCAAGAGCAGCCAAAGCAGTTATTATGGAGCCCATTATGAAATTAGAAGCACTAACTCCAGAAGAAAATATGGGAGATATTGTTGGAGATTTAAATCGTCGCCGTGGACAAGTAAATTCTATGGACGACCGAGCTGGATCTAAAGTCGTAAAAGCTGAAGTCCCTTTGTCTGAAATGTTTGGATATGTTACTTCTCTTAGAACACTTTCATCTGGTCGCGCGACATCTACAATGGAATTCTCACATTATGCTGAAACACCTTCTAATATTTCAGAAGCAGTTATAGCAGAGGTAAAAGGTAAAAAAGCATAAAACGAATTAGTTATGAGCCAAAAAATTAGAATCAAATTAAAGTCTTACGATTACAACTTAGTGGATAAGTCCGCTGATAAAATCGTCAAAACAGTTAAAACAACAGGTGCAGTTGTAACGGGTCCCATCCCATTGCCTACTCACAAGAAAATTTTTACTGTATTACGTTCTCCTCACGTGAATAAAAAAGCACGAGAGCAATTCAAATTGTGTTCTTACAAGCGATTATTAGATATTTACAGCTCGTCATCAAAAACAATTGATGCGTTAATGAAGCTCGAATTGCCAAGTGGGGTTGAAGTAGAGATCAAAGTTTAAGTAGCGTAAGAAAAAAAATATAATTATAATTAACAAACAAATAAATAAACAATGTCTGGGTTAATAGGAAAGAAAATCGGTATGACCAGCCTCTTTGATGATAAAGGAAAGAATATTCCTTGTACTGTCTTAGAACTAGGTCCATGCGTGGTTACCCAAGTCAGAACCACATCGGTTGACGGGTATGAAGCACTTCAACTGGGTTTCGATGACAAGGCAGAAAAAAGGGTAACTAAAGCAGCTTTAGGCCACTTCAAAAAGGCCAATACTGCACCTAAAAAGAAGCTTGTCGAATTCCAGAATTTTGAAGAAGAATTAAATTTAGGAGACACCATTACAGTAGAACACTTCACTGAAGGGGAATTTATAGATGTCTCAGGGATATCTAAAGGAAAAGGTTTCCAAGGGGTTGTAAAACGCCACGGATTTGCCGGAGTAGGTCAAGCTACCCACGGACAACATAACCGTTTGAGAGCACCTGGTTCAATTGGTGCCGCATCTTATCCTGCTCGTGTATTCAAAGGAATGCGTATGGCAGGTCAAATGGGAAATGTGAAAGTTAAAGTTCAAAATCTTAAAGTTATAAAAGTTGTACCTGAAAAGAACCTTCTAGTAGTAAAAGGATGTGTTCCAGGACATAAAAACGCTTACGTAATCGTTCAGAAATAATGGAATTAAACGTATTAAACATAAAAGGAAAAGAAACCGGAAGAAAGATTAAGCTTGATAAAGCTGTCTTCGGTATCGAACCAAACGATCACGCCATCTATTTAGATGTAAAACAACACTTAGCCAATAAACGTCAAGGGACGCACAAGGCAAAAGAGCGTGCGGAAATTGTTGGTAGTACTCGTAAAATAAAGAAACAAAAAGGTACAGGTACAGCCCGTGCGGGAAGTATAAAAAATCCATTGTTTAAAGGTGGAGGTCGTGTATTTGGACCTAGACCAAGAGATTACAGTCAAAAAGTAAACAAGAAAGTTAAGCGTTTGGCAAGAATGTCTGCCTTAAGTATCAAGGCAAATCAAAAATCAATTTTGGTTTTAGAAGACATTAAAATGGACCAACCTCAAACCAAGGATTATCTTAAAATGTTGGCAGCTCTTGGACTTGCTGACAAAAAAAGCGTATTAGTCTTGGGTGAGTTGAATAAAAATGTATATTTGTCCTCTCGTAATTTAAAGAATTCAAAGGTTGTAATTAACTCAGAATTAAATACTTACAGTATTTCAAACGCTAATAGTTTGATTTTTTCTGAAGCTGCAATTACGGGACTTGAATCACTTTTGAAAAAATAATCATGAGTATAATTATAAAACCAATCATCACTGAAAAAGCAACATTAGGGAGCGAACTCCATAATCGTTACACTTTCTTAGTGCATCCGAAATCTAATAAAGTAGTAATTAAAAAGGCGGTTGAAGCTGCCTATGGGGTAACGGTAGAAAAGGTACATACCATGAATTATGGTCCAGAGCGCAAAATGCGTTATACCAAAACAGGAATACAAAAAGGTAAAACTAACGCTACAAAGAAAGCAATTGTGCATGTAGCTGAAGGTGATACTATAGATTTTTACAGTAATTTATAATAGCGTCAGATGTCAGTAAGAAAATTAAAACCGGTAACTCCTGCACAGCGTTTTAGAGTAGTAAATGGATTCGACGCAATTACTACTGATAAGCCCGAAAAGAGTTTATTGGCTCCAAATAAAAGATCTGGAGGAAGAAATAATAAGGGTAAGATGACTGCTCGCCACATTGGTGGAGGTCATAAAAAACGTTATCGTATCATTGATTTCAAACGTAACAAATTCGATGTTTCAGCTGAAGTTAAATCTATAGAATACGATCCTAACCGCTCAGCATTTATTGCTCTAGTTGAATATACCGATGGTGAAAAGCGATACATTATTGCTCCAAACGGATTAAAAGTAGGACAACATGTTATCTCGGGAGAAAGTGCAACACCTGAAATCGGAAATGCACTTTTATTATCTAACATACCACTAGGAACCATCATTTCATGTATTGAATTAAGCCCAGGTAAAGGGGCCTCAATAGCACGCAGTGCAGGATCTTTTGCCCAACTAATGGCTCGTGAAGGAAAATTTGCTACCGTTAAATTACCTTCTGGAGAAACTCGTATGATATTAGTTAATTGTTCTGCTGTTATTGGTGCAGTTTCAAATTCAGATCATCAATTGCTAGTTTCAGGTAAGGCCGGACGTTCACGTTGGTTAGGAAGAAGACCCCGGACTCGTCCAGTTGCGATGAACCCAGTTGATCATCCCATGGGTGGTGGAGAAGGCCGTGCATCTGGAGGGCATCCAAGATCACGTAATGGTATTCCTGCTAAAGGATATCGTACCCGATCAAAAACAAAGTCAAGTAACAAGTTCATTATTGAACGTAGAAAAAAATAATAGGATATGGCTCGTTCATTAAAAAAAGGACCTTTTGTTCATCACAGTCTTGAAAAGAAAGTGATGAAAAACATACAAGAAAATAAAAAAGCAGTAATCAAAACTTGGTCTCGTGCCTCCTTGATTACTCCAGATTTTGTTGGTCAGACAATTGGTGTACACAACGGTAAAACTTTTGTTCCCGTATATGTAACAGAAAACATGGTAGGTCACAAATTAGGCGAATTTTCATTGACACGAAACTTTCGAGGACATTCAGGTGCTAAAAACAAAGGGAAAAAATAAAAGTATTCATGGGAAATCGTAAAAGACATACCGCTCAGGCGCTTAAGGAAGCAAAAAAATCTCTTGCTTTTGCTAAGCTAAACAACTGTCCTACTTCACCTAGAAAGATGCGTTTAGTCGCTGATCAAGTAAGAGGGGAATCAATTGTGAAGGCTTTAGCTATATTGAAGTTTAGCCCTAAAGAAGCATCTCGCCGTTTAGAAAAATTATTACTTTCTGCAATTGCAAACTGGCAATCTAAAAATGAAGCAGCAGATATCGAAAATGCAAACCTTTTTGTTTCTGAGATCCGTGTTGATGGAGGAAGTATGCTAAAGCGTTTGAGACCAGCTCCACAAGGAAGAGCACACCGAATTAGAAAACGTTCCAATCACGTAACTGTTGTATTGGGAACTAACATTATAGAATCATAACATGGGACAAAAAACTAACCCTATTGGAAATCGTTTAGGTATCATCAGAGGATGGGATTCTAACTGGTATGGAGGAAGAGATTACGGAGATAAAATCGCCGAAGATTATAAAATCCGTAAATATATTCATGCACGTCTTTCTAAAGCTAGTGTTTCAAACGTAATTATTGAACGCACGCTCAAGATTATTACAATAACTATCACTACTGCACGTCCGGGAATTATAATCGGAAAAGCAGGGCAAGAAGTTGATAAACTTAAAGAAGAGTTGCGTAAAATCACAGGGAAAGAAATTCAAATCAATATTTTTGAAATCAAACGTCCTGAATTAGATGCACAATTAGTAGGAGCTAGCATTGCTCGTCAAATCGAAAGTCGTATTTCTTACAGACGTGCTATTAAAATGGCTATTGCGGCAGCAATTCGTATGAATGCAGAAGGAATTAAAATTCAAATTTCTGGTCGTTTAAATGGAGCTGAGATGGCACGTGCTGAATCATTCAAAGATGGTCGTATTCCATTGTCAACTTTTCGTGCAGATATCGACTATGCCTTGGTAGAAGCTCATACAACATATGGAAGGTTAGGGATTAAAGTATGGATCATGAAAGGTGAAGTTTATGGTAAACGTGAACTTTCCCCTCTTGTGGGAATGTCAAAAAAAACTGGCCAAGGTGGTCCTAATTCCGGTAAAGGAAACAATCGTCAACGTCGTAAATAATATAATAGGTTAAGAAATCATGTTACAACCAAAAAAGACAAAATTCCGGAAAGCTCAGAAAGGTCGTATGAAAGGTCTTTCTCAAAGAGGTCATCAGCTTTCCAATGGTATGTTTGGTATCAAAGCGCTAGACTCTGTTTTCATTACATCACGTCAAATTGAGGCAGCACGTGTTGCCGCTACACGTTACATGAAAAGAGAAGGGCAATTATGGATTAAAATTTTTCCTGACAAGCCTATTACCAAGAAACCTCTTGAGGTTCGTATGGGTAAGGGTAAAGGAGCGCCAGAATATTTTGTAGCTGTAACCAGAGCCGGACGTATTATGTTTGAAGTTGGAGGTGTACCTTTCAGTGTTGCTAAGGAAGCACTTCGTTTAGCAGCTCAAAAACTTCCCGTTAAAACTAAATTTATTGTAGCTCGTGATTTCGAAGCTTAATTTACAGAAACTATGAAACAATCTGAAATTAAAAACCTTTCTAAAGAAGACATTAAAGATAAACTGGCTGAATACCAAAAACAGTTATCTGAGTTAAAAATGACTCATGCGATTTCTCCGATAGAAAATCCATTACAAATTCAAATAGCACGTCGAATAATTGCTCGACTAAAAACGGCCCTGAGCAGCCAAGAAGTATAAGCACATGGAAACAAGAAACTTAAGAAAAGAACGAATTGGTGTCGTAACCAGTAACAAAATGCAAAAATCTATTGTTGTTGCAGAGGTTAATAGAGTAAAACACCCGATGTATGGTAAGTTCGTTTTGAAAACGAAAAAATACGTAGCTCACGATGAAAAAAATGATTGCAATATCGGAGATACAGTTAAAATTATGGAAACACGACCATTAAGTAAATCAAAATGCTGGAGAATGGTTGAAATAATAGAAAGAGCTAAGTAAGATATGGTACAACAAGAATCTAGACTCAAAGTAGCCGATAATACCGGCGCAAAAGAAGTCCTTACCATTCGTGTATTGGGAGGAACTAAAAGACGATATGCATCTATTGGCGACAAAATAGTTGTTACTGTTAAACAGGCGTCTCCTTCTGGAACTATTAAAAAAGGGGAGGTATCAACTGCGGTAGTTGTCCGAACAAAAAAAGAAATTAGACGTCAGGATGGGACTTATATTCGTTTTGATGAAAATGCATGTGTGCTACTTAACCCAACTGGTGAAATGCGAGGAACTCGTGTTTTTGGTCCTGTGGCAAGAGAATTACGAGATAAACAATTTATGAAAATTGTTTCATTGGCACCTGAAGTATTGTAATTAACAAGATATGGCAACAAAAATTAAAATAAAAAAAGGAGATACTGTTCGGGTTATCGCTGGTTCTGAAAAAGGATCTGAAGGTACGATTGCGAGTATTTCATTTGAAAAAAATAGAGCCATTGTGGAAGGTGTGAATTTGATTAAAAAACACAACAAACCCAATGCGCAAAATCCCCAAGGAGGAATAACAGAAAAGGAAGCACCTATTCATATTTCAAATTTATCTCTGCTTACGTCAGACGGCAAAACCACACGTGTAGGTTTTAGAATTGAAGATGGAATTAAAGTTCGTGTTGCTAAAAAAACCGATGAAGTCATTTGAATATGAGCTATACACCTAGATTAAAGCAAGAATACAACGATCGAATCGTTAACAGTTTAAAAGAGACATTCAGCTATAAAAGCGTAATGCAAGTCCCTAAACTCGAAAAAATAGTACTTAGTCGTGGAGTAGGTGCTGCTGTTTCTGATAAGAAATTAATCGACCATGCTGTTGACGAATTAACTATTATTACAGGTCAAAAAGCTGTTTCTACATTATCCAAAAAAGATGTTGCTAGTTTCAAGCTGAGAAAAG
>CAJJAB010000038.1 GCA_905181895.1 Flavobacteria bacterium MS024-2A | reverse complement strand
TTAACTTTTAAAATAGCTGCTTGAATTGAATCTAAACGAGAATTAACCCCAACAACATCATGATAATAGCGTTCGTACATTCCGTGATTGACAATACCCCTTATAAAATATGCTAGTTTATCATCGTTTGTGAATATGGCTCCACCATCTCCATAAGCTCCAAGGTTTTTGGATGGAAAAAATGATGTTGCTGCAACATGCCCTAGAGTACCCGTCATTGCTTTTAAACCTTTTTCGTAGGTATAACTCGCACCTATACCTTGTGCATTATCTTCAACTACATACAGATTATTTTTTTTAGCAATTTCATTGATGGCATCCATATTAGCAACTTGTCCAAATAAATGAACTGGAATAATTGCTTTTGTTTTAGGAGTTATTACAGCTTCAATTAGCTTTGGATCTATATTAAAGGTTTTCGGTTCTACATCAATTAAAACAGGCTTTAATTGAAGTAAGGAAATTACCTCTACCGTGGCAGCAAAAGTAAAATCTGAAGTAATCACCTCGTCTCCAGGTTTAAGCTTAAGTCCCATTAAAGCAATCTGAAGTGCGTCCGTTCCGTTAGCACATGGAATAACATGTTTTACTCCTAAATATTTTTCTAAGTCTTCTTGAAAGGATTTAACTGCAGGACCGTTAATAAATGATGTAGTATCTAAAACTTTTTTTATTGAATCCTGAACTTCATCTTTGATAAAGCTATATTGATTCTTCAAGTCAACCATTTGAATTTTCCTCATTGGTATTGTGGCAATTTTTTGTAAATATAAGTAGGATAATATTGTCTCAAACTATGTAATGAAATCGTTCAGGTATTTTAATGACCGTATTCCCTTTAAGCGGAGCAGGTTTGTTATAAGCAAACCATTTCCTGTTTTTAGACAACCGCTTTCTCGCTAAACTAAAAAAAATATCCGCATCTTGGGGTTTTTCTTCTTTAAGCGCTTGATATATCCTGAACCTTCTTGCTAAGTGTTCTGTCCAACCTGCTTCTTGGGTTTCTTTTTTATCTTTTTTACTTAAAGCAGTGTTCATATCAACTAATCCAAAATGAAATAAATATAAATTATAATCCAAAGTAAAATCTTTGCCTTTAATGCGATGAAATCCTGACCCCCATTCTAATGGCATGAATGTAACAACTGGTTTTGTATATCGGTCCGAAACTTGACCGTAATTTCGTTGTAATAAGAATGGTTTCTCTAAATCAATAGGGTTTTCAATTTCAGGATGTTGTGCAACGTCAATCCCAAGGGCAGAGACTGATTTTGAGGTAAAGTCTTGAAGCAAATACTGTTCTAAATCAAGGGTATGTTTGGGATCAACTACAAGAAACTCATCAATATCCATAGCCAAAACTACTTTGTAAGATGAGAATAATTCTTTCGCAAAAGAAGAAATCATTCGAGCTCTATATCGATCTCCTGAGGCTCTTTTTTTTTGCTTATGTGGTTTTTGAAAACAATTAATTCTTTCTGCTTGTTTAGGTAATTTCTGATCCATACCGTCTACAAATAGAAAAAGATTTTTAAATCCAAATTGAACTCCATAATAAGTAATCCACTTATCTGCAAAAAAAGTGTCGTTTCTTACCATAGATATAACTGCTACCGAACCTTTCTCTTTCATTTTAATTAAAATCTATTATTGGCTAAAGTAAGAATTTGATTTTGAGTTAAAAAAAGCTTTTCTTAAAAGAAGATTACTTCATAAATTAACTCAGTAGTGGTATATTTGATTACATTTTTAAAAAAAGCACATGCGCCAATTATCAATTCTATTAGCTGTTTTAATTTATGCAGAATGTAATTCTCAGGAAAATTTGCCTAATATTATTCTACTGATCGGCGATGGAACAGGATTAACCCAAATCAGCTCTGGTATGTATGCCAATAACAATAAAACAGCTCTGGAAAGCTTTGAATATATTGGCCTTTCAAAAACACATTCTTTTGATCAATTAATAACAGACTCCGCAGCAAGTGGAACCGCAATTGCAAGTGGAGTTAAAACCTATAATAGAGTAATTGGGATTAACCCTAAGAATATTCCGCAAAAAAATATTTTAGAGATTTGTCAGGAAAAAGGATATTCCACTGCCTTATTGGCCACTTCTAGTATCGTACACGCTACGCCTGCTTCATTTTACGCTAAAGTAAAATCAAGATATCAGTATCAAGATATTGCACTTCAATTGAGTGAACATAGTTTAGATTTATTTATTGGAGGGGGTAAAACGCATTTTATTAAACGTCGTGATAAAAGAAATTTGATTAATGAAATGACCGAGTACGAATTTGTAAATAATCTTGATCAAATTGTCAATAACAACTCTAAAAAAATGGCGTATTTTACCTATATGGAGGAACCTCCTTCCAGACTTGAAGGAAGGAAGCCAGCGCTTGAGGATATGACATCAACAAGTATTCGAAAAATGGAATCTCTTGGAAAGCCTTTTTTTATGATGATTGAGGGTTCCCAAATTGACTGGGCAGGACATGACAATGATATGAAATATCTTTTAAGTGAATTCAAAGAATTTAATAGAACCATAGCAAGGGTAATAGAATATGCAAAGAAAGATAGAAACACTCTTGTGATTGTAACAGCTGATCATGAAACAGGAGGTTTGGCTCTAAGTGGTGGAAGTCTCAAGAAGAATACTGTAAAAGGTGTATTCAGTATGGAGGGTCACTCCGCAACTATGGTTCCCGTTTTTAGTTATGGCCCAAATGCTGAAATATTTAAAGGAATCTATGAAAATACTGAGATTTTTGACAAAATGTTAATGGCTATAACAAAATAATTATTTACTTCGTTCTTGAGCTATCAACAATTGATTTTTGGAATTTAACTTTATCTTCCAACACTTCATAGAAGCTTTCCATAAATTCAAACATGTTTTGATATTCTTTTGGATCAGTAAATTCACTTTCATAAGATGCAACTATTCTAAAAAGCTCCATTTTTTGATTTAAAAATTGTTGTCTAACTTCATCAAAATATTTTTGTTCTCTTTTAAAACCTCTGTACTTTCGATCTTGAACTGAATTTATCCCTAGGGTTGTATTTACTGTGGCATAACTTGGGTTTACCCATCCAGTCATATCAAAATCATAAGGCAATGGGATAATTTGTTTTTCTAAATACATTAACTTACCATTATGTTGATAAGCAACCGAAAAGTCAGTATTTCCCAGCAAATACTGAAAAAATGCATTCTGTACAGAAGTCATATGCTGCATTGTCATTGGATGAACAAACCGTTCGAAAATTCTTCCTTCATGGCGTTGAGCTACTCGTTTATCATCTTCAATAAGAAACCCTTTTAATTCAAATTTCTTATTTTTTTTGCCTTTTGGTTCAGTAAAATCTATATTAACACGACGTGTTTTAAAATGATATGGAGAAACTTTCTCATAAATCTTGTAAGCAATAAATTCTTGAATAATATTATCATTATTTTCTGATTCCAATTTACATGGTAAAACAAGTTTCATTGTCTTATTTCCATCAAAAATTGTCCCTGAATACTCTTTCTTTTTAATTTTCATTTTAACAGGTGGAAAATAACATTTATTACGTCTAAAATTACCCCTTGCTCTTAAATTAACCATGATAGAAGACCATTTTTCATTTTGCAAAAATTCGAGAGTAGTATCAATAAAAGTTGAATCATTTGTTTCTCGATTCATCTCTTTATTTGAATAACTTAATTTAATTTCCAAAGGGGTTTGATCTGAAAAAAAGACATCTGATTTTAAATCCTTTTGAGCTGACCCAATAAAAGAGATTAATAAAATGATCGATAAGATTACTTGCTTCTTCATAATTTAGTTAATAGATTTACCCAAATGTAACAAATAATTAATTATGTCAAGATATCTTATAATTATCAATCATCGTACTCTTTTGACTTTGATTCTTTCGATATTAATGCCCCTTTTGGCTTATCATTTCGAAGTAATTGCTAATATTGATTTGACCCTATTAAGTATTGCTATTATTTTTCCTCTAGTATTTACAATTAGAGGTGCTTTTAGAAGAAGAGAAAAAGCTTTGGAGCACTTGAGTCGTTTTAGAGCAAGTTTAAAAACTGTAATAAATATTCTAAATAGCAGTATTAAAGTCCCGCAAGAAGAAAAAGACCAAGCAAGTGAAATTTTACATGCAGTAAATGAAAATCTATTTAATCATTTAAAAACTAAAGAAGAAAATTTTATATCATTTGATCGAAAAGTTGAGGAGTTTTACACCTTTATTGAAACAAAAAGTGCCATAATTGGCAACGGTACTCGAGAAAAGTCCTTGCGTTTTTTTAAAGATACCATTGAAAGTGCTGATAACTTAATTGCGATTCATTCTCATAGAACCCCAGTAAGTCTTAAAGCCTATTGTCTAATTTTTATTTATATTTTTCCCATAATTTATACTCCAACTATTATTAATAAAATTGGCTACGATAATCCCAGCTGGTTAACTTTCTTTATTGTTATTTTAAGTGAATTTATTTTAATATCACTTTATAACATTCAGGATCAAATGGAATACCCTTTTGATGATGAAGGATTAGATGATATTAAATTTAATATTTTTAGAGTCGATCGAAAATAATTTTATCCATTAGTGGGATCCAAATATTTTATAGTTGCACATTTAATTACATAATTAAGCTATTTAGAATCTATTGATTCGCCACTAAAAAAGCTGATCTGTCAACTTTTGGGTAAGATATTTTAAAAGAAAATAATTTATCGGGGCGATCCAAATTATAAAAATTGCTTGTTTTTATGAAAAAAATATTTTTATTAAGCTTTGTTCTCTTTATAGTTGGTTGTAGAAATTCATCATCCCCAGAAAAGGAATTAAAAATTCTCATTGATCATTATCAAAATTATGGAAAAGACAATTCTGCGGAATTTCCTCTTGGTGATTATAGTGAGTCCCGTTTTGAAAAATATGCTGTCTTTTGCGATTCTTTAAAAGCAAAACTTAAGACTATTGAGAGCAAAAAAATAAACGAGGATAATCAGATTTCTTATGAATTACTTCTCTACAAATTAAATGAAACTGTCGTAAACTATAAATTTAAAACTCATTGGAATCCTATTTTGTCTGATGCTGGATTTCACTCTAGTCTTACCTATCGCGTTAGGAAACTCAACAGTAAAAAAGCTGTATTAGACTATTTGAATTTATTAAAAGCAATTCCTGCTTACATAGATCAACAAACTGAATTAATTACCAAAGGTTTAGATGCAGGTTTGGGACAACCCTTGGTTATTTTTGAAGGCTACGCTTCTACCTATGAGAAACACATTACTAAGACTGCTGAATCAAACTTTTATTATTCCCCTTTTTTAAAACTTCCTTATTCTATTTCTAAAGCTGAAAAAGACTCTCTTCGTCATGCTGCA
>CAJJAB010000037.1 GCA_905181895.1 Flavobacteria bacterium MS024-2A | reverse complement strand
GAAACACTCACGCCCATTGATTCAATGTGTTTAGGAAGTAAAGACTTAGGGGCACAAAGACGTACCTCAGCTCCCAACATTTTTAAAGCATATATATTTGATAAGGCAACTCTTGAATGAAGGATGTCGCCAACAATAGCTATGCGTCTTCCTGTTAAGTCACCAAATTTTTCTTGAAGTGAGAATGTGTCAAGTAAGGCTTGTGATGGATGCTCGTGAGTACCATCTCCTGCATTAATAATACACGATTTGACATGTTTAGAAATATAATGGGCTGCTCCCGAATTCGGGTGTCGCATTACTACAATATCTACTTTCATTGCTAAAATATTATTAACTGTATCCACTAATGTCTCGCCTTTATTAATTGAAGAATGAGCTTCTGAAAAATTTATTACATCTGCACTGAGACGTTTTTCAGCTAACTCAAAAGATAGTTTTGTCCGAGTACTATTTTCGAAAAATAGATTAGCAATTGTAATATCCCTAAGACTAGGTACTTTTTTTATTGGTCGATTAATAACTTCTTTAAAATGATTTGCCGTTTCAAAAATTAAGTGCAAATCTTCTAGTTTAAGATTCTTTATCCCTAAAAGGTGAGAAACACTTAAGGTTTTCATTGGTTTTGTTTTTCTAGGTAAACAATATTATTTGATGTATTATCTGACCACACTACTTTTACTTTATCTCCTTGTAAAGCATCGATTTGAGCTCCTAAGTAATCAGGTTGAATAGGGAGGTGACGACTAAAACGTCGATCAACAAGAACTAACAATTCAATAGAATTGGGTCGGCCGTAACTATCAATTGCAGTAAGTGCAGATCGTATACTTCTTCCTGTAAATAAAACATCGTCGATCAAAACAACATTTTTTCCTTCTATGTTAATTTCCATTTCTGTAGTATTGGCATTGTGAGGAATTTCATTTCTTCGAAAATCATCTCTAAAAAAGGTAGTGTCTAGTTTTCCTTTTTGAATGGAAAGTATACCGTTTTCTTTAAGTAATTGAACGAGTTGATCTAGAAGTAACACTCCTCTTGGCTGGAGGCCTACCAAAACAGTCTCAGAAAAGTCTCCATGACATTCTATTAACTGACAACATAGCCTGTTTAACATAATGCTAACTTTTTTTTCGCTGAGAAGGACTTTAGGTGTCATAAATGTAATATTATACAAAAGTATTATTTTCTAAAGTATAAAAAAAACCCTCCTAATGGAGGGTTTTTAAAATGTATATCACAAATGATAATTATTTATCATTATTCATTTGTTCTTTTAAATTTGCCAAAGCATCTAAATCTCCAAGAGTAGTTTTATCGGCATTAGCGGAAGCAATGTTCTTAGGGCTTCGTTTAAAGTTTTTGATTTCTTGCTCTTTGAAAAGTACAGTGTGCGATGCTACTACTCTTTTAAATTCTTTATTGAATTCAATGATTTTAAAAATAGCTTCCTCACCTTTTCCTAATTTAGATCCATCTTCTTTTTCTAAATGACGTGAAGGGACAAAAGCGATAATATCTTCATTAAAATGAATTGTAGCTCCTTTATCAACCATTTCTGTGATCTTTGCGCTATGCTCGGAATCTAGTCCAAACTCTTTTTCATATTTATCCCAAGGATTATCTTTAGTTTGTTTGTGACCTAGACTTAATTTACGTCCTTCAACATCTAACTCCAAAACAATTACTTCAATTTTATCACCTAAAGCGAGAACTTCGGAGGGGTGCTTTACCTTTTTAGTCCAAGACAAGTCAGAAATATAAACTAATCCATCTATACCTTCCTCCAATTCGATAAAGACTCCGAAATTAGTAAAGTTTCTTACCAAACCAGAATGCTTTGATCCAATTGGATATTTAGAAGTAATATCTGTCCATGGATCTGGTGTAATTTGCTTAATCCCCAAGGACATTTTTCTTGACTCACGATCGATAGATAATATAACTGCTTCTACTTCATCACCAACTTTAACGAAATCTTGTGCAGAACGCAAGTGAGTTGACCAAGACATCTCAGAAACGTGAACTAAGCCTTCAACACCTTCTTCGATTTCCACAAAAGCACCATAGTCTGCAATAACAACAACTTTACCTTTAACTTTTTCACCTTCTTTAAGTGTGTTAGAAATATCATCCCATGGGTGCTTACTCAATTGCTTTAATCCTAATTGAATGCGTGACTTATTGTCATCAAAATCAAGAATTACAACATTTAATTTTTGATCCAATTCTAAAATTTCACTAGGATGATTAATTCGACTCCATGACAGATCAGTGATATGAATTAATCCGTCTACACCTCCAAGGTCAATAAAAACACCATATGAAGTGATATTTTTCACAGTACCTTCAAGTACTTGTCCTTTTTCTAATTGACCGATAATCTCTTTTTTCTGCTCTTCAATATCCGCTTCAATTAAAGCTTTATGAGAAACAACAACGTTTTTAAACTCGTGATTAATTTTCACAACTTTAAATTCCATTGTTTTATTCACATATTGGTCATAATCACGAATCGGTTTAACATCAATTTGTGAACCAGGTAAGAAAGCTTCAATTCCGAAAACGTCGACAATCATACCCCCTTTAGTTCTACATTTCACAAAACCACTAACGATTTCAGCATTATCGTGTGCATTGTTGACACGTTCCCAGGCTTTAATTACTCGTGCTTTTCGATGAGAAAGTACCAATTGACCAGTGCGGTCTTCGCGAATATCAACAATAACTTCCACCTTATCACCTACTTTTAGGTCGGGGTTGTAACGAAATTCGTTAAGTGAAATAACACCCTCAGATTTAGCATTAATATCAATAATGGCTTCACGTTCTGTCATGTAAACCACTTCTCCTTCAATTACATCCTCATCTGAAGTATCAACAAAATTGTCTTTTACTAATTTTTCAAATTCATCAAGCTGTTTGTCTTCGATTAAATCGATTCCCTCTTGGTAATTGTGCCAGTTAAATTTATCAAGAAAGTCAGCTTGTACTGCTTTTTCATCTACTTTTAAAACTTTATCTTCTTCTGTCACTGCGGCATCTGTAGTTGTTTCGGATACAAGAGATGTTTCTTCAACCACTGCAACAGTCTCTTTAACCAAAGGAGCAGATTTTATTTATGCAACTTCAGAAGATACTTTTTTATCAATGGTTTTTTTAGTAGTTGTTTTTTTAGCAGTTGTTTTTTTAGTAGTTGTTTTTTTAACTTTTACTGCTTTCTTAGGCTCAGCGCTTTTTGCTACCGGCTTTTCGGTTGGTTTTTTGGCCATTTCCGATGTGATTTGTATTCTGTGTATGGGAAACCTTAATTGCAGACACAGAAGTTATTAATAAAATTGTTGTTGCTTTCGGTTTTTCCTCCCAATTAAAAGCGTGCAAATATAGCCTTAATCAATTGATAAACAAATATTAGATAGTTTTTTTATGTAGTAAATTACACTCTAATAGTATAGTTTATCTGAGTTATCATTTTTTGATAAACTTCTTCAATAGATAGGTTACTCACTTCAATCTCTGTAGCTGACTCTGCTTTTCTAAGAGGATTAATAAGACGTGTTGAGTCTTTATAGTCACGAGCTTTAACATTTTCAATTACTGCCTCAAAAGACTCTAGGTTACCTACCTCAAGTTGTTCCTTATGACGTCGCCTAGCTCTAATTTCTGGAGAAGCAGTTAGAAAAAATTTACATTCAGCTTTAGGAAAAACAACAGTCCCTATATCTCTTCCATCCATCACAATCCCTTTGCCTTTTCCCATTTGACGTTGCTGGGCTACCAAGAAATCTCTTATTTCTTTGACACTTGCTATATCGCTAACGGCATTATTTACTTTAGAATCACGAATTTTTAAAGATACATTTTCATCATTCAGAAATATTTGTTGTTCATGATCACTGTTTTTAAAATAAATTTTAATCTGAGAAAGAGAATCTACCAATTGCTCTAAATCAATACTGTTTCCTGAATTTTGCTGTTGCCCAAAATAAGTAACGGTCCGGTACATAGCTCCCGTATCAATATATACGTAACCTAAAGAAGTAGAAATTTTTTTTGCCAAAGTACTTTTACCTGTTGCAGCAAATCCATCGATTGCAATAATTATTTTCTTCATAAATCAAAAATAACCTTTTCTTTAATTAGGACTTAAGCTCTTCGCATTAACTACATTTTGAGTGGTTATTGCATAGGATAAAACTTCATGCATTTCTCTTACATAATGAAACTGAAGTCCTTTTAAATATTTAGGATTAATATCATCAATGTCTTTACTATTGTCCTCACAAAGAATAATTTCTTTTATTTTGGAGCGCTTAGCAGCAAGAATTTTTTCTTTAATCCCTCCTACAGGTAATACTTTGCCTCTCAAGGTAATCTCTCCTGTCATGGCCAAGTGCTTTTTAACCCGTTTTTGTGTAAATAACGAAACTAAAGAAGTTAACATTGTAATTCCTGCACTAGGACCATCTTTAGGAGTAGCTCCTTCTGGAACATGAATATGAACACTGAATTTATCGAATTTAAAATCAGCAAGTCCCATAAATGTTGCATTAGCTTTAATATATTCTAAAGCAATGGTAGCTGACTCCTTCATTATTTTTCCAAGGTTTCCAGTAATACTTAAACCCCCTTTTCCTGGTGAAATAGCAGATTCTATAAACAATATATCACCACCTACCGAAGTCCAAGCTAGTCCAGTAACTACACCAGCAACATGATTGTTTTCATACAAATCGCGATGGACTTTTTCTGGACCCAAAATTGTTGTCAAATCAGAAATTTCAGGGGTTACTTTATAATCCTCTTCCATTGCAATAGATTTTGCAGCATAACGTACTGCCTTTGCCACTTGTTTTTCCAAGCCTCTTACACCTGACTCTCTTGTGTAGCTTTCAACTATTTTATCAAGTAAAGGTTTTTTGAGTGATAACTGTTTTTTATTCATCCCATGTTCCTTTAACTGTTTAGGTAATAAGAACTTTTGAGCAATACCTGTTTTTTCTTCTTGAGTATAACCACTTACATTAATGATTTCCATTCTATCCCTCAATGCAGGATGAATGGGGCCAAGACTGTTGGCTGTGGCAACAAACAAAACCTTAGATAAATCATATCCCATTTCTAAGAAATTGTCATAAAAAGATTCATTTTGTTCGGGATCTAACACCTCTAATAGTGCCGAAGCAGGATCACCTTGGGAACCAGTAGATAATTTTTCGATTTCATCTAAAACAAAAACAGGGTTTGAAGTTCCTGCCTTTTTCAAACTTTGAATAATTCTTCCAGGTAATGCCCCAATATATGTTTTTCGATGTCCACGTATTTCAGCTTCATCCCTCATTCCTCCTAATGAAATTCTTACATACTCTCTTCCTAAAGCTTCTGCTATAGATTTTCCTAACGAAGTTTTACCTACTCCAGGGGGGCCATACAAACACAAAATAGGAGATTTCATGTCGTTTCTTAATTTTAATACTGCAAGGTGTTCTATCACACGTTTCTTAACCTCCTCAAGACCAAAATGATCTCGATCTAATATTTTCTGTGCACGTTTTAAATTGAAATTATCTTTAGAAAATTCATTCCAAGGTAAATCTAAAAATAGCTCTAAGTAGTTTCGTTGAATTGAATACTCAGCAACTTGAGGATTCATACGCTGCATTTTCATCAATTCCTTATCAAAATAATTTCCAACTTCTTCTGACCAAAGTTTGCCACTAGCGAGAGCCTTCATCTCTTCAACCTCCTCCTCGTATGAAACACCTCCCAACTCTTCTTGGATAGTTTTCATTTGCTGATTCAAATAATATTCTCGTTGCTGTGTATCCATTTCCGTTCGTACTCTGGATTGAATATCATTTTTAAGCACAAGTTTTTGATATTCTTCATTCATGTGTTTTAAACACATCAAGGCCCTTTCATGTAAGCTTACCTCAGACAGAATACTTTGTTTTTGTTTTACATTGACATTCATGTTTGAAGCAACAAAATTTATTAAAAAAGAAGGTGTTTGAATATTTTTAATTGCAAAAGAAGCTTCTGATGGAATATTTGGGTTCTCTTGTATTATCTGAAGAGCTAAATCCTTTATCGAAACAATAGTTG
>CAJJAB010000036.1 GCA_905181895.1 Flavobacteria bacterium MS024-2A | reverse complement strand
ATAACGAAGAGTAACCGCACTTCCAACAGTTATATAATGAATTCCCAAAAAAAACAAGATCATTGAAGTAACTCCAAAAACTGAACGTAGAATGAGCAGTTTTTTTTGATTTCCCCACTGTGGAATTCCTTTAGCTTTCAAAAAACTAAAAGTTATTATCAGTGAACCAATTGACCTAAAGAAAACTAATTGCAAAGTTGGATAATCAACCAAATACTTCACTAATGCATTCATTAATGCAAAAGAAAATGTACTTAATAACATAAATTGAACTGATTTGAAAAAGGGGTAATTCAACTTTTTTTTACAAAGATTAACAAATGTTTGAGTTATTCGTGATAAATCACAAACATAAAATTAGTATTATATTTAAGCCAAATAATTATAATTTAAGTATTCTGGGAACACTTTCGAATTCAGATTTTTTGTTGGCAGCTTTTTGTGCTTTTCTTTTAGGAATCTCTAAATCAGGGTTAAAAGGTATTGCTGTACTAATTGTTACTGGCTTCGCTTTGGTTTATGATGCTAGAAATTCTACCGGTGTTTTGATGCCTCTCTTAATTGTTGGGGATGTTTTTGCTATAACATATTACAAAAGACATGTGCAATGGAATTATATTATCAAACTTTTGCCATGGATGATCTTAGGGGTTCTTATGGGAGTGGTTGGTGGTAAATTGATTTCTGAAAGTATTTTCAAATATGGTATGGCTGGAATTATTCTTTTTAGTGTTGCATTAATGTGGTATTGGGAAAATAAAAAAGATAAATCTATACCCTCACATTGGACTTTTGCAAGCTCCATGGGGATTTTAGCAGGCTTTACTACCATGGTGGGAAATTTGGCAGGTGCATTTTCAAATATATATTTCTTAGCTATGCGTCTACCTAAAAATACTTTTATCGGAACTGCTGCATGGCTTTTCTTTCTAATTAATACTTTTAAATTACCTTTTCATATTTGGAATTGGGAAACTATAAATAAAATTTCAATTTTAAAAAGCGTAGAATTAGTTCCATTTGTAATTTTGGGATTAGTATCGGGAGTTTTTATAGTCAAAAAAATAAATGATAATAGTTATCGTAAGCTAATTTTACTTTTTACTGCGCTTGGCGGAATTGGTATGCTATTTAATTAGCTTTGAGTAACTGCACTACTTTTTTCAAAACTGAGGGATTGCTTTCAAGGATTTCTTGTTGTAAGAACGACATGCTTTTATTTACTCCGTTTGGAATTGATATAGATTCAATAGCTACTGATCCAGAAAGGTGCAAAGCTTTAAATTCAGATTTCCTAAATTTGATACAATTGTTTTTACTTATTCCACTACCGGGCATAATGAGTATTTGATCTCCTAGTTTTTTATTCCATAATTCTAAATTAGAAAATCCGTCTAATGCTTTTTCTTCTTGTCCGGAACTGAGAATACAATCAAAATCTAAATCGATTAATTGTTCAAGTGCTTGAATGGGTTCTTTAACAACATCAAACGCCCTATGAAAAGTCACATACATTGATCCAGCTAACGATTTCCATCTCTTTAATAGTTTTAGATCCAAGTGAAATTCAGGAGTAACTGCTCCAACCACTACCCCTTTACATCCTAATTTTTTGGCAGTTAGAATATCTTGTTCAATAATAGCCACTTCATCAATAGAGTATATAAAATGACCCTCTCTAGGACGAATTAAACAATGAACGGGAAGGATATCCAATTCCACTGATTCTTTTATCAGACCATACGATGGTGTTACTCCACCTGTACCTAATGCAGAACATAGCTCAACTCGGTCAACGCCTGCAGAGAAGGCATTTTTAATAGAGGCTATTGAGGTTACACAAACTTCTAAAAGCATTTGTTTTTTTTTACTTAAACAAATTTAGAATAACTTGAAGAATAAGCTATATATGAAATACTTTTTCCCTTTTAAAATAAAATGTTCTTATATTTATAACTTCACTTTTCATTTATAGAAAATCATTTAATGAATAATTATATACTTGCCGTAGATGCTGGCACCACGAGCTCTAGAGCTATAATATTTGATCAAAACGGATTAACAATTGGGGTTTCCCAACATGAATTCACTCAATACTTTCCTAAAGAAAGTTGGGTTGAACATGATGCAATGGAAATATGGAATACCCAATTGTTAGCCATCAGAGAGGTTTTAAAAAAAACTAATACAAAAGCTTCACAGATTCATGCCATGGGAATAACCAACCAAAGAGAAACTACTGTTCTTTGGAATAGAAAAACAGGTAAACCTGTTTGTAATGCAATTGTTTGGCAAGACAGAAGGACTACTTCAATTTGTGATACTCTTTCAAAAAATGGTAAATCAGATCTGTTTTACAAAAAAACTGGTCTTTTACTTGATGCCTATTTCTCAGGCACAAAAATCAAATGGATTTTAGATCAAGATCCCAAATTAAGAAAACAAGCTCAGAATGGTGAACTCGCTTTTGGCACCATTGACAGTTGGTTGATTTGGAATCTTACAGGTGGAAAAGTTCATGTGACAGATTCAACCAATGCAAGCAGAACTTTATTATTTAACATCCATACTTTAGAATGGGATAAAGAACTCTTAGACATCCTTGAAGTACCAAAATCAATCCTTCCAAAAGTGGTTTCGTCCTCCGAGGCTGTTGGAATGACAACTCAGAGTCTTTTTGATCATGAAATTTCGATCGCAGGAATCGCAGGGGATCAACAAGCAGCACTTTTTGGGCAAATGTGTATAAACCCTGGTGATGTAAAAAACACTTACGGTACAGGATGTTTCTGTATTATGAATACAGGTGAAAATCCAGTGATTTCAAAAAACAGAATGCTGACAACCATTGGTTACCAAATAAATGGTAAGGTAACCTATGCTTTGGAAGGTAGTGTGTTTGTCGCAGGAGCAGTGGTTCAATGGTTAAGAGATCAATTAGGAATTATCAAATCTGCTCCAGAAATCGAAGCATTAGCAAAAACAGTTGAAAATAATGGTGGCGTAACCTTTATTCCTGCTCTTGCTGGTCTGGGTGCACCCTACTGGGATCCACATGCTACTGGGTCTATCATGGGAATTACAAGGGGGACACAAAAAGGTCATATTGCGAGAGCTTCACTTGAAGCCATAGCGATGCGAACACGAGAAATAGTTATAGAAATGCAGAAAGATGCAAACACTACATTTAAAATATTAAAAGTAGATGGCGGAGGTAGTACAAATGATTTGTTAATGCAAATCCAATCCGATTTACTCCAAGTAGAGGTAATTAGACCAAAAACTACAGAAACTACAGCTTTAGGTGTTGCCTTTTTTGCAGGTTTAGCTTCCGGATATTGGCCCTCGATAGAAAGTTTATCATCTATTTGGGAAATAGATAAAAAATTTAATCCCAAAAAAGGAAAACAAAATAAAATAATAATTGAAACCTGGAAAAATAAGATTAGTCAGGTGACAAAAAATTAAAAATGAATAGAAAACTTAACCTAGAAGAACTTGATAAAGTTGACGAATGGGATGTTATCATCATAGGTGGTGGTGCATCAGGGCTTGGAGTTGCTATTGATTCTGCAAATCGAGGCTACAAAACACTTCTTTTAGAAAAAAATGATTTTGCTAAAGGAACCTCTTCAAGAAGTACTAAATTGGTTCATGGTGGGGTAAGGTACCTACAAAATGGGGATATTTCTCTAGTTATAGAAGCCCTTAAAGAGCGAGGAATTATGCGAATAAATGCTCCTCATTTAGTTCGAGATTTAAGCTTTGTTATCCCTTCATACGAATGGTGGACTAGTCCATTTTATGGAATTGGATTAAAGGTTTATGACATGATGGCTGGTAAGTTAGGGTTGGGTCCCTCCACTATTTTAAATCGTGAAGAAACCTTGGCATTAATTCCCAATGTTAGCCAAGAGGGACTAAATGGAGGAGTAATTTATAATGATGGCCAATTTGACGACGCCCGAATGGCAATTAGTATGGCATTAACGGCAAGTCAAGAGGGAGCCTGTTTAATAAATTATATTAATGTGAATGGTATAAATAAAGAAAACGAACTTATCACTGGCGTTAGAATAGAAGATCAAATAAGCGGAAAGAAGAAAAATATAAAAAGTAAAGTTGTCATTAATGCTACAGGAGTTTTTTCTGATGAAATTATTGCATTAGATCAACCAAATGCGAAACCTATGATTCGCCCCTCACAAGGAGTACATTTAGTTATTGAAAAATCCTTTTTAAATGGAGATCATGCGATAATGGTTCCACAAACCTCGGACGGTAGAGTTCTGTTCGCGGTTCCATGGAATGATTATGTCGTTTTAGGAACTACAGATACACCTATAAATGAAACCTTAGAAGAACCTATAGCTTTAGATAGTGAAATTGAATTTATTTTGAAAAACGCTGGGGCATACATGACAAAAAAACCAACTCGAAAAGATGTTAAAAGTGTTTTCGCAGGATTACGCCCTTTGGCAGCTTCGGAAAAAAACAAAGAAAGTACAAAAGAAATTTCTAGACATCATAAAATTATTGTGAGCACCAGTGGATTAATCAGTGTTTTAGGGGGGAAATGGACAACATATCGTAAAATTGCAGAAGATACTGTGAATACCCTACAAGCTGTAGGTGGTTTACCCGAAAGGCAATGTAACACAAAAACTCTTCCAATATTCGGATATGAAACCCATTCGGATTGGAATGATCCGATGCATTATTATGGTACTGAATCAAAAAAAATAATAGCAATAAATGCTAAAAAGGCATTAGTATCATTATCAGAAAAATTCTTTATAACTGAAAATCAAATTATTTGGGCGATTCAAGAAGAAATGGCTATTAACTTGGAAGATGTTTTAGCCCGAAGAACTCGTTGTTTATTTTTAGATGCATTTGAAACTGAAAAAATTGCACCTAAAGTGGCTTCCATTATTGCAAAAAAATTAGGGCATGATAATGCATGGATCAAAAATGAACTAAAACAATTTAATAATTTAATTAAAAAATATCAATTATGTTAATGAATCCTTATGTCGCAGAATTTATTGGAACTGCTATTTTACTTCTTCTTGGTGCAGGAGTGAATGCAAATGTTAATTTAAAAAATACACTTGCAGAAGAAGAAAAAAGTCCTTGGATATTAATTACAAGTGCCTGGGGGTTTGCTGTTTTTGTTGCCGTTTTTGTAACCGGCGAATCCAGCGGTGGACATCTTAATCCAGCCGTTACTTTTGGCCTTGCAATAGCTGGTAAATTTTCATGGTCAATTGTGCCATTTTATATTATTTCGCAAGTTTTAGGAGCGATGTTTGGTAGTTGGCTTGCTTATTTAACCTATATCGATCATTATCGAGCAACTAATGATGAAGAAGCTGTGCGAAGTACTTTCTGTACTGGTCCAGCCATCAGGAATATTAAAAACAACCTATTTAGTGAGGCCATAGGAACTTTTATGCTTGTTTTTGCTGCCTTATTTATTGTAGGTCCAAATATTGAAATAAGTGGAACAGAAGTTCAAAATTTTGGTATTGGGTCTATAGATGCTCTACCTATAGGAATTGTTGTTTGGGTAATTGGAATTGCATTAGGAGGGACAACAGGATATGCAATTAATCCTGCTCGTGATTTTGGACCCCGTTTAATATATCAAATGCTCCCTAGAAAAAACAAAAATGCAGATTGGTCTTATAGTTGGGTTCCTATTTTTGGTCCCATATCTGGTGGTGCAATTGCAGGTTTAATTTACATAGTTCTTTTAATGTAATACCATTCTATTTTACAACATTAACAGATCGTGTTTCTCTAATACCAGTAACTTTAAATTGATCGGGATAGGTCATGTCAATTTGAATTTTTTGAGAAATATCAAAAGAAAGTCCTGCTGCATGACCATCAGAAATACACTCACCCTAAATAAAAACAAGTAACTCTCATCTTTAACTAGCTTTTGACTTAAAACTTCATTTTTACATTCTAAATTCTTTTTAAACTCATTATTATTATGATATTCTTTTTTAAATATATTTTCTTTTTTACGTAATTGATTTTCACCTTCTAGAATTTTACATTCTCTATTATTAACTTTAAGCTCATGATTTGACTTCAGCTAAATAAAGTGTTCTTTGCTTGAAGTATATTTTTTTTTAGAAAAAGGCTTCAGCTTAAAGCAATTTTTTTGAAGTATATCTTATAATTTTTTTGCGATTTCCTTCATTTCTTTATTCTTTTCACTTCTCAATAAAGTCTCTAGAGAAATCCCAATAAATAATGCAACTAACACAATTACAAAATGTATAAAGATCGAACCCATTATTATTTTTAATAAAATAAAAAAAGCCCATATTAGCTTGCTCTTTGTATAAACTCCTAAAAATCAAGTTTGAGGCTACATCACTGGTCAAGGATCTGCTCAAGGCAGCTTGCTTTTACAATGAAAACTCACCTCTCTGAATTAAAAGCTCGTTGAGTTTATCAAAAAAATACTAATACAGGCAGTTTTATATTATTGTTATTAGAACTTAATATGCAGCTAAATGAACGTCTATCATATCAATTAGCTCCTTTACTTTTATATTATCGTCACCATTTTGAGGAGTATAATTCGTTTTTATTTGCTCTAATTGAGCTGCGTATTGAAGTGAACACATCGCGAGAACATCTTGCTTATCTTTAACGGCATAATTTTTTTCAAGTTGAATAATTGTTGCTTCAATCTTCTTTGCTGAAGCCCTCAGAGATGCCTCTTGCTCTGGTGCAACAGATAATGGATATACTCTATTTCCAATTTTAAGTTTTATTTTTAATAGATCGCTCATAAGATTATTTTATTTCTGACACCTGCTGAATACAATTTTCAACTTCTTTAATTAAACTGTTTATTTTACTTTTTGTTTCTTGTCTACCTTCATTACTACCGAGTAAATTATTAGTAATTTTTAATGACTTATTTTCTTCTGTAATTAAAGACAACTGCTTTTTCAAATCACTATTTTGAATTTTCAAAACTTCATTTTGCTCTTGAAAAGTTAATAAATTAAGATGGTTACTTTTAAGTTTATTGAGAAGTTCAATAATTTTTTTTTCTAAAACGGTAATCGATAATTTATTTCTTTCCATCGTGAAAAATGTAATAACTTACTTCAATAACAAAGTTATTTAATCTTTTCTTATAAGCATCAGATGCCGGAACAGTTTTATAAATTTTAACAATAAGTTTATTATTTATAATCGAAAATCTAAAAAACAAAAAATTCATTTTTTATCTTGCAGTCAAATAAATAATATCTCAATAATTATTAAACCCTTTACTCTTTTCATTCTTTTGATACTAACAAGTATCCCTTCATTAGCGCAAGATAAAAAAAACTGGATTGCACCCCTTGATATTCCCATACTGTTATCCGGTACTTTCGGCGAACTTAGAGGTAATCATTTTCATGCGGGAATAGATATAAAGACTCAAGGAAGAGAAGGCTTGAAAATCAAAAGTGTTCAATCGGGGTATGTTAAAAGAATTAGAGTGAGTTTAAGTGGCTATGGAAAAGTTCTTTACATTCAACATTTTGATGGAACTACTTCAGTTTATGCACACCTAAAAAAATTTGCGCCTAAAATTGAAGCCTTCGTTAAAGAAAAACAGTATCTAAAAGAGTCTTATACCATTCAATTGTTTCCCAAAGAAGAGGATTTAAAGATTGAATTAGGGGAATTGATCGGGTATTCTGGAAATACAGGGGGATCTAGTGGACCCCATCTTCATTTTGAAATAAGAGATTCTAGGGATCAAAGTCCGATAAATCCCATGCAATTCCCTTTAACAATCGAAGACACTAAACGTCCCCAAATTCAAAAATTCTATCTCTATTCAAATAATGATAATTTCCACTCGAAAAAAGAATATCAACTTAAAAGAAAAAATGACAGTGTTTTCACTACTTCAGCTATAAAAGCTGGAGGTTCTATTCAGGTAGGGCTTCGTCTTTTTGATAGACAAAATCATTCTTACAATAAAAATGGAATCTACAGTGCGTCATTAAGACTCAACGGTAAAGAGAAGTTTTCATATGCCATGGATCGTATTTTATTTGAAGATTCAAAAAGTATTAATCTAATTATTGATTACCCTAATTTAAAACAAAATAAAAATAGAATTCAACGTTTTGCTGTTCATCCTAAAAGTGAGTTTAGTTTTTTGGCGGAATCCCCTTCTGATGGCACTTTAAAATTAATACCCAACAAATCATATCAACTTCTTATTAAGGTAACTGATTATAATGGGAACTCTTCCTATATAGAAACTTATATCTCTGGTGTTGAAGCATCCCAAAAAAGACAAGAAAATAAAGAGGATTTATTAGATCCCTTAAAAGAATACTTATTTGATTTTGATTCAACTTCAGCCTATTTTCAAAAAGATTCTTTTTTTCAAAAAACCACTGTCAAAATAGAAAAAAAAGGAGATACACTTATGGTTGGAAAAGACTTTTTTCCATTGAAAAAAGCCTTTGAAATCAGTTTTAAAATTCCTAAAATAGATAGCTTACAAAAAGTGCAATCTTTTATTGCCAAAATTTCTAAAAATGATAAAAGTCATTTTTTAAGTGCAAAAAAAGAGGGCGATAATATAGTGGGGGAATCGAAAACACTTGGGAAATTTCTAATTAGTAGAGATTCTATTTCTCCTGAAATTATTCCTTTAAATTTTAAAAACGCGCAATGGATATCAAATTATACCTTTTTAAAATTTAAAATTAAAGATGACTACACAGGTATTAAGTCTTACAGGGGAGAAATCAACGGGAATTGGATTTTATTAGAATATGAACCAAAAAACAATACTTTGATTTTTGATCTAAACGATCTTGAATTTGAGGAACCTCTCCACAAATTGAATATTGAGGCCGATGATTTGGTTGGGAATAAGACATCCCTATCCATTGACTTTTATCGTAAATAAAAAATAGAAATCTATTTACCCTATGAATTCTTTAAAAACTTGGATTAAATAATTCACGTCTTCTTTTGTATTGAAAATTGAAAAAGAAAAACGCAATGAAGACCAGTTTTTAGCTGGTAAATCTTGGATTTTTTTTAGTACATGAGATCCTGAGCTACTTCCAGACTGACAAGCACTCCCTTTGGAACAGGCTATTCCTTTTAAATCGAGATGAAAGTCTAACATTAAAGCTTTATCTGAAGGTATAGGAAGAGCAACATTAATGAGTGTATAAGTACTTTTATTTTCAACTCCAGAAAGACCATTAAAAATTACATCTGGAAAAAGTTCCTTTAATTTATCAATGAAGTAATTTTTCAGTCCTAACACTTTAGACTTATCTTCTTCTAAATTTTCATAGGCAAGTTCAAGTGCTCTATTCATACCCACTATATTATGGACTGACTCAGTTCCGGCTCGCATCCCTCGCTCTTGAGAGCCACCATGAATGAAGGGCTGAAGACCTGAATTTTTTCTAACGAAAGAGAAGCCCACTCCTTTTGGTCCATGGAATTTATGCCCTGAAGCAGAAAGAAAATCTATGGGGAGTATTTCCATATCATAAGTAAAGTGTCCAACACCTTGAACTGCATCTGTGTGAAACAAAGCATTGTGCTCATGACATAATTTACCAACAGCATCTAAATCAAGAATGTTTCCTATTTCATTATTAACATGCATCAATGAAACTAGCTTCTTAGAATTGTCCGACTGTAATAAAGTTCTTAGATGTTTAATATCTATAGATCCATCTTTTTTTGTTTCAACGTATAGGGTATTAATTCCATTATTTGTCTTAAGAGCTTCAATTGCATGAATAACTGCATGATGTTCTATTTTCGACGAAATAATCGTAGTTACCTCTAAATCATTAACTGCACATTTAAGAATCATATTGTCAGACTCTGTACCTCCTGAGGTAAATATAATTTCCTGAGGCTCTGCATTCAATAATTTAGCTATTCCCCTCCGCGCTGATTCGAGACTTGTTTTTGCCATTCTACCAAAGGCATGAACTGAAGAAGGATTTCCAAAGCAGTCTGCCATAATGTTAGAAATTGATTGAATAACTTCTTTTCTTAGAGGGGTTGTTGCAGCATTATCAAAATATACATTCATATAAAAGTTATTTTAAATACTTAAACTTCAAAAGTCTTTAATGTTTTTATGATAATGTCAATACATTCATTAAGTTGTTTCTCAGTTATAACTAGCGGAGGAGCAAATCTAATGATATTACCATGCGTTGGTTTAGCTAAAAGACCGTTTTCTTTCAACTTAATGCAAATATTCCAAGCTGTTTTACTTTCTTCAGTATCATTTATAACAATAGCATTTAAAAGACCTTTTCCTCTAACTCTATCTACAATATTACTTGTGCTTATATAAGACTTTAAAGTCTCTCTAAAAAGTTTCCCTAAACGTCTGGCATTTTGTGTTAATTTTTCATCTTTAATCACTTCCAAGGCTTCCATTGCAACACTACATGCCATCGGATTTCCACCAAAAGTACTTCCATGCTGACCTGGCTGAATCACATCAATGATATGACTGTCGCACAAGACAGCAGAAACAGGATATGTACCACCACTTATGGCTTTTCCCAAAATCAAAATATCAGGTCTTACATAGGTTGCCGCTTGACTCTCACAATGACCCAAACAAGTGCAATTGCCACAAATTGCTAATAAAGAACCTGTTCTACCAATACCTGTTTGAATTTCGTCTGCGATAAACAAAACATTATATTCAGAACAAAGTTTCTTTGACTTATAAATAAAATCTTCATCAGGAGTATAAACTCCGGCCTCTCCTTGTATTGGTTCAACTAAAAATCCTGCTATGTTAGGATTTGTTTCCAATATTGACTCCAAAGCCTCCGTATCATTATAGGGAATTGTTATAAAACCGGGTGCATGAGGTCCAAAGTGGTTTTTTGATTCTGGATCGCTAGAAAAAGAAATAATAGTTGATGTTCGTCCGTGAAAATTTTGAGAACAGACTATAATTTCAGCTTTATTTTTAGAAATATTTTTTTGTGTATACCCCCATTTTCTCGTTATTTTTATTGCTGCTTCTACGGCCTCTGCGCCTGTATTGGAGGGTAAGATTCTTTCAAACTTAAAATAGTTTGTGATGTACTCCATATATTTTCCCAATTTGTTATTGTGAAAGGCTCTTGATGTTAAGGTTAAAATTTCAGCTTGTTTTTGCAAAGCATTCACGATCCTAGGGTGGCAATGTCCTTGATTTACAGCGGAATAGGCTGAAAGAAAATCAAAATATTTTTTCCCGCCAACATCCCATAAATAAACTCCTTCACCACGTTCTAATACGACAGGAAGAGGATGATAATCATGAGCTCCGTGAAGGTGTTCTAAGTCAATAAATGGCTGTGAATGTTTTAAAGTTTCCATATGCTGAGCTTAATTTGAGACACTAGTTAGAAAAATTTGATTAATTACACAAAAATACTAAATATAGCCTCCAAAAACCTAGAAGAAATGACGATTTATTTTAGTAAGCCCTTTACATTTGCAACATGTCAAGAAAAAAAGTAGATCGTATTGAAACTGAACTTCATGTCGTGGATATTAACGCCAAAGGACTCGGAGTTGCAAAAAATAAAGAAGGTGCTGTTTACTTTATAAAAGATGTTATACCTGGTGATGTTGTAGATGTTCAAGTTTATAAAAAAGGTAGACGATATTTTGAAGCAAATCCCATAAAATGGATAAAAAAATCTCCTCAAAGAACAGTTCCACCGTGTGATCATTTTGGAGTTTGTGGTGGTTGTAAATTACAACATCTATCCTATGAAGGTCAATTAAGTTTTAAAGAAAAAGGAGTGCTACACAACTTAAGTAATATAGGCAAGATAGATATAGAAACTGTTCTTCCTATAGCTGCATCGAAAAATCCCTACTACTATCGTAATAAAATGGAGTTTTCTTTTTCTAACAAACGCTGGTTAACTTCCGAGGAAATAGCCGGAGAAAATAAAATTGAACGAAATGGATTAGGATTTCATAAACCTGGAATGTGGGATAAAATTGTAGATATCCACCATTGTCATTTACAAGCCGATCCTTCCAATAAAATTAGAAATGCTATAAAATTATTCGCCATTCAAGAGCAACTTGATTTTTTTGACACCAGAGAGCAAAAAGGCTTTTTAAGAACCCTGATGATTCGAAATACTTTGGGTGGAGAACTAATGGTTTTAATTCAATTTTTTAAAGAAGATCAAGAGAAAAGGCGATTACTTTTAGACTTTTTAAAAAATGAATTTCCCGAAATAAAATCTTTACTTTATTGTATTAATAAAAAAGGAAACGATAGTCTTTACGACCAAAATATCATCTGTTATTATGGACAAAATTTCATTACTGAACATTTAAATGGTTTACAATTCAAAATTTCAGCCAAATCCTTTTATCAAACCAATCCTAAGCAAGCAGAAGTTCTCTATACTATTGGAAAAGAATTTGCCGATCTAAAAGGAAATGAAATTGTTTATGACCTCTATTCAGGAACGGGAACTATTGCATTGTTCTTAGCTGAAAAATGTGCTAAAGTCATAGGAATTGAATCAGTTCCAGATGCAATAGAGGCTGCAAATGAAAATGCTCGTTTTAATCAAATTGAAAATGCGTTTTTTGAAGTCGGTGATATGAAAAACTGCTTTAATGATTCTTTTATTGAAAGACATGGAAAAGCTGATGTTGTGATTACCGACCCTCCAAGAAACGGAATGCATTCTGATGTGGTTAACCAATTACTCAAGTTAAATCCTTCAAAAATAGTTTACATAAGTTGTAATAGTTCAACACAAGCTAGAGATTTAGAAATAATGAAAGAGTTTTATTCGGTTATAAAGAGTCAAGCGGTGGATATGTTTCCTCAAACCCATCATGTAGAAAATGTTGTACTTTTACAACGTAAAATAAATAGATGAGTAAAAACGTTTTTAAATTATTTTTCGTTTCGTTTTTAGCTTTCTTTTTTTTAAGATGTGAGAAAGATGATATTTGTATTGAAGATGTTAAAGAAACACCTGATTTAATTATTTTAATGTTGGATTCTTCCAATAATATTATTAATCGCCAACCTTCTGGATTTAAAATAAGACCCATAGGTACTTCGAATACTCTCAAACAATCTAGTGGAGATTCACTCCCACTACCCTTAAATACACAAGAAAAAGTAACTCAATTCGAATTTATCTTAAATCATGAAAGCGAGAATGAAAATATTGACACTTTACAAATCAATTACCTTAGATTAGATAAATTCATTAACAGAGCCTGTGGTTATAGAGCAAATTTCGTTCTGCAAGAGCCTGCAATTTCTCTCCTAAATCCAGGTAATGACTGGGTCAAGGGATTTATAATATTAAAAGATACCATTACAGATGAAAAAGCTGCGCATTTGGGGGTTTTGTATTAGTTTCTTGAGTTTTAATCTTTGGGGTTTTACTCAAGAAGTCCAATTAAATGAAAAAATAAAAAATACAACTCTTGACAGTATTAAGTTTAAAGAAAGAACACCATTAAGTCTTCGTTTTGGAATTGATTTATATAGACTTACCCGTTCGCAATTTTCAGATGATTATAATGGTATTGAACTAGTAGGTGATTTACAAATTAAAAAAAAAATCTTTTTAGCTCTTGAAATTGGAACTGAAGAAACAACTAAACAATCTGAACAAATCAATTTCACTACAAGTGGGAGTTATTATAAAATCGGGGTAAACTTTAATATGTATGAGAACCTGGGTGGTATGAACAACAATGTATATCTTGGTTTAAGAATAGCTTCAAGTAGTTACGATCATGTAATTAATAGCTATACTCTATTAGATAGAACCCCTTTTTGGCCTAATTCCGACAAAGAGATAAGCGCTGGATTTGCAACAGGGAAAAGATCTAATCTAAATGCAAAATGGCTTGAATTTGTAGCTGGATTTAAAGTTCAACTTATAAATAATATTTATTTGGGGCTAAGTTTAAGGCTTAACAGATTATTTAGTGATTCTAAACTAGATAATTTTGATAATATTTTCATCCCTGGTTTTAATCAAAAAACAGATGAAAATAAATTTGGAGCAGGATTCAATTACACTATTTCTTATAACATTCCTTTTAAACCGAAAAAGAGATAAGTTATTTATCTTTTAGCTTATGAATTCTTTTTGTGCCTTCATATATAGGATATAGTAAAAGACGAGATTCTAACTTTCCATTAAATAATTTAATTTTTCGACTAGGACGTAAACCAACAAACTTAAGCGCTTCCATATTAGAACTAATCATCCATGCTTGCGTATTGGGAAAGCTTTGCTTAAAAGCGTCACCAATACCTTGGTAAAGCATGTTCATATCGCCTTCCAACCTTTCCCCATATGGAGGATTGGTTAACAAATGTAGAGGACCTTTAGTTTCCTTTTCAACTTGAAAAAAATCTTTCTTCTCAATGGATATAAAATCACTTAGATTTGCATTTTCAATGTTTTGAAGAGCTTTTTCTATTGCTGACGGTGCCTTATCAGAGCCTTTTATTTTAATATTTGGATTGATTATTTTTTTTAATTGACTGTTTTTTATAGTATCGAATAAAATTTCATCCCAATCGTTCCATTTTTCAAAAGCAAATGATTTTCGATTGATGTTTACCGGAATATTACATGCGAAAAGCGCTGCTTCTATCAAAATAGTTCCACTCCCGCACATAGGATCATAAAAATCCGTATTTCCCCGCCAGCCAGAAAGCTGAACCAATCCTGCAGCAAGAACTTCATTTAGTGGAGCAATATTAGTTACTGTTCTATATCCGCGTTGATGTAATGAACTTCCTGAGCTATCTAGTGAAATAGTACATTGGTCATTTTGAATATGCAAATTAATTCGTATATCAGGACGGTTCATTTCTACACTAGGACGTGCATCAAACTGATCTCTAAATTGATCAACCAATCCATCTTTTGCTTTTTGAGAAGCATATTGCGAGTGTGTGAAAATTTCACCATAAACTACACTATCAATGACAAATTTAGAATCCACATTCAAATAATCCGTCCATGGGAAATCATAAAATAGCTGATAAAGATCTTGATCACTTTGAATAGTAGCTGTATGTATTGGTTTTAAAATTTTTAGTGCAGTTCGTAGGCAAAGATTAGCCTTGTACATAAATCCCTTATCACCGAAAAATGAGACTGCACGATTACAAATTTCCACCTCTTGTGCTCCGAGCTGCTTTAGTTCTTTGGAAAGAATTTCTTCAAAACCAAAGAAGGTTTTGGCAAGCATTTTAAAATTTTGTTCCATGGGTAGTATTAGCTTCCAAAAATACTTTAATTTTACTTACTTATTGAAAGATCATATCAAGGATGAATATTTTATATTCTTTGAGTTTTATTCTGCCATTTTTAGGAGCTGCATTAGGAATGTTTTTAGCTTATGTAGTTCTCCCCAAGACACCTAATGGATTAAAATTAATTTTAGCCTTTAGTGGTGCTTTGCTTTTAGGGATTACTATTTTTCATCTGATGCCTGAAGTTTTTTCCAACAAAGAATTTGAAGCAGGTATATGGATTACAGGAGGGATTATATTCCAAATACTCCTAGAATACCTTTCTCTAGGTACAGAACACGGTCACACTCATCTTAAAGAAAAAGAAGTCGCTTTTCCTAAAATGTTATTCATTAGCTTGTGTCTCCATGCTTTTGTTGAAGGCTTTCCGTTACAACAATATTCCGCTCTTATTTGGGGAATTTTTATCCATAAAATACCTATTGGGATGGTTCTTTTTTTTGTGATTTGGAACACGAATAATTCAAAAGCAAACAAAATTTTATTCCTCTTTCTCTTTACTTTAATGAGTCCTTTGGGTAGTGTTGCTTTTACTTATCTCGCTTCTTTGAAAACAATAGAAACCTCAATTACAGCTGTTGTTATTGGGATGCTCTTGCATATTTCCACTACTATTCTGTTTGAAAGCAATCAAGGACATGCTTTTAACATCAGAAAGTTAGTTACAATACTTTCAGCTTTCACAATTTCGTATTTTCTCTAGTTTTTGCCTATTATATTTTCAAGAGGTTATTTAACATAAAGAATTAGTTTATATTCATAAATTAGATTTTAAATAATCTCTTATTATTTATTGCTTTCTAAACAAAATAATTTGATTCATTAGCTAGCCATCATAATTATAGTTGAACAGATAAAGGTTGAAATGGCCGATCTTCAACTCAAGGCTTTAGAGTTAAAATAAACTTTCAACACACACACATACATACCACTAATCTTAAAAAAAAAAAAAGACCCATTCACAATT
>CAJJAB010000035.1 GCA_905181895.1 Flavobacteria bacterium MS024-2A | reverse complement strand
GTGTTTTTACCTCCCAAGAAGCATCCCAATTAATATTGGTTCCTCCTACAACCCCACCTTGCTGTCTGTTATTGCTAAAATTACCTTCTCCTTCGTTGTCAATTTGTGCATCATATTGCATGGCATCGGCATTAGTTCCAAATAAAAATCCATTTTGCTGATCGTTGTAGGTGTCGAAAATAAAAAGGAAACTATCTTCGTCGTTTAAGTCAGAATCTCTACGCGAGTCAGAAATAACAATACCTGCTGGATTACTATCGAAACATACAACAGAAACAAAAACAATTTTTTGCGTAAAAGCAACTCTTATCTGTGTCGCTTCACTTAATGATTTTCCATAATTTGGTGTCACTTGTGTAAGGTTTGTAATAGGAGAAATTTCTTTCCAAACTAAATCGCCCAGTACATCACCATCAATAACTGGCGCAGTTATGATTGGATTGGTTTTTATTTGCGGTCGGCGACTTAATTGATTGCTTTGAGCAATGACAATAAATACGTTAAAAAAACAAAGCACAATGAGTGTGGATATAAACCTCATGGTAATAATATTTTGAGTCAAAATAATAATCATAAATGTAATGAGATATGAATAAATAGATTTGTGATATGCTTAGAAATAAAGATTTATTCTTTTACGATTAATTCAAATAGTTTATTTTGGGCAAAAAGAGCTCATAAAATCGGCAAGCTCTGTTTCTGATATTTCTGGATTAGCACCAATATTTTGACAAACTAGAGCTCCTGTTGCACAGGCCTTATCTAAAGCTTCTGCTGGATCACAATTATTTATAATCAAGCTTATAAGCGTTCCTAGGAACGAATCTCCCGCACCGACTGTATCTTTTACAACAACCGCATATCCTTTTTGTATGTAAAACGAGCCTTTATGTAATAATAGGGCACCATCTTTACCAAGTGTAACACAGATAGAAGATGTATTCGTTTTTTTAGAAATGAATAAAACCTGTTCTTCAAGGTTGTTCTTTTTGCTCCCAAAAGCATTACAAATCTCCTCTATTTCTTCATCGTTGAATTTAATAAAATCAGCCTGATTCATATAAAACTCAAGGTCAGAAATGGAGTAGTGAGGTGCTCTAAGATTTAAATCAAAAATTTTATAAGTTGATTTTTTTAATAAAACAAGCAAACACTTTTTAGAAACAGAATCTCGAGCTATTAAGCTTCCAAAAATAAATGCATTAGATGAGGAAACAAGCTTTTTATATTCAGGAAGTAGTTCAATTTTATCCCAACTTACAGGATGATTTATTTTGTAAGAAGCAGATCCGTTTTTATCTAATGTGACACCTACGGTTCCTGTATCAAAATCTTTACTTATTTGGATATGTTTTGAATCAATGCCTTTTTGTTCTAGTACTGTAAGTAATTCTCTACCTAAATCATCATTCCCTACGCTACTTATCATGTGTGTATTAAACCCAAAAGATTTCATCCGAAGGGCAACATTTAAAGGAGCTCCTCCCGGCTTTTTCTCATCGGAATAAATATCCCAAAGGACTTCACCAAAACAAACAACTTCCTTCATTAGTTATTTTATTAAAAGTTTGTTTAAGCGTTCGAGAGTAAATCCTTTAGTCTCGGGCATTAAAAATAGTACAAATATAAGCTGAAGAATCATCATTCCTGCGAACAGTATGAAAACATAACCAGGGTTTGAAAAAGCTGATAGTACAATAGGCATGAAAAGTGTAATTAAAGCAGCTAGTATCCAATGAACAGAACTTCCAAAAGACTGACCTTGAGCTCGAAGACTGTCCGGAAAAATCTCTGAAATAAATACCCAGATGACTGCTCCTTGTCCAATAGCGTGAGAGGCAATAAAGAGAAATAAAAATATAGGAATACTAATACCTTGCCATCCTTGTAAAAACGCAATTGAAACTAATGATAATGATAATATATACCCAATAGAACCAATAATCATTAGTAACCTTCTCCCTATTTTATCTATCAAGTACAAACCTAAAAGGGTAAATATTAAATTTGTTACACCAATTCCAATACTACTTAATAAAGCAGCACTTTCTTGCAAACCGGCAGCTTCAAAAATACGAGGAGCATAATATAAAAAAGCATTAATCCCAGAAAGCTGATTAAAAAAAGCAATTAAAAAAGCTAGGATTAATGGGAACCGATAGGTTTTAGAAAACAAAAACTTTTGACTAGTTGCTGAATCTTGTTCTAAATTAATTTCTTCAATTTCAGATTCAGTTAATTCATTTCCATTAATTTCTTTAAATATGGCCTGTGCTTTTGTTAAATTCTTCTTTTTAAAAAGCACCCATCGAGGACTTTTAGGTACCGATACAATCCCTATGAGATATAATACTGATGGAAGTGCTTCTATGCCAATCATCCACCTCCAAGGTTGTGTGCCAAAATCTCTAAGTAGAAAATTTGAAACAAAAGCGATTAGAATTCCAAATACAATATTGAATTGGTATAAAGCAACTAATTGACCTCTTTTTTTAGCAGGTGAAATTTCAGAAACATAGGTAGGTGCAGCAATAGTCGAAGCACCTACTCCAATTCCTCCAAGGAAGCGGAAAAATGAAAAACTGTAAGGATCTAAAGATAATCCAGAGCCTAAAGCGGAAAATAGGTATAAAACTCCTATCCCAATTAAAGTGTTTTTTCGACCAAAATAATTGCAAGGATAGCTAGCGAAAATAGCTCCTAGGACTGTTCCCCAGAGAGCCATAGACATTATAAAAGTTCCATGAAAAAGATCAGAGGTATTCCATAAGGCCTGGAGTTGTTTGTCAGCACCAGAAATCACAACGGTATCAAAACCAAATAAAAAACCAGCTAAGCTAGAAATCAAGGATATTTTAAATACTTTATTCATTTTTAGATACTTTAAAGTTAATATCGCTTCATACTCCACCATCTATGAAGTTTTGGCCCAATTAAAAACATAGATATAGCCAAGATATAACCTGCTATCATATCTACAAAATAATGATATCTTAAGTAGAGTGTTGAAATAAATAAAGAAATAGCAAAAGGAAGGAACAACAACCCAAAAGATCTTTTATGCTTAAAAGCAAACAATAGAATCAAAAGGATGATTCCATTGTGCAAACTCGGAAAACAATCTCGACGTGTAAAAATAGAAATTTCATAATCCATTAAAGTAGAAATTTGATCAGTAATATAACTCCCTGTTAATGATTTTTCAAATAAATGTGATAAGGTGAATTTTGGTCCAACTGCAGGGAAAATAACATATCCAATATAACCAATATAAAAAGTAAGAATTATAGAAACTGTTGTTTCGCGAAAAGCGATCATGTCGCCTTTAGCATAAAGCATAAAAGGAAAAAAGAGAACATATATTAAAAACATTCCATATGAAAAATACATAAAGTCTGTCAAATTGGGTGTAATGAATTGCTCAAAATATAAAGCGGGTTGTGTACCTAAGATATATTCATCCCATGCTATTAAAGAAGCATCAACATCATTAGGATTGACCAAGTGAACCATATCATGCATATTTGTATAAATTGAAATACAAAATGCAAAAGGAAGAGTTTCTCGAAGAAAATTAAGCAGTGCACTAATCCAACGTCCAATTTTAGAATCTTGAAGCGAATTTAAATCTTTCAACTTGATGATAGCTAAAAACAAAAAAAACACTAACAATGTGATAAGAAATCGATCAATATTAGAGGCTCTAAAGCCTTCTTTATCATTAAATATAATTAGAAAAAACAGCATTGGAATCAGTAAAATCAATGCCATAAACTCTTCCAAACGAAGTCTAAAAATAGATTTCATGATTTTATTTTTCATTTCTAATAATTTAGTATTACAAATTATGCTATAAATTAAATGATATCTTATAAAACAAATTTGATTGGTCTGATAAATCAAACCTGTTTTCATGATAATTTACTGTGGTATTTGTCTTTTTAAATAATAAATTGTAAATATTTTAAATTAATTATGAGTAAACCAAAATATTCGTTCATCAAAAATACTAAATACGCACTATCAGGGTTAAAAGATATGATTCTAACAGAGAAGTCCTTTAGGATAGAACTTGTCCTGTTTTTAATTTTAAATTTTATTGTTTTTGTTTTACCTTTTAAATTTAACTATAAAATCATACTATCCCTTTCTCTTTTGATACCCCTGTTTTCAGAAATTATTAATAGCGCAATTGAAAGAGTGGTAGATTTATATACCACAGAGTATCATGAACTAGCAAAAAGGGCAAAAGATATTGGGGCTTTTTTAGTTTTATTAAGCTTTGTGATTACAATAATTATCTGGATTATTATTATATCTATTAATTTAGACAACTTATAACATAGTCTTTCTAAAGGTTTAATTAACAAAAGAAAATAGAGCGTGAAAAAATTATGGATTAAAAAAATCCTTCTCAGAGATTTTAATGTAATTCTGAGTTTGTGTTGGATCAAAGAAAAAATTGAAAGTGTGTTTTTCACCAAAATTAATAACTGTGCGCTCAATGTCTTCATAATAAAATTCCTTGGACTTAAATTGAACATATAAGCGAGTTATAGGTAACTGCTGAAAAGTGTAATTTCCGTTATTTCGTATATATACATGTCGTAAATATTTCTTGTACTGATCACGAACCAAAACGATAATATCATGATCTACTTCATTAATCATTTTCAATGATGCATTTGATACTGTATTAAAAATCTCTTCAGGAAATTTGTCTGCAAATGTTTTATCACCTGTTTTTCCCCGTTGAGAAAAAACAAATATTGACATAAAAAGGAAACTAAAGATAAAAGTGTTTTTCATTTTCTTTTTTAAAATTAACGGGAACTTAAACCAATTTAAAATTAAAAATAATTTATCAAAAATGGCCTCTATTAATTTACCTAATTAAGAATAATTTATTTAAATTGAAGTATGATTGTAGTATTACATTAAAATTAAATTATTTCAAAATAATATAATTTTGTTATTTGTAATCAAACAAAAAGAAAAATTTCAAGATGAAAAAAGATAAAAAAGACACACGAAGAGAATTTCTAAAAAAAAGTGCACTTGCCTCATCAATATTCATTGTTCCTAGAAATGTTTTGGGTGGTCCAGGTTTTATTTCACCCAGTGACCAACTCAACCTTGCAGCAATAGGATCAGGAGGAAAAGGGGCAAGTGACATAACTAATGCTTCTGTCCAGGGAAGAGAACATGTGGCTGCACTTTGTGATGTTGACTTTTCAGGAAGTGCATCTGGTACAGCAAAGAAATTCCCTAAAGCAAAACAATATGCTGATTATCGTGTCATGTTAGACAAAGAAAAAGATATTGACGCTGTAACAATTTCAACCCCAGACCATATTCATGGTCCTGCAGCTGTATTTGCTATGCAAAGAGGAAAGCATGTTTATGTTCAAAAGCCTATGTCGCATAATATTAGTGAAGCACGAATTCTTACAGAAATGGCAAGAGATCAAAAAGTTGTCACTCAAATGGGAAACCAAGGAGGATCAAATCCGCTGTTAAATATGGTACAAAATTGGATAGACACTGATGCTATAGGTCCAATTTCTGAGATTAAAATATGGACTAACCGTCCTGTTTGGCCCCAAGGAATTCAAATGCCAAAACCTAACCAAAATATGAAACCTGATGCCTTAAATTGGAATTTATGGCTAGGACCTGCAAAAGAAAAACCTTACACCCCAAACATGCATCCTTTTAGCTGGCGTGGATGGTGGGATTATGGAACTGGTGCCCTTGGAGATGTTGGCTGCCATCTTATTGATATTCCATTCCGTACTCTAGGTTTGAAATATCCAACTTCTGCTGAATGTAGTGTAGGAAGCGTGTATTCTAAAATGTGGACTGCTGACTACCTTCCGGAGGGATGCCCACCATCGTCTTTAATTAGTATTAATTTTGACGCTACAGTGAAAAGTAAATCGGCGATTAAAATGAGCTGGAGTGACGGTGGAATCCGTCCTCCACACCCAGATATTATTCCTGCAAATAGTGATATTGGTGGCGTTGACAGTGCCAATGGAGTTATCATGATTGGTGAAAAGGGAATTATAACCACTAATATTAATGATAATTCTCCTTTAATGCCAAAATTATTTTTATTTGATGGCACTACAGAATTTGGTGCTGAGGTTGAAGAGATATTAGAACCAGAATATGGTCACCAACGAAAGTGGGTTGATGCATGTAAAGCTGGCTTCAATAGTAAAGAACATTTGGGACTTACTTCATCTTTTGATTATGCAGGCCCAATGACTGAGACAGTTTTAATGGGTAATCTAGCTATTAGAAGTTACATGCTTCGAGAAGAGAAAGAAAATGGAAGGATGGGTTATTTTGCGCGTAAAAAGCTTCTTTGGGATGGTGAAAAAATGCGAGTTACGAATCTAGAAGCGGCAAATCAGTTTGTTTCTCGTGACTATAGACAAGGTTTTACTATGTAGTAACTCTTAATTAGATCTAAAAAAACCTCTTCCCGTTTAGAAGAGGTTTTTTTATTATAAATCTGAAGTAAGATAAAATATGTGCTAAAAGAAGTTTTAACCACTTAATTTAGATTACTTTTGCACCCAGAATAAAATATATGACAACTTTTAAGTCCCTAGGACTCAACGCAGAACTTCTAAAAGCCGTTGAAAAGCTAGGATTCGAAACTCCAACGGAGGTTCAAGATAAAGTAATACCCTTATTACTAGAGCATAACACAGACCTAGTTGCTTTAGCGCAAACTGGTACCGGTAAAACAGCCGCATTTGGCTTTCCCATGCTCCAAAGAATTGATGCAAGCAATCGTATGACTCAAGGACTCATTTTATCTCCCACTCGTGAATTATGCATACAAATTACAAATGAAATTGCAATATACGGACATGCGATTAAGGGAGTAAATATTGTTGCAATTTACGGAGGTGCAAATATACAAGAACAAGCGAATAAGATAAAACGAGGTGCCCAAATTGTAGTTGCTACTCCTGGCCGTTTAAAAGACATGATTAAGCGAAAACTCGTTGATATTAGTGCCATTCAATATTGCGTATTAGACGAAGCAGATGAAATGCTTAATATGGGCTTTTACGAAGACATAAAAGATATTTTAACGCATACACCAAATGATAAAAACTCATGGCTTTTTTCAGCTACAATGCCTCCAGAGGTAAATAGAATTGCTAAAAAATTCATGAATAGTCCCCAAGAAGTTACTGTTGGGACCAAAAACTCTGGCGCTAAAAATATTGAACACCAATACTTTATTGTTCCCGGAAGAGAGCGTTATGCTGCCCTACGAGCAGTAGTTAGTATGAATACAGATATTTTTGGTGTTGTTTTTTGTCGGACAAAAATCGAAACTCAAAAAGTAGCTGATAAACTAATACAAGACGGATATAAAGCAGCAGCTATTCACGGTGATTTGAGTCAAAACCAACGTGATATTGTTATGCAATCTTTTCGTAAGAAAAAAATACAACTTCTCGTAGCTACCGATGTCGCAGCACGAGGTATTGATGTCGATGATATTACTCACGTAATAAATTACCAACTTCCTGATGAAACTGAAGTATATACCCATAGAAGCGGACGTACTGGTAGGGCAGGTAAAAAAGGTACTTCAATAATTTTTGTTACTAAATCTGACCGAAGAAAAATTAAGTCAATTGAAAGCAAATTACAAACAAAACTTACAGAGATTCAAATGCCCTCCGCTGAGGAAGTATTTACTTCTAAAATAAATCACTGGGTAGATCAAGTTAAAACTACCCCAATTAAAAGTGACTTGCACAACCACCTTAATAAAGTAATAATAGCTTTTGAAGAGATCTCTAAAGAAGTCTTAATCGAGTTAATGTTATCTAAAGAGTTTAAATCTTTTGACTTGCATCCAAAAGCCCTAGATTTTAGTGGTGAAATTCGTTCTGATAGAGGTCCTAGGCGTAACGGAAGAGGTTCTGAAAGTGGATTTGAAAGAGGCGATCGTATAATAAATGATCCAAAAGATAAAGACCGCTTTTTTATTAATGTTGGTGCAAAAGATCAATATGAATGGACCACTTTAAAAGACTTTCTTCGATCGTTTTTAAGTTTAGATCAAGATGATGTGTTTCAAGTAGAAGTAATGAAGAATTTCTCATTTTTCTCTACCCATAAGAAACATAGAGATCTAGTTTTAAAAGCTTTTGATAATCTTATAATGGATGATCGAAAAGTAAATGTTGAACTTACTAAAAAAGGAAAGACTTTCTCCCCTAAAAGAAAAGAGAAAAAAAAATCTAACAGTGGGTCTAAAAAGAGATATTAATAATTCCTAGAGCTTTCGCATCCATATATTCCTGTAACTTACCAGATCGCCGTGATCCTGTAACAATAATGATCGGTAAGTTTTATCCGCTGTAATATATCTTGGCATTACATCTCGCCCTTTTTGAGGAACTCCTATATATTCTGTAGTACCTTGAATTTCTGTAACATTTTGGATAAGAACTCCATTGTGAAAAACAATAAAACTTCCAGACTTAATTTCATTCCCAACCTCATTAAATTCTGGAGCATTAAAAACAATATCATAAACTTGCCATTCTCCAGTGGGTCTCATTGCATTTACTAAGGGGATATACTGTTTGTAAATTGAACCTGCCTGTCCATTTGAATAAGTTCTATTTTGATAACTATCTAGTACTTGAACCTCATACCTTCGTTGGAAAATAATCCCACTGTTTCCTCTTCCCTGTCCTTCACCCTTAATAACTGTTGGGGATTTCCATTCAACATGGAGTTGGATAGAACCGTGCTCTTCTATAGTTTCTATTCCACCAGTAGTCGGTTTTACGGTCATACTTTTGTCAGAATTTATAATCCATTCAACAGCACCCTTAGTAAGTTCATTTCTCCACTTAGAAAAATCAGAACCGTCAAAAAGTACAATGGCATCACTCGGAGGAGAGTCAAAAACTCCAGGTTTAACTAATTTAGGCTCTGGCTCCCATACCTCAGTATCTTCTGGATTCATTTTGTTTTGAGTAAAAACAAATTGTACAACTAAAAAAAATGATAAAAAATATTTCATACTAATTAAATTAAACTAAAGGGAGCTTGTACCCATTGTGATAAGCATTTGTCAAATATTTGTCATTTATAGCCGAGTCGCTAAAGCCTTTTTTAGCAGCATCCCAGATCAATTTTTCACCAGAGCGATAAGAAATATTACCCATTTGCGCAACAGTTGCAACATGGGCTCCATCTTGAATAGAACAATTGACAATTGATGGATCATTAGCTCTCATGGCGTCAACAAAATTTTGAGCATGCTTGTCTAAACCTCTGTCTGATGGTTTTACTAAGGGTTTGGCAACCTTATTCTCACTTCTTCCTTCTTCAACGACTTCCCATCCACCTCGGTTTAATATTAAGGTAGCATTATTTCCTATAAATGCTATTCCATGATCTCGATTATAAGAACCATTATCAATTCCCATTGCTGAATCCCAAACCATATTGAATTGATCAAATTCATAAAGAGTAGTCAAGGTATCTGGTGTTTCCTCAGCCAGGTTGGGATAAGCAAATTTTCCTCCTAAACCAACGATTGTTTTTGGTAAAGAAGCTTGCATTCCAAGCAAAGCATAGTCTAAAAGATGGACTCCCCAGTCTGTCATTAAACCACCTGCATAATCCCAAAACCAACGAAAATGAAAATGAAAACGACTTGCATTAAAAGGTTTGCTTTGAGCAGGACCTAGCCAACTCTTGTAATCAACACCTTTCGGAGGATTACTGTTCGCAACAATAGGCTCCGGCCTCATCCATCCTTGATAACACCATACCTTAACGGTTCTAATAGGTCCAAGAACTCCAGATTCAATAAATTTAACAGCATCTTGAAAATGCTGCTGACTTCTCTGCCATTGACCTACTTGTACAACATTTCCATAACGCTCTTGTGCTGCAACCATTGCTCGGCACTCGCCTACTGAATTACCTATTGGTTTTTCACAGTACACATGCTTACCGGCTTCTGAAGCATGAATCATCATTAAAGCATGCCAATGATCGGGAGAACCTATAACAACAACATCAATATCTTTTTGTTCGAGAAGTTTTCTATAATCTGAAAAAGTTTTGACTTTAACTCCTTTTGATTTCATTTCTGCTTCTCGCTTATCTAATACGTTTTGATCAACATCACAAATTGCTGTTAATTTCACACCAGGAATTTTTAAAAGTGCTTTGGTATCAGCCCAGCCCATACCATTTATTCCAATAGCTCCGATATTAATGATGTCATTTGCTCCTAAAATATTTGCGCCATTTTGTAGAGTTGTGTAACCAGGAAGTATCAATCCAGCTCCAGTAATTAAAGCAGATTTCTTAATAAAGTTTTTGCGGTTCATAATTTATATATGTTATTGTTAAAACTAAGAAACAAAATTTTTAACTTAATTAATAAATAGTTTATATTTTTTTTTTAGAAAACTTTAATTCACAAAAAAAAATACCCCAATTGGAAACAATTATTTCTTATTATAAAACTATC
>CAJJAB010000034.1 GCA_905181895.1 Flavobacteria bacterium MS024-2A | reverse complement strand
CCACCATAGTTTCTTGAAAAATCAAAACCTTGTCCCTTGGATAGATCAATGAAATTACTATGCTCAAAAATAATTATACCATTTATTTTTAGATTTTTTCTTGCTTGATCCAAAAGTATCAAATAAGTTTCACCAAGCCAATCATAGGGGGGGTCAGCAAATATCAAATCATAAGAAGCTATATTTTTTTCAAGAAAAGTAATTGATTCGCCCTGTAAACAATTAATGTCTAATTCAAGTTCAGCTGCAGTTTTTTGTATAAAATTTATGCAATGGCGGTTTTGATCAACTGCTAAAATTTTTTTTACCCCACGTGAAGCAAACTCGTAACTAATGTTTCCAGTGCCAGAAAAAAGGTCTAAAACCTCTAAGGACTTTAAATCCGTTCGGTGTTGAAGTATGTTAAAAAGTCCTTCTTTTGATCGATCTGTTGTTGGGCGAACAGGTAATTTTTTTGGTGCAGAAATTCTACGTCCTTTGTGTGTCCCTGAAATGATTCGCATTAGCTAAAACATTGTGACAAAAAAGGAGCATTATGATTTTCGACAGCCAGTTTGCCGATAATGAACTCTTGATGAAAATGAATATTTTGATGGTAAATTTTAATAGCATTATAAAATGAATTAAATAAATCAATTTTACCTAAAAAGATAATATCAAAAGCATTGCTTTCTAATTTAAATTGTTCGACTACAAAAAAGGTATAATAAAGAAATTCATCTTCACTTAGAACGCTAAATCTATTATGAAAAACAATAGATTTATCCATAGTTAAAAATAGATCCATACAGTCTTTTTGTAGATGAATATATAATTGAGTTTTTGTAGTTGCTATATTTAATATAGTTCTTGAAAGTAATGAATTGTAATGTGTTTCTTGAAAATCATTTATAATATCTTCTAAAATTATTTTTACCTTTTTGGGATAAGAATAAACATTTACAAGGTTACTTTGATCTGGCGCATCATATTGAAAATAAGATTTTCCTTTGTTTGTTTTGTAATGTTTTAAATAGCGTTCCAAATTGGCTTCATCGAAGAGGGCTTTTGGCACAAAAGTAGATGGGTCCTCAAAGTGAACGAGACTAATAGAGGAAAATGTATTTTTTGGATAGTAGTCTATAAGTTCTTCAAAAGCTTTTTTAAATTCTTTCTGGTCATTATTTGTAGGTAAAAAATCTATTTTGCTTTTGCTACAAAAAGAAAATCCATTCGCAAAAGAGTGAATGGATAATTCATTATGTTGTATGATTTTATTCCTATTTGGCATCAAAAATGGTTGGCCAGTTTCCATTAGTACTAACAGTGGTAAGGGATCCCAAAACAATTTCGGGACCATTAACACCATCTACAGCTATAGTTTCGTTCTCCTGCTTAATTAGATCTTTATTTTGGTCAAAAAGGATCACACTTTTTTTAACTTTAACTTCAAATACAGGAACTTTATATCCGTTCTTATCAATTACTTTTGATGCAATTTCAAATTTTTGTCCGTTCACTCCATTAATAGGGATAAAAGCCATTTCTTTATATTCATCGGAATTTTTAAAAAGGGAATCTTTTACTTCAACTGTTCCTAATGTATCTATAACGACTACTTCACGAAGCATATCTATTCTGTATATCCGGTCGTATTCTAAAAATGAAGAATCTCTCTTTTCAATAAGTGTAAAATGCCCTTTATCTACAAATTCTATCAAACTGTCGAAATTATTAGAAAAAACACCTTTGACATCTTTGTAAGCAATTTGAGCCGATCTAATATCTTTTAAACGATCAATTACTGTCGCGTAACGTTCGTTTTTCTTTTGATTGAATTGCAAGGGACCATTGATTGAATCATAAATCTTGTAAGCAAAAAATATAGATGCTACCCATAGAAAGACTTGAATGCCTATTTTCATTGTTTTATGTAAATTTATTAAAACAAATCTACAAATTTTTTTGACTCAGAAAAGTATTTAAAATGATTTATATTTAGACTTTATTTACTTTATGACCCAAGAGAAATTTCTTCACGAACTCGAAACTAGTTTTCCTTTTCCCCCAACTAAATCCCAGATTGAATGGTTTCCTCAGATTACTAATTTTATTTTTTCAAAAGAAAAGAATACTGCATTTTTGTTAACAGGTTATGCAGGAACGGGGAAAACAACTTTAATAGGTTCTTTAGTTAAACAACTGAAGCTTGCTGATCATAAAGCAATTTTAATGGCACCAACAGGACGAGCAGCAAAAGTTATGTCAACTTATTCAAGATTTTCTGCAAAAACGATTCATAAACAGATTTATTATCCTAAGCCTGAATCAAGAGGTAAAATGCAGTTTCAGCTTAAAGCAAATAAATTTCGTAAAACTATTTTCATTATTGATGAGGCTTCAATGATTGGAGATGATCGACAAAATGCAAAACTTTTTGAAAATGGGTCTTTACTTCATGATGTTGTTCAATATGTTAGTAGTGGAGATCAATGTAGGTTAATTTTTGTAGGTGATCCAGCACAATTACCACCGGTTCACCTAAACATAAGTCCAGCATTAGACCCAGAAGAGTTAACACAGTTTCATTTTGATAAAATATACAGTGTAAAATTAGATGCAGTAGTTCGTCAAGCAAAAGACTCTGGAATATTAAATAACGCTACACTCCTGCGCTCACAATTAAACAATAATGTTTACGATCAATTTAAATTTAATGTCAAAGGTTTTTCAGATATTTTATATACTAACAATGGGATGGATCTTTTTGAGGCAATTGAAAATGCATTTAGAGACTCTGGGACAGATCAAACAATCTTTATCGTTCGATCTAATAAGCGTGCTAATATCTACAATGAAAATATTAGAAAACGTATTTTGGGACTTGAAGATGAACTTTCTGTTGGAGATCAATTAATGGTTGTAAAGAATAATTATTTCTGGTTAACACCAGAATCCAAGCCTGGATTTATTGCTAACGGAGACGTGGTTCGAGTGGATGCAATTCAGTCTAAAAAAGAGCTATATGGATTTTCTTTTGCTGAGGTATCAGTAAGTTTGGTTGATTACCCAGAAGAAGATTCGTTTGATACAGTATTACTTTTAAATACATTAAAGTCAGAAACACCCTCACTTTCCTACGAAGAAGGCAATCGATTATATCAGGAAGTTTTAGAAGATTATGCTTCAGAAAAGTCTAAATACAAAAAATTTTTAAAAGTCAAGAATAACCCTTATTTCAATGCCTTACAAGTAAAGTATTCTTATGCAGTAACTTGTCATAAATCACAAGGAGGGCAATGGGAAAATGTATTTATTGAAAAACCATATCTTGCAGAGGGGCCAGATAGGGATTACCTTCGATGGTTATATACAGCAATAACACGTGCTAAAAAGCAACTATTTATGATTGGTTTTCCAGATGACGATTTTCTAACAATTGAATGAAAATGATGCGTATTTTATCTAGATTTTTATTTAATTTTTTATTAAGATGGGAATTGGTAGGAACTTTTCCTAAAATACCTAAATATATTGTTGCTGTAATTCCTCATACTAGTTGGTTAGATTTTTTCATTGGCATATTGGTTAGAAGTGTTTCTGGTGAAATGATTAATTTTGTTGGGAAAAAGGAATTATTTAGCCCTTTAACATCTTGGTTTTTCAAAGGCATGGGGGGTGCTCCTATAGATCGATCAGGAAATACAGGTTCAGTAGATTCAATGGTTGCAGTTTTTGAAGCACATGAAAAATTTAGAATTGCACTTGCTCCTGAGGGAACACGTGAAAAGGTGACAAAATTGAGAACGGGTTTTTATCACATCGCAAAAAAGGCTAAAGTACCTATTGTTCCTGTTAGTTTTGACTATGCAAATAAAAGGGTCAAAGTCCATCCCATTTTTTATCCAACAAAAGATAAAAAAAAAGATTTTAAATTCTTTGAGGGACTGTTCAAAGGGGTAAAGGGATATTCCCCAGAGAAGAGTTTCTAACTATTCTTTGATATCTAAAGCATGATAAACTTGATGTACATCCTCGTCCTCTTCAATTTTCTCAATCAGACTTAAAACTTCCTGCTGTGCTTCTTTATTAAGTTGTTTAGTAATTTGAGGGATACGATCAAAACCAGAAGAAAGAATTTCAAATGACCTTCGCTCTAACTCTTTTTGTAACTCACCAAAGTTTTCGAAAGGAGCATATAATAATAATCCATCCTCATCAACAAAAACTTCCTCTACTCCGAAATCAATGAACTCAAGTTCAATTTCTTCTAAATCAAGGCCAGTTTGATCAATCCTAAAGTTACAGATCCGATCAAACATGAATTCTACAGACCCTGCTGTTCCAAGATTTCCATTTGCTTTATTGAAATAAGATCGAACATTAGCAACTGTTCTGTTATTGTTGTCTGTAGCAGTTTCTACTAAAATAGCAATACCATTTGGAGCGTACCCTTCAAAGAGAACTTCTTTAAAGTCACTGGTATCTTTATCAGAAGCTTTTTTTATGGCGCGCTCAACATTTTCTTTAGGCATGTTGGCAGCTTTTGCGTTTTGAATTACAGCACGAAGTCTTGAATTATTTTCAGGATCTGGACCTCCTTCTTTAACAGACATTACAATGTCTTTCCCAATTCGAGTAAATGTTTTGGCCATTGCAGACCAGCGTTTCATTTTTCTTGCTTTTCGAAATTCAAAGGCTCTTCCCATTATGTTTTATTTTGAGCTAAAATAAAAAAATTAGCGGTGCTTTCTTGAGTCAACTAAGGTAAGATCATCGATTATATTTGTATAAGAGGGGAGTAGGTTGCTTGGAAGCTTATTCTCTTTGGGTAAAGTAGCTAAATACCGAATTTTATTGGAAGTAAATACTTGTTTAAATATCCCCGGTTTATAATGTCTTTTTTCTACAATTGTTTTAATAAAATCAAAATGTGAAATCAAATCGGAACTCCCTAAATGAAAAATACCTGTCCTCTGTTGATTGATTAAATAATGTATTTGTTGACTTAATCGGATATCGCTATTTACATTTATAATGGTATTTGGAAAAACTTCAATAGGGAGATCTTCTCTTAAAGCAGTGTCAATTTCAAGAGTACGTGGAGCATTTAATCCAAAAATCATAGGCAATCTTGCAATGGTGTATTTACCAGTAGCAAGACGCATTAGTTGATTTTCAATTTTTATCTTGAAACGTCCGTAAATACTTTCTGAGAGCGTTTTGTCATATTCATAAGATGGGTAATGTAGGAAAGAGTCAAAAACATTAGCAGAAGATAAAAACAGAATTCTACAATTTTTATTTCTTATATAATCTGTTAGAAAGCTGTGTGTTTCTAATTGCGCGTTAAAATCACCTCTTAAAGAGGATATTATCAGTTTAGGTTTTACTTCTCTGAGAATAACTTGAGGACTATCTTCTTCGATATTCAAAGGAAAGAAGTGCTTGTTTTTAGTAAAATATTTGGATGAATTATAGGTGGCAAATGTATTGTAATAGGGAGCTAATTCCTTGTAAAGAGTATTCCCAATATAACCACTCCCGCCTAATATTAAAATAGATTTCAAGATTTATTTTTTTATGAAGGGTAGTTTTACAACTCGTGCAAAACAATTTTTTTCTCTAATACGTATTGCAATTTCAGTATCGAGTTTAGAATAATTTTCAGCCACATACCCTAAGCCTATTCCTTGAGACAAGATTGGAGAATGTGTTCCTGAAGTTACATTCCCGATTAATTCTCCTGAACGATTAACAATCTCATACCCTGATCTTGGAATACCCTTTGTATTCAGAACAAATCCAACTAACCTTTTTGAAATTCCTTGTTGCTTTTGGAGTTTTAACATTTTAGAATTAAACGTTCCAGTTTCAAGTTTTGTGACCCATCCTAACCCAGCGGCAAGGGGAGAGGTGTGGTCATTTATTTCATTTCCATATAAGCAATAGCCCATTTCTAAACGAAGTGTGTCGCGAGCAGCAAGTCCAGCAGGAACGATGTTAAATCCCGATCCAGCCTCCATAATAGCACGCCATATTTCAGGAGCTTTATTAGCTGGAAAATAAATTTCAATTCCCCCAGAACCAGTATAACCTGTGGTTGCAATCAAGGTGTTTTCACAACCTGCAAAAGTGGCTGATGTATGGGCATAATAGGGAAGATTGATTAAGCTAACATTAGTTAATTTTTGCATGGCTTCAATAGCTTTCGGTCCTTGGATGGCCAATAGAGCCGTTTCTTCAGACTTATTTTCAAGCGTTGCTCCAAAATTCAAATTATGTTTTTCTACCCAATTCCAATCTTTTTCAATGTTTGAGGCATTTACCACTAACAGATATTCAGCTTCTTTTAAGCGATAAACAATTAAATCATCTACAATACCCCCTGCTTCGTTTGGAAAATAATTGTATTGTGCCTTTCCAATGGTAATTTTTAAAATATCATTACTACAGATATATTGCAAAAGATCAAAGGCTTTAGCACCTGAAACCAAAAATTCTCCCATGTGTGAAACATCAAAAACACCTAAATTATTTCTTACAGAAAGATGTTCTTTAGTGACCCCAATGTATTGCACAGGCATTTCATATCCACCAAATGGTGTCATTTTAGCATTGAGCTCCAAATGTGTACTGTAGAGTGTTGTTTTTTTCATAATTTCATACTAAAATATAATAATGCTAATTTCAATAAAGTTAAAACGAGTTAACATGCCGCTCACATGTTTTATTGGATTACTTTTTTTATCCTTTTCTATTTTAGCTCAAAAGTCGGAACTTTCAACTGAATTTCATAAAAAAAGACGTGAGCAATTACGTGAAAAACTTCCAAAAAATAGTGTGTCTATTTTTTTTTCTGCTCCAGTTCGAAATAGAGCCAATGATGTAGACTTCGAATATCACCCTGATCCAAATTTTTATTACCTAACAGGGTGGAATGAACCGCATGCAGTTTTGTTAGTTTATAGTAATCCACAAAAAGATATTGAAGGTACTTATCACGAAAAATTATACGTAAGAGATCGAGATGCTAGAAATGAAATGTGGAACGGAAAACAATTAGGCATTGAAGGGGCACAAAAAATGGGATTAGATCGAGTTGCGAATAAAACAAAATTTTCTAAAGAGCAAAATGATTTTAAAAGATTTGATACTGTTTTAATGTTCGACTTTATAAATGATGTTCGCGATGATAGAGATGATTCAAGTGATTTATTTGATTTGCAGCAGCAGTTTAAAAAGGCGATTAATTATCCAGATAATTTTGATGCAGATCGCTATCGTCTTTATAAAAAAATACGAACGGCATCGGGTGCAGAGGTAACCAATTTAAAAAAAAGAATTTCCTTCATGATGGTTAGTGACACTACCCTAAGGCACGATATTGTCATCCAAGATTTTATGCAGCTAGGTGATAATAAAATTCTTACAGATTTGAAGATACAGAGTGCCTTTTTGGTTAAGGATTATAATTTTGATATCGATCAATTAACATATATAATGGCAAGTTTAAGAGAGAGTAAAACTGCTGAAGAAATTCGATTGATTAAAAAAGCTGTTCGCATTTCTGCACAAGGGCAATTGGAAGTAATGAAAGCGATTCATCCTGGAATGACAGAGCGAGAAGTTCAAGGTATTCATCAATTGGTTTTCAAGAAGTATGGTGCAGCCCACGAGGGTTATCCCTCCATTGTAGGTGCGGGAGATAATGCTTGTGTTTTGCATTATATAACGAATGACAAAATTGATCTAAAAAAGCAATTAATATTAATGGATTTGGGCGCTGAATATAAAGGTTACACAGCTGATGTCACCCGAACGATACCTGTTTCTGGAACTTTTACTGGTGAACAAAAAGCACTCTATCAAATCGTATATGATGCTCAAACTGCTGGAATTAATGCAGCAGTAAATGGAGCTAGTTTTAGTGCGGTGTCTGATGCAACTTATGCAGTAGTTCAAAAAGGTCTTTTGGAATTGGGATTAATTGAAAGTGAAGAGCAGTACAGACGATATTTACCTCACGGAATTGCACATCATATTGGCTTGGATGTTCATGATCCTGGGTTATATAAAAATCTTTCTCCAAATATGGTTATTACCGTTGAGCCTGGAATCTATATTCCCAGTGGAAGCCCATGTGACTCCATATGGTGGGATATTGGTATTCGTATTGAAGATGATATATTGATTACTGAGAATGGTCCTGTAAATTTGTCTGAAGATGCTCCAAGAAGTTGGCAAGAAATTGAAAAAGTAATGCAAGAAAAGAGTCCGCTAGATGATTTTATTCTTCCAGCATTAACAATCGATTAGCGCTTTAAAAGAAAGGATTTTAACTGTTCGTAAGAGTGAATGGGAATACTCGATTTTTCTCGATTTAAAACATGTTTTATTCGTTCAGGAACTTCAACCGATGTTTTAAGAGTCCTTTCCACTATATCAACAAATTTAATAGGATGAGCTGTCTCTAAAAAGAGTCCTTGGTAGGCCTCTTTTGAATTTTTTAAAAATTCTTTTAACCCTAAATACCCAACTGCACCATGCGGATCAGCAGTATATCCAGATATTTTATAAATTTCTTTAATAGCCTTTTTAGTTTGAGAATCGGTGTAGTAATATCCTTTAAGAATTTTTTTGAGTTTAAAAATATCGTTATTAAATAACTTTTGAATTCGGATGAAATTGCTAGGATCTCCAACATCCATTGCATTTGAAATTGTAGATTTTGATTTTTTAGGTGAATAAACACCTGAATTTAAGTAACTTGGCACGGTATTGTTTATGTTAGTACTGGCAATTAATTGATCTATTGGTAGTCCCATTTGTTGTGATACCAGACCGGCACAAATATTTCCAAAATTTCCACTTGGTACAGAAATCGCTAACTTTTTATTAGGATGTATTCTGTTTTTATAAGCAATAAAATAATAGAACATTTGTGAGAGCCATCGTGCAATATTGATAGAATTAGCTGAAGTCAATGACATACTTTGAATTAAATCCTGGTCAATAAAGGCACTTTTCACCATGTCTTGACAATCATCAAAAGTTCCATCTACTTCAATTGCTGTTATATTTTCTCCGAGTGTAGTAAGTTGTTTTTCTTGAATTTCACTTACTTTTCCTTTAGGATATAAAATAACCACATCGACTCCTTTAACTTTATAAAATCCATCAGCAACTGCACCCCCTGTGTCTCCAGAAGTGGCTACAAGAACAGTTAGCTTTTCATCTTTATTATTTATATTAGCATAAGCTAGGCAACGAGCCATAAACCGTGCACCAACATCTTTAAAAGCCAGAGTAGGGCCTTGAAATAATTCTAATGTAGCTACAGAATCTGAAATGGGTACGATTGGGAATTCAAAATTTAAGGTGTCTTCAACGATTTTTTTTAATCGATTTTCTGGAATATCCTTACCGACATAAGGTTGGATAACCTTGAAGGCAATTTCTTGATTAGAAATACTATTGATATTATTAAAAAAAGTTTTAGGAAGTTTTGGAACTTTTTTAGGAAAATAAAGACCACGGTCTGGTGCTAATCCTTTTCTTACTGCATCAAGAAATGAAATATCTTGAGAGTTGTAATTTAAACTATAATATTTCATTAGTTAGTGCAGGATTTTTATTCCCTCATTATTAATATTAGAAATATACACATCATATTCCAGACCTAAATCATCAAATTGTTTTTTCATAGCATTGCCAACTTGCTCAGCAATTTCATTACTCTTCGATAAAGCAAAAATTGAAGGACCCGATCCTGAAATGCCACTACCTAATGCACCAGCCTGGATAGCAGAGGCTTTAACTTCTTCAAATCTAGGAATAAGCATTGCTCTATAAGGCTCAATCACTTTATCCTTCATACTTCTTGAGAGTAATTCGTAATCATTAGTGTACAATGCACTGATAAAAGCACCTAAATTTCCCCACTGTTGAACTGCTTTTTCCAAAGGGATTGTATTCTTTAGTATGGCTCTTGAATGAATTGTTTTTAATTCAATTTTTGGATGTATGACAGTTGCAACTAATTTGGGTGGACTGGGAAGTTTGATAATATCTAACGATTTATTGCTTCTAACTAAAGTAAAGCCTCCCAATAATACTGGAGCCAAATTGTCTGCATGTGCTGCGCCGCTGGCTAATGTCTCTCCAGCCATAGCAAATTGAATTAATTCATTTCTGCTGTAGGGTCTTCCTATTAGTTCATTTACTGCAAATACAGCTCCTGCAGCACTAGCTGCACTACTTCCAATACCACTTCCAGGTTTGATTTTTTTCTCTATGTCAATTCTAAAGCCGTATTCGCTTGGATGTGCTTCCAATAAGGATTTAACTGCAACACTAGCAACATTTTTTTCAGGATCTTTTGGTAAATCTTGACCGGATATTGTTCCTATGGTTACTCCTGGAGTCACTGTCTTTGTGACACTCATGATGTCTCCTACAGGTTCTAAACAAAAACCTAATACATCAAATCCGCAGGACACATTTGCAACGCTGCCAGGACAAAAAACTTTAATTTGATTCATAGACTAGCGTTTTCCAATTCTAATGATATCGCCAAAAATACCTGCAGCGGTAACTTCGGCACCGGCACCAGCTCCCTTAATGATTAGAGGTTGATTTCTATAGCGATTTGTATAAAATAGGATGATATTATCACTTCCCTCTAAGTTATAAAAGTCATGATTTACATCAATTTCTTGAAGTCCAACACTTGCTTTTCCATTTTCCAGTTGTGCAACATATTTTAACCTTGCACCCTTTTTATTTGCAATATTCAATAAGTTTTGAAAATGAGATTCATTTTTTTCAATCATTTTATAAAACGCATCGTTTGAATCAGTATTCAAAACTTCTTTAGGAAGAAAGGATTTATTTTCAACATCATTTAACTCAAGTGAATATTTACTCTCTCTAGCCAAAATTAATATTTTTCTTGCAACGTCAACTCCGCTTAAATCAATTTTTGGATCTGGTTCTGTATAGCCTTCGTCTTGTGCACTTTGAACAACATCTTTAAATGTTGTTTTTGGAGTGAAATTATTGAAAACAAAATTCAAACTACCTGATAAAATGGCTTGAATTTTAATAATTTCATCTCCTGAAGCGATTAGATTATTAAGTGTATCTATGACAGGTAGTCCTGCACCTACGTTTGTTTCGAATAAAAAAGGAGTATTAAATTTTCGAGCTATTTGCTTTAGATAATTGTAATTTTCAAGGGTACCAGCACAAGCAATTTTGTTACAAGTTACTACTCCAATATTATGTGCCAAATAGCGACCATATTCATTAGAAATATTTTCATTTGCTGTATTGTCAATAAATATGCTGTTACGTAAATTTAGTTTTTTAATATGCTTAAAAAAATCTTCGCGATTGGCTTTGGTAGAACTATTGTTAAGTTGATCTTTCCATTGCGATATGTCAATTTGCTTATCCTCCAGTAACATTTTCCTTGAATTTGAAAGAGCAATTACACGAATTTTTAAACAAAAATGCTCTAATAGGTAGGCTTGTTGGTTAAAAATTTGATCAATAAGTTTTCCTCCAACATTTCCAACACCAGTGATAAATAGATTTAACTCCTTGGATTGTTCTTCAAAAAAACATTCATGAATAGAATTTAAAGCTTTTTGAGTATTTTTTTGATTTATTATAATAGATATGTTTCTTTCAGATGCTCCTTGTGCAATAGCTCTGATGTTAATATTGTTTGCGCCTAAACTACTAAATAATTTTCCGCTTATTCCTTGATGATCTTTCATTCGATCCCCAACGACTGCGATGTTAGTCATGTTTGTTTCAACACTAGCTGGTGAGACCTTGTTTAGAGAAATTTCAAAAGCAAAATGTTCATCAATAGCATTTTTGGCTATTGAAGCATCTTCAGACCTAACGCCCAAACAAATAGAGTGTTCCGAAGAAGCTTGGGTAATCATGATAATGTTAATTTTTTTTAAGGATAAACATTCAAATAATCGTTTAGAAAATCCAGGAATACCAATCATACCACTTCCCTCAAGACTTACTAAAGCTACCATATCAATATGACTTATCCCTTTTACAACAGTTCCATTAATTCCTTCGAGATTACCTATTGAATCTATTATAGTACCATCGGCGTCTTGATCAAAAGTGTTTTTGATTAGGATAGGTATTTCTTTTTCTATTATGGGCTGAAGAGTAGGAGGGTAGATAACTTTTGCGCCAAAGTGGGAAAGCTCCATGGCTTCATTATAGGATAGTTTTGGTATTGGTTGTGCTTGAGATACCAATCTTGGATGTGCAGTAAACATTCCACT
>CAJJAB010000033.1 GCA_905181895.1 Flavobacteria bacterium MS024-2A | reverse complement strand
GCTCAAGGAGTTTTTGTGAAAACACTCCAAGAGATATCTGAAGATGATTGGATTAAGGCGGTTGTGCTTCGTGTGGAATCTCCAGGAGGAAACGCTTTGACCTCTGACCTTCTTTGGAGGGCAATTGAAAATTTAAAAACCAAAAAGCCAGTAATTGTTTCAATGGGAAATGTTGCAGCTTCAGGTGGGTATTATATCGCCGCTGGTGCTGATCAAATTTTTGCTGATCCTCTTACAATTACTGGGTCTATTGGAGTATTTGCCTCTCTCCCGAATATCCACGGAATGACAAAAAATTTAGGAATTAATGCTCAAACGGTAGAAACACATAAAAATGCTTTAGGCTATAGCTTTTTTCAACCTTTGTCTGAGTCTTTTAAAACAAGAACGATTAAGAGCATTGAAAATATATATAGTACTTTTAAACAACGTGTAATCGACGGTCGAGGATTAACTCCAAGAGCTGTTGAAGAACTTGCACAAGGTCGTGTTTGGAGCGGGAAACAAGCTTTAGAAATAGGACTTATTGACCATTTAGGCGGATTGCAAGATGCGATAGCAGCCGCTGCAAAAACAGCTGAATTGGAGGATTACAATACTATAGATTACCCTAAATTTGAACAAGATTTAGAAAGTGTTCTCTCTGGCGCACTTCCATCGCTTAAATCGAAAGTTAGCTGGATGCATTGGGTTCCAACGGGTATTAGAAATCAGCTCCAATATATCGATCCTAAAAACCCCTTGCTTTCAATTCAAATGCTTATACCCTTTGATTTAATTATTGAATAAAGATGAGTGAGAAAAAAAAAGAGCTAGCAAAAAAAATATACCTCTATTTGGCAGTCTTATTTATAACTTCTCTGGTGGTATCTAATTTGATTTTTCAAAAATTTTTTTATTGGCGTCCTTTTGAAATTTCACTTTTTGGAAATCAGCTTTTTGAACTTTCTGTTGGAATTCTTCCCTATCCAATAACTTTTTTAATTACCGATTTAATTTCAGAAATATATGGTAAAAAGAAAGCGAATGATGTTGTGATCAGTGGAATTTTTGCCTCTTTCTTTTCTATGGGTATTATTTTAATTGCAAATTGGGTGCCTGCTATGGATAGCTCTCCTATCGATGATGCTCTTTTTAACCAAGTCTTTGCTCTTTCTCCGGTTGCAGTTTTTGCATCAATGATTGCTTATCTTTTGGCTCAATTGATTGATATTCGAATCTATCACTTTTGGAAAAACTTAACCAAAGGGAAAATGCTCTGGCTACGAAATAATTTTTCCACTTTTAGCTCTCAATTAGTAGATACTGTTCTGGTAATTGGTTTACTCAGTGTTTTTGGGATTTTGGATTGGAGTTTGTTTTGGGGATTAGTTCTTTCTGGTTTTTTCTTCAAAATACTTGTCGCTATTTTCGACACCCCTCTTCTATATCTTTTTGTAAGTCTGTTTAGAAAAAAATTTAAACTCGAAACAAATGAAGAAATTAAACTTTAGGCTTTATGCAAGACGAATCTGAAGGAATACGTTTAAATAAATACCTAAGTGAAATTGGGCATTGTTCAAGGAGAGCCGCCGATAAATTAATCGAAGAAGAGCGTATTAAGGTTAATGGAACTCCCGTTATAATGGGTCAAAAAGTCACCAATCAAGACCGAATAGAAATAGATGGAATATTGGTTGAGAATCTTCAAGAACGTAATGTTTATATTGCCTTTAACAAGCCGGTCGGAATTGTGTGCACTACCGATACTCGAGTCGAAAAAGATAACATCATTGATTACATCAATTATCCCTCCAGAATTTTCCCTATTGGAAGGTTAGACAAGCCCAGTGAAGGCCTAATTCTTTTGACAAATGATGGTGACATTGTAAATAAAATTTTAAGAGCTCGAAACAATCATGAAAAAGAATATATAGTTACAGTAAATAAACCTGTAACTAAGGAGTTTATTGAAAAAATGGCTAATGGCCTTCCTGTTTTAGATACAATAACGCGCAATTGTATTGTAGAACAAATTCACAAAAATCAATTCAGAATTATCTTGACTCAAGGCTTGAATCGACAAATCCGTAGAATGTGTGAATATTTAAATTATAGGGTAGTAAAACTAAAACGAATCCGCATTATGAATATAGAACTTAATGTAGGAACTGGAAAATACCGCGATTTAACAAAAAGAGAATTCCTTGAACTTCAAAGCCTAATCGAAGATTCAGACAAACATATTACTTAGTTAATCAATATTTTAACTCGCTCTCCTTCGTTAGAGCGAATATTGAAAACGGTTTGATCTTCAAATAACAAATACTGCCCTTTAATTCCCATTAATTTTCCTACAAATAAGGGCGTTTTTTTGAGATTCAAACTACTCACCTTTTCAGGATATTGCAATACTGGAAAGTGCAACTCCTCAACTGAAAAATCCTGCTTGTTAGTATACTGCTTCAATTCATTAGGCAAAAAATCTAAGGCTTTATTCCACTCCTCTTTCCAGGCAATGGGTTCTGCTTGATGTTGCAACATTTTTCTCCAATTAGTTTTATCAGAAAAATAATCTTTTAAAGCAACTTCTCCTACACCTGCTAAAAAGCGATTGGGTACTTCTATTAAAACAGAAGCCTCATGCGCACCTTGATCTATCCAACGGGTGGGTAATTGAGTTTTTCGGGTAACCCCTACTTTCAAATGACTACTCAATGCTAAATAAATAATATGTGGTTGCAATTGAATTTTTTGCTCGTATTCTAAATCACGATCGGCTTCCCCCAAATGCGCTTTACTTAATTCAGGACGCATAATCCAATCCCCAGTGGCAGGACTATCAAAAAAACATGATTTACAGAAGCCTTGTCTAAAGATAGCAAGTGACTGTTTACAATTTAAACATTGTGATCCTGAATGTTGTATCTGAATTGTTTTTCCCAAACATTGATTTAAGTGAAGAAAACTATCCTCCATATTTAAAAAATAATTGATTGGATTTGTGTGTTCAGTCTGCATTTTTTTCAACGTACCTTCAAACATATGCTATAGAAGAATTTATTATTTTTATCTTCGAAAGGTAATAATATTTTCATGCCCATACCCCTCTTTAACTCAATTGCTTCTTGGATTCTTAAAAAACGTATCCATCAAATAGAGCTCTTTATAAAATACCCGCATGAGGTACAAGAGGAATTATTACACAATCTTTTGAGTAAAGCCCACCAAACCGAAATTGGAATGCGATATGGTTTTGAATCCATCAAAAATTATGATGATTTTAAAAATCAAATTCCCTTAAGTAATTATGAGTCTATTGAATCTCAAATTAAACGTTGTCGTCAAGGGACTCAAAATATTTTTTGGCCAACACCAATAAAGTGGTTTGCAAAATCAAGTGGAACTACAAATTCGAAAAGTAAATTCATCCCAGTAAGTGCTGAGGCTCTTGAAGATTGCCATTACAAAGCGGGAAAGGATATGCTTTCTTTATATTTTAATAATAATGAAGATTCTCAATTATTAACTGGGAAATGTTTGCGTTTGGGTGGGAGCAGTGAATTATATAATAATAACAATAGTTACTTTGGAGATCTTTCTGCAATCATCATTCAGAATCTTCCTTTTTGGGCAGAACTTAGTAGTACACCTAGCAATAAAACATCTTTAATGGCAGAATGGGAAACTAAGATGAAAGCTATTGTAGAGGAGTCAATTCCAGAAAAAGTAACTAGTTTAGCTGGGATACCTTCTTGGATGATGGTTCTGTTACAAAATGTATTAGAAGAAACTGGACAACAAACCATAACAGATATTTGGCCGAATGCCGAAGTTTATTTTCACGGTGGTGTGAGTTTTAAACCTTATCGCGAATTATACAATAAACTCTTCCCAAAAAATGGATTTCAGTTTTATGAAATTTATAATGCATCGGAAGGCTTCTTTGGTATTCAAGATCGAAATAATTCAGATGAACTTTTATTAATGCTTGACTACGGGATTTTTTATGAATTTATTCCGTTTCAACCTAATTCAAGCGATGAAAAAATAATTCCGCTTTCAGAAGTTGAAATAGGTATTAACTATGCTTTGATCATAACTACCAATGCTGGGTTGTGGCGCTATCAAATTGGGGATACCATTCGTTTCACCTGTCTTTCTCCATACCGAATTAAGGTTACTGGAAGGACCAAACACCATATTAACGCATTTGGAGAAGAGCTTATCATTGATAATGCTGAAAAAGCTTTGGCAAAAGTATGTGCTTCAACTCAAAGTATTATTTCTAATTATACTGCTGCTCCTATTTTTATGAAAAAATCAACTAAAGGTGCACATGAATGGATTATTGAATTTGAAAAAGCACCTGTTAACCTTGACGAGTTTTCCACCATGTTAGATTTAGCAATTCAAAATGAAAATTCAGATTATGAGGCAAAACGTTACAAAAATATGACTCTTCAAAATCTTCAAATACATAAAGCACGAAAAAATCTATTTTATGACTGGCTTAGAAAGAAAAAAAAGTTAGGTGGTCAAAATAAAGTACCTCGCCTTTCTAATTCAAGAAAATTAATTGAAGAATTACTTGAAATGAATCTTTAAGAAACAATTTTAAGTTTTGGCAACTCAATTTTAGAAAGTTTATTCTCAGCATACTGTTTAGTAACCTTCAGGTTTTTAGTGTCTGATTGAGGTAATTCAAACATAGCATCATTTAAAATAGCTTCGCATAGCGATCGTAATCCTCTAGCTCCAAGCTTGTATTGCAGTGCCTTATCAACTATGTAATCCAAAGCCCCAGATGTGAATTGCAGCTCAATTTCATCCATTGCTAAAAGATGAACATATTGTTTTACTAGTGCATTTTTGGGGCTGGTTAAGATTTCTCTTAAAGTAGTTTTATCCAAAGGATTCATATATGTCAATACAGGAAGTCTTCCTATTATTTCTGGTATCAAGCCAAAAGAACGAACATCACGAGGAGTGATGTATTGTAATATATTTTCTTTGTCAAAATTGCGTTGTTCTTGGACAGTTTTATATCCAATCGACTGTAGATTAAGGCGTTTACTTATATGAGAATCAATTCCATCAAATGCTCCTCCTGCAATGAAAAGAATATTTGAAGTATCTACTTCAATGAACTTTTGATCAGGATGTTTTCGTCCTCCTTTAGGCGGAACATTAACAGTTGTTCCCTCCAAGAGTTTCAATAAAGCCTGTTGAACCCCCTCTCCAGAAACATCTCTAGTAATGGATGGATTGTCACCTTTACGTGCAATTTTATCAATTTCATCAATAAAGATGATTCCTTTTTGCGCCCGATCAACATCATAATCGGCGGCTTGAAGTAATCTAGATAAAATACTCTCCACATCCTCCCCCACATAACCTGCTTCAGTTAAAACGGTTGCATCAACAATTGCCAGAGGAACATTTAATAACCGAGAAATGGTTTGTGCTAAGAGTGTTTTCCCAGTACCTGTGGGCCCAACAATTAGCACATTACTTTTTTGAATTTCTACAGAATCATTATCGTTTTTTAATTTGGACTGTAATAATCTTTTATAATGATTGTAAACCGCTACTGAGAGAACTCTTTTGGGTGATTCTTGACCAATAACATAGGTGTCTAAAAAAGCTTTAATTTCTTTAGGGGGTTTTAGTTCTATCTGAACATCCTCAATGTCATCTACTTTATTTTCTTCCTGAACAATCCCATGCGCTTGAATAATACAACGATCACAGATATGAGAATCCAAACCTGCTATAAGTAGATTAGTTTCTGGCTTGGGCCTTCCACAAAACGAACAATTTAAATCAGGTTTACTCATGTTAATAGGTATTATTTAGATGAATTTTGTAAAACCTCATCAACCATACCATAGGTTTTAGCTTCTTCGGCTTTCATCCAGTAATCACGGTCGCTATCATGCGTTACTTTCTCTATTTTTTGTCCAGAATGCTTGGAAATGATTTGATATAATTCATCTTTCAACTTTAAAATCTCTCTAGTTGTGATTTCAATATCTGACGCCTGTCCTTGTGCACCCCCTAAAGGCTGATGTATCATAACTCTCGCATGAGGCAAGGCTGAACGTTTTCCTTCATGACCTGCGCACAGTAATACAGCTCCCATGGAAGCTGCTATACCTGTACAGATAGTTGCTACATTAGGGCTAATAAATTGCATGGTATCGTAAATTCCTAATCCAGCATATACACTACCACCCGGAGAATTGATATACATCTGAATGTCACGATTAGCATCAGTACTTTGTAAGAATAATAATTGGGCTTGAATAATATTGGCTACATTATCATCAATGCCTGTTCCTAAAAACATTATGCGATCCATCATTAATCTTGAAAAAACATCCATTTGAGCAACATTCATTTGACGTTCTTCAATTATATAAGGAGTCATACTACTCACTATATTGTCGTAGTACATCGAGTTTATACCGTGATGTTTAGTTGCGTATTTTTTAAATTCTTTTCCGTAATCCATGTTTTTTATTTTAATTAAAAATAATGAAAATATTAAGCTTTGCCGTAGGCTTCCTTAATAAAGTCATCAAAGCCAACTTTTTTAATTTTCAATGGGGCGTTCTCTTTATAAAAAGTTAACATTTTGTCACTCATTAACTGCTCAGAAATTCTTCTTGTTTCTTCCTTATTAGATAATATATTAGAAACGATTCCGTCAATTTGAGTTGAATCAGCTTTTTGTCCGTATTGCATCATTTGATTTTGAACCATTGAAGCGGCAAATTCTTTTAATTCTTCAAAAGTCATATCTAATTTATGCTCGTCAATAATCTTTCCTTCAATTAGTTGGTATCGAATCCCTTTCACCGATTTATCAAATTCCTCAACTGCTGCCTCAGGGGTAAGAGGCTCTTTACCTGCGGTTTGCATCCACCTTTTTAAGAAATCAGCAGGGAGATCGAATTTAGTTTTTTTAACTAAATATTCAGTAATGTCGTTTAATAGCTTTTGATCAGCTTGTGGTTCAAATTGTTTCTGTAAACCCTCTTTAATTTTAAGTTTCAAGTCCTCTTCGGATTTTACAGTTCCTGGTTCATAGAGTTTGTCGAAAAATTCCTGATTAAGTTCAGCAGGAATACGTTCGTTGATTTCTTTAATTTCAATCTTTAATTCGGAAGTGTTTAATTCACTAATCTTTTCTTGTTCTAATGAAAGTAATCGTTTTACAGTTGAATCATCTTTAAAAAAATTCTTCCCTGCTAGGTTAATGATTGATCCTGTTGTAACTTCTTTAAGAGCAGAAACTACTTTTTTAGATTTAACATCCTCCATCGTGAAAGTACAACTTTTATCAAGTTCAATTTCTTCATTTCTAAATTGAGCTGTAATTTCAAAGCCTTTCAAAGGATTCTTTTGAGAAACTAATTTACCGTATTGCTTCCTTACATAATCCATTTGCTCATTGAGCATTTTTGAATCAGGTTCAATTTCATAACGTTTCACTTTTTTTAAAATTTCTAATTTAACCTCAAATTTAGGAGCTAATCCTAAATCAAATTTAAAATCCAAAGTGTCGGAAGACCAATCTAAATCCTGTTCTGGAGCTTTAGGAAGGGGATTTCCTAAAAGCTCTAATTTTTCATCTTTAATGTATTTATCAAGTTCTTCACGAAGTCTTTTATTAACTTCATCTGCAATAACAGATTGCTCGTATTGCTTTTTAATCATGCCCATCGGAACATGCCCCTTTCTAAATCCGGGAATGTTGGCTGTTTTTCTATAGTTAGTCAACACTTCATTCACTTTGGGTTGATAGTCAGAGCGATTTAAAGTTATATTAATTGTTGCGTTAAGGGCATCAATATCAGTTTTGCTGATGTTCATTTTTTGATAAAATTTTAGTGCGCAAAAATACACTTTTTTATTGCCTTCACCAACTTTTAAAACAGCCTCCCGTAAGCTTTTGAAAATCAAAATTTAAGAATACTAATAAATCAATGTCTTTGAATAAAGAAATATTTCGCTTCAAGAGTATCATAAAAGAAAAATAAATTATATTTGCACCCCAGAATTAATAATCAGAAGATCGGGAATCTTCATAAATTAATATGTTATGCCAGTAAAAATTAGACTTCAAAGACACGGGAAAAAAGGTAAACCTTTCTATTGGCTTGTTGCCGCAGATTCAAGAGCAAAAAGGGATGGACGCTACCTAGAAAAGCTCGGGACGTACAATCCAAATTCTAACCCTGCGACAGTTGAAATAAATACTGATAATGCAGTTTCATGGTTAGAAAAAGGTGCTCAACCAACTGATACTGCCCGTACACTTTTGTCCTACAAAGGTGTGATGTTAAAATATCATTTAAATGGAGGTGTTCGAAAGGGAGCATTAACACAAGAAGAGGCTGATAAAAAACTTACAACTTGGTTAGAAGAAAAAAACTCAAAAATTCAAATAAAAAAAGAAGGTTTAACCCAAGCTGAAGTCGATTTAAGAGTAAGACGACTAGCAGAAGAAAAAGCAGTAAGTGACAAACGCTTATCGGATGCTGCAGCTCAAGAAGCAGAGGCTAATGCTGCTGAGGAGGCATTAAAAGATCAGCCTGCTGACGAAGTAACTGAAGAGGTTGCAAAAGAGAAACCTGCTGACGAAATAACTGAAAAGGTTGCAAAAGAAACGCCTGTTGACGAAGTGACTGAAGAGGTTGCAAAAGAGAAACCTGCTGAGGAGGTAACTAAAGAGGCTATAAAAGAGGAACCTGCGAACGAAGTAACTAATGAGGCTGCAAAAGAAGAACCTGCTGACGAAGCAGAGCAGGCTTCAGAAGAAAAAGAGAAATAATAATCTTTCCTTTTAACGATGAATAAAGAAGCCTGTTTCTATTTAGGTTCCGTCGTTGGAAAATATAGTTTTAAGGGAGAAGTTCTTGTTAAGATAGACAGTGATTCTCCTGAAGATTACCTTAAATTGGAATCAGTTTTTGTAGACTCTAATACTGGATTGGTTCCTTTTTTTATTCGTAAATGTCAACTTCATAAGTCGTCATTGCTCCGTATTGATTTTGAGGGGGTGACAGATGAAGCTACTGCAAATAATCTCCTTAAAAAAAAAATATATCTACCTTTAACTTCACTCCCCCCCTTAAAAGGGAATAAGTTTTACTACCACGAAGTAATTGGATTTATTATTGTTGAGGACGGTAAAAATATTGGAACCATTGAAATCATTCATGATCAAGGTCTACAAGCATTATTTGAGGTGAATTTAGGAAACTCTAATGCGCTAATTCCAATTCATGACGATTTTATAGTCAATGTTGATCGCCTTTCTAAAATCATAACTGTAAAGCTACCTGAAGGGCTTTTAGATCTCTAATTCATTAGAAATATAAAACAAATCCGAAAGAAGGGAGAGGACTGCTGTTTCCGCCATTTGTTGATACAGGAACTAAACTTTTTGGAAGTATAATTTGACCACTCATATCTCTATTAAGTCCATATTCTTCTGGAACTGGATTGGGCTGCCCCAAAAAGTTTTGAATTTCAAAAAAGAAGTTAAATGATAAATTTTCAAAATTCCACTTTTTATCAATTCTAATATCAGCTAAATTAAATGCATTAAGTTTTACCTCCCCTAATCTATCGTAATCCAAAATAATTTCCGGATAAGCATCCAAACTCGCCTCCAGATCAATTGGTACATAGGGGTTTTTGCCTGCAAATCTCCACCTGGCACTTACTTCCCAATTTCTTTTTAATTTATACCCTCCAGCAAATGAGATCAAATGACGACTATCCCAAACTGAGGGTCTTGAAATTTGATCTAAGCCGGTAAAATCACTAAAGAAATAAGTATAAGCAAATACACCGTAAAAATTATTAGATAGTTTTTGTTGAAATAAAAATTCAATTCCAGAACTTTGCCCAGAGCCTCCAGAGACAATGGCTTCATTTCCTAGAACCTCAAAGCCACCTCCTTTATTGGCTAAAGAAACTCCATCAATTAACGATACTGGATAATTCATGTAATTTTTTAAAAAACCCTCCAGTGTAAATCTTGAGGATGAAGTGAAATTATACTCTAAACCTCCTACATAATGATCGCTTCTAACATATAAAGCATCTTGATTTACAAAAAGAGAGCGTTTGTCTTGAAACCCTAACATCGTGTAAGTAGGTATCTTGAAATAACGCCCAACAGTTGCGTTTAACTTCCATTTTTGGCTATCTGTTAGTGCATAAGAAAATGCAATTCTTGGGGAGAGATTGTCTATTAAATTAGACCCTTTAGAAAAACTATCTCCATCTGTTCTCAAACCCAAAGTAAGATCCAAACGATCATTAAACAGCTTACGTGAACCCTTCAAAAACATACCGTATTTGATGAAATTCAAATTAGTATTATAAGCAATGTCGTAATAATTGAAAATCGTATTATTCTTATAACTTGATTGTTGAATGTTAAATCCAGAAGACCATTTCCATTGATCTGTATAATGAGTAGTTTGGTATCTTAATTTTGTTTCCCATTCATAAGAATCATTTTGAAAAATAGTTCCAGTTCGAGTTGTGTTATCTTCATACCGTGAAAAAACATTCTCCAGTCTATTGGTGCTAAGTGCGGTAGTCATAAAACCTTTTCCGTTTCTATAATTACGCTTCCAAGACAGCCCAACAGTAGTACTTCTTTGATCAATAATTGGAACTTGGTCCAGAGTGGCCTGTTGTTCAGCATCAAATTCCTTAGGCGGTTTAACTGAAAAATCATCTATGGCTCCAATACCTATAAAAGTAAGTGAGTTATATGAATCGATTTCGTGCTTTATTTTCCATTGATAATCCCAATAATCTGGTCTAATTGGAAGTCCAATAAGCTCAAACAAGAACTGAAGATAGCTTCGTCTTACTGAAAATAAGAAGGTTGTATTTGCAGGAAGCTCTTTATTTTTTCTAAATAAAGGTCCTTCCAAAGTCAAACCTGCTTCACTAGCACCAAAACGAAAATTTCCTCCAAATTCATTTGGGTTCCCCTCCCGCTGTTCAAATGCAAGGACTCCTGATAATGGATTATCATATTCTGCACCAAAAGCTGAACTTGACAGGGTTACATTCCGTACAAAAGAAACATTGATCATTCCAACAGGACCTCCTGCACTCCCTTGAGTGCTAAAATGATTAATATTAGGAATTTCAATTCCGTCTAAATAATAAACAGTTTCATTCGGAGCACCTCCTCGAATTATAATATCATTTCTAAATCCTCCTATTGAAGGGGAAATTCCTGGCATACTTTGAACTACTTTAGTGATGTCATTATTTCCACCAGGATAAGTCTCTATTTCAACAGCAGAAAAGCTTTGGGTAGACAGGGGTGTGTCTCTGTTCTTTCGAAAAGGACTTCTAACAATTATTACCTCTTCTAAGGTTTCTGCTAGTTCTTCTAACTCAAATAAGATTGGAATATTCCCAACTGACTTTACAATTACATTATATAATGTTTCGCTTTCATATCCTAAAAAACTAGCTGTTAGGTTATATGATTTAGAAGGTATTTCATTGATTGAAAAATATCCCTCTTCATTTGTGACTACGCCAATTCCAGACCCTTCCAAAACTATAGTTGCTCCAGGAAGAGGCTGCTGACTTTGAATATCAAGAATTCTCCCATTTAAATTTCCCTTATTTTGAGCATTAATAAAAGAGGTTAGCATTAAAAAGATAGTAAAAAGTAGTTTAATAATTTTCTTTGAAGACATCTTTAAATTTAAGTAAAAATAATTTGTTTAAATTTTGTCAAATTTAATTAAACAAATTAAATTAGCAATATGAAAACTAGAAGAACCTTTTTAAAAACTGCATGTAAACCCATTGTTTTAGCTGCGTTTGGAATTACTGTAATTGAAGCATGCTCTTCAGAAGAAACTCCCGACAACTATTTAAGCGGCAGTCAGAACGAAAACGATAATAAAGCACCTCTTGAAATCGATCTATCTGATGGTAAATTTTCAGATCTTAAAGATATTGGAGGATGGATGAACTACACTTCTGAAAATCTTTTGTTAGTTAGAATCAGTGATTCTGAAATCCGAGCTTTTAACAATAGTTGTCCGCATCAGGGAACCAGAGATAAATGGTCTTTTGATGGGTCCGATTTTGAATGTGGACAACATGGTAATACCTACTCAAATTCGTGTGGTGGTTCATTAAGATGCTACATCACCAAATTAGATGGGACAATTCTAACCATAAACTTCTAGTTCTTCTTTCTACTTGATTTTCGTTCCTTTTTTCGTTGTTCTTTTTGAAGTGATTTATTTTTCTTTTCATCTTCAACAATTCTTATTTCTGTCTGTTTGAGGTCATAATCTTCTCTCAATTCTAAAATATCACTTCCTGATATCTCATTCTGATCTGATGCTTGCAAAGATATGTCCTCTACTAAGAAAACAGTCTTCTTTGTTTGCTTTCGCATTATCTCTCTAGCCGACTTTAAATTATAATAGAGACCAGGATCAATCTTTTTATTTGCTAAAAAATGTTCCTTCTTTTTTTTATCCCAACGAACAAACATGAAGCCCCCATTCACAGAATCTAATTTCACACGATATACGTGAGCATAATTAGGCAAGGTTTGATAAATTTGAATTTCTTCGGGAACATAACCAGCCACATATAATAATTCTTCTACAAAAGCAAATTGAGTTTCCACAGAAGGGTCGTCATAAAACCCTTCAACATTAGGGGTAGTTTCCTGTGCATTTGAAAAAACTAATATAAAGTAAAGTAAATTGCTGATACTTAATAAATTATTCATTATTATTTAATCCCTTTATGTTTTTATTAATGTCTTGAAAATATTCAATCCATTATTTAATAAAGTTAATAAAAGTATTTACCAACATGAATAATTTTAATTAGAAATGAAATAATAAAAACTGATTTGTGTTAGAGTAAACTTACCAAAGTATATTAATGGAAATAAATTGGATTGATATGGGAGGGGGCTTTGAAAAAATATTACTTTAATATTTTAAAACTAGTTGAACCTGAGCGTTAAACCCTATTTCATTGGCATAAAAGCGCATTCTATTTAAATAATCTCTGTAATTTGTTTGAGTAATATTATAAAACATAAATCGAAGGATAGTTTTAGATTGATTTACTTTTCCTAAATACATAGAGAATAATACATCTAAGTTATGATAAGCCTCTGGCGGTGTACTTACATCAACGATTTGTTTCACTATTGCTCCATCTTGCAAAATATTCACAGTAAAATTAAAGTCAGAAAACCGATTTTGTTTTGCCACAAAATGATTTACTAATTCAATATCATATCGCTTTTTAGGAGAAGTATACTTTATACTTTGTGAACTATTTAAAGGAGGGATATTAATTAATGGTAAGTTGTTTTTTAAATCTTCGGCATGAATATAGGAAGCATTTATATCTAAATTAAATTGGTCAGAAAATTTAAAGTCAAGATTTGCATCTATACCCCATAGTAAAGCATCTGTAACTTCATATTGCCAGACAGGAAAAGCACCTCTTATAGTTTGTTCTAAACCTACAGGGGCGATATAAATATAATTATCCGTGTAAGAGACATAGGGCTCAATTGAAAATCGATAAGCCATTGCTGATTTTGAAATACTTGTCAAAATCTTATGAGTTGTTTCTTTTTGCAATCTTAGATTACCGTATTCTATACTGGCTAGAGAATGATGAAGTCCATCACTAAACAATTCAGAAGCATTAGGAGCTCGCTGGGATAAAACATAAGACATACTAGTCTCAATACTAGGACCAATCCTAGAAGAAAAACCTGTATGAGCTGCAAAATTAAAAAATCGAGCTTGAGGGTTGGTAAGAATTTGAGTTCCCAGGTTTTTCATTTCAAATTCAGGATATTGTCTATCATATCCTCTATCAATCCAATCAGAGGTTTTATAATATTTTTGGGCTTCTAAATAAATTGCATCAAGACGAACCCCCCAATCCCAACTAAAATTATTATTTGGTTTGTAGGTACCTAAAAAATAAGATCCCAATTCATACTTTAAATAATCTGGTATCAACCGTTTTATACCTGTGTTAGGATTTGAAAAATTATCCTCTAGTAAACCATTTATACCCCAATCAAAGTTCCAGTCAAAAGTTTTTTTCCAAGAATAGTTTCCTGTTAAGGATTGCGTTTGTAGTTTTAAATCTATCGCAGGTATTTCAGATCTCAAACCACGACGGACATCAAATTCTTTTCTTTGGTTAACTTGATAATTATAATTCCACTCCCACTTTGCTTTATTCTTTAAGATTTTAAAATAAGAAAACTGAATATTTTGGTGTACTCCCTGTTGTTTTGGAGATTCAACTCCATAGGTAAAGGGATTTATTCGCAAGGGAAATTCTGATTGCAAAGCATTGAAGAGGTCTTGGACATTTCCAATATGAGCTGCACGTAAAATACCTGCCTCATTTTGATAACGTGAATAGTTAAATTCCCAGCCCCGTAAAACTTTACTTCTTCCTATTTTAAAAGAAAAATTAAACTCCTTCATTCCGGTATTTGAAAGAACATACTCTGGAGTACTCAAATCTCCAAAACGTTTTGCACTTAATTGTCCTTTGAAATAATATCCATTTGAAGTTGACTTCATTATTTTTGAAGTAATACCCCCTCCTCTTCCGTTGGTAGCTCCATTTAGAACAGTTTGTCCAAAAAGACTATCTTTTAAAAATAATTTATAAGGTGATAAAACAATAATACCTCCGGCAGTATCCCCTCCATATTTAAGCGCTGCAGAACCCTTAACAACCTGAACGTTTTCGAAAGCATTAAGGTCAATATTAGGTGAATGATCAGATCCCCATTCTTGGTCCCGCAATCGAATACCATTAGCAACTATTCCCACTCTGCTTCCAAACATTCCGTGAATTAGGGGTTTTGCTATTGCGCTCCCAGTTTTTAAAACAGAAACTCCTGAGAATGTATTTATTGCATCAGTAAGACTCCTACTACTAAATTGAGTGATTTGATCTGTATTTAATCGTGATTCTTTTACTGAACTATTTATCACCTCTAACTTTGAATCTGAAATAATTATTTCTTCCAATTCGTTGATGTGATGTTCTAATTCAAAGTTAATTTCTTTGTTTGAACGAAAATTGATTTTTCGCTTAAGCGATTTACACTTTGGATGTTTTATCAATAATGTATAAATACCAGGACAAAGACCTTGAATCTTATAGTTTCCCAATTCATCAGTTTGAGATAAAAAAGTAGTGCCCTCGATTGTAACGAGGGCACTAAAAATTGGAGTATTGTCGTGAAGATCAAATACATTTCCCTTTAGGGTAAAGTCACAAAACTGACTATACAACTGAGGGCTTCCTACAATTAATAATAGTAAAATAAAAAATTGAAGAAAGTGATGCCTCATTTATTCAATTACCGTTATCGGAATATCAATCTCCACATCAGTCTCTCCACCAAAACCAGCTCTTGTTGAACTGTTTTTTGTTGTTGGTTCATGAATCAAATAAGCTCTTATTATTCCTGAGCCTGTTGTACTGGCATTCCAAATACTTTTTATAAAAACAGGATTTCCATCACCATCCAGGGTATCGGTATCACTGCTGGAATAAGATACTGACACATTAGAAAACTCATAAAAAACTTGGTGTTCATCTGCTTCCTCACGAACTTCCTCAGTTATATCTTCTACATCTCCAGGATCGCTTTCATCTAAAAAACCTATTGATACTTCATAGTCAGTGTTCGCCTTTAAACTAACAGTATTATTATTAGTTTCATCTACTTTCCATCTAATGGACTGAGTGGGTTGGTTAGCAGCTGTAATCTCTAGTGTTACAGTAGTGATTAATTCCTGTTCCTCGATAACTTCAGGAGTAGAGTCTTTACTACAAGACACAAGAAATAAAGCTACAAGAAGAAAGGTGAAAGAGTAATTTAAATTGATTAATTTTTTCATTTTTATTTTATTTTATTTTATTTATTTATTTATTTATTTGAATAATACGAATGACTAGAGCATCAAATAACAATTTGATACTAAAAAAAGTCTATTCTTTTTATGTATAAATAAATAAAGGCGGAGCCCTTAAACCTATTCCTTTATAGGTTTTTGAATAAAATAAATAAGAATAATACTTTAGAACTTTTTGTTCAATTTTAAGATTATTGATAACAAAAAATTCATTTAAATTATAAACTAAAGGTTGAGAAAAATAATCTAATAGATCGTTATGCGAACTTGATGAATGAATATGGGTTTTGGTGAGAGCACATTCAATGGATTGACTGTGATAATCAAAAGCGTGTTCCAACTTAAGTCCAATTGGAACCAAAAGAGTTGCCACTAGGAAGAATGAAATTCCAGTAGATAAAAGAGGATGGTATCTCTTGTATTGTTTCAAACTACAGAATTCTGATCTTAATGTTTTTAAAAGAAATTACTCCAGGATGGTCCTGCAAACAGAGGTGTCCTTCTTGAAATTTACCAAAACCTGGCCATTCTTTAAACTTACTATTTGCCACCATTTCATCCCATTTATCTCCATGTAGAGGAAAACGATTGATTTCCATTCCATTATGAACGACAGTTCCCTTATTTTCTTTATGATTAATTACGATATGATAGCTATTCCACTCACCGGCTGGCTTTGCCATAACATGGTCAGGAGCAATCATATCGTAAAGAGCACCTGTGGTATGAACTTGATGTTTCTCATCATCTTTATAAACATCTGCGTCAATAATTTGAATTTCTGGACCAGTAAAATAAGGAAAGTCATATTCATTGTCTTCATTAACTCCCCACATAAATCCGCTATTTGAATTAGGTGAAAGTTTCCATTCAAATTTTATTTCAAAATTCTTGAATTTGTCATCTGATATTAAACTTTTATCACCATCTCCTTGAGATTTTTCAGAGTCAAAGGTAAATACACCATCTTCAACAGTCCACCCTGATTTTTGTCCAGACTCATTCTGAAAAATATGCCATCCATCAAGAGTTGAATTGGAAATCATATCTACCCATTCTTGTTGAATATTATTAGTTTCAGCTATTTTTGAGTTTTCTGTTTTCTTGGAATTATTTTGGCAACTGTTTAATAAGATGGCAAAACAAATAATTATGAAGGATAATTTTTTCATTATTTTAAACAATTAAAATTTTTATTAAAAGTAATGAATTATTTGAAATACTAACAAGTGAAAAATAAAATGCTTTAAATAAACTAAAATTGCATTTCAGGCACATTATTAGGAATTATAAGCTTACCCGCTGTTGCATCCTTGATTTCGTTAATACTAACACCCGGAGCGTGCTCTACTAAAAAAAATCCTTGAGGGGTAATATCTATAACAGCTAATTCTGTAACGATTCTTTTCACACATTTCAAACCAGTCAGAGGTAAATTACATTTTGGAAGTAATTTTGAATAACCCTTTTTATTGACATGCATCATGGCAACAATTATATTTTCTGCTGAAGCAACAAGGTCCATTGCACCACCCATGCCTTTAACTAATTTTCCAGGTATTTTCCAATTGGAAATATCTCCATTCTCTGAAACTTCCATAGCACCAAGAATCGTAAGGTTCACATGTTTCCCTCTTATCATTGCAAAACTCATTGCAGAATCAAAGAAGCTTGCCCCTGCTAGACTAGTTATGGTTTGCTTTCCAGCATTAATTAAATCAGCATCTTCCTTACCTTCGATTGGAAATGGCCCCATTCCTAAAATTCCATTCTCACTTTGAAATTCAACTTCAATCTCTTTAGGAACATAATTGGCAACTAAAGTAGGAATACCTATCCCTAAGTTGACATAAAAACCATTTTTCAATTCCTTAGCAATCCTTTTTGCAATGTCTTTTTTTTCTATAGCCATAATCAGATATTTCGAATGGTTCTTTGCTCAATTCTTTTTTCATATCCACTCCCTTGAAAAATACGATTTACGAGAATCCCTGGAATATGAACTTGATTAGGGTCCAAAGCACCAACAGGGAGAAGTTCTTCCACCTCAGCAACGGTAATTTTAGCAGCACCACACATTAGCGGATTAAAATTTCTTGCAGTTCCCCTAAAAATAAGATTTCCAGTTTCATCACCTTTCCAAGCTTTAACAAAAGCAAAGTCTGCTTGATAAGCTTCTTCCATGATATAATTTTTACCATGAAATAGTCTAATTTCTTTTCCTTCGGCAACTTCAGTACCAAAACCTGCTGGAGTGAAAAAAGCAGGAATTCCAGCCTGGGCTGCTCTACATTTTTCTGCTATAGTTCCTTGAGGAGTTAAAATAACCTCTAATTCACCAGATAGCATTTGTCTTTCAAATTCTGCATTTTCACCTACATAAGAGGCAATCATAGTCTTGATTTGTTTTTGCTGAAGTAGTAGCCCCAAACCAAAGTTGTCGACCCCTGCATTATTAGAAATACATCGAAGGTCTGAAACACCTAATCGAACTAGCTCTAAAATTGAATTTTCAGGAATTCCACACAATCCAAATCCTCCAAACATTAAAGTCATTCCAGAGTTTATTCCATCAAGAGCTTTGGTAACAGATTTGACGGTTTTATTTACCATTCACTTAAGTTAGTAGTTTTACTGTTTTATCGCCTTGAGTTTTTCAATTAATTTTGGCAAGACTTCAAATGCATCACCTACAATTCCATAATCTGCTGCTTTAAAAAAGGGAGCTTCAGGATCATTATTGATAACTACTTTTACTTTTGAGGAGTTGATTCCTGCCAAGTGCTGTATAGCACCAGAAACTCCAATTGCTATATAGAGATTAGAAGCAACAGGCTTTCCTGTTTGACCAACATGCTCACTATGAGGTCGCCAACCCATGTCTGAAACAGGCTTAGAACAAGCAGTGGCTGCTCCCAAAACAGTTGCTAGGTCTTCAATTAAATGCCAGTTTTCTGGCCCTTTTAGACCCCTGCCTCCAGATACTACTATATCTGCATCAGCAATGGTTACTTTGTCTGTAACTTTATCTACTGCAGTTACTTTAAGTGTTGATTTTGAAGTCGAGTATTCCCCTTCAAGATTTTCTGCGCTCGAGGGTTGTTCTTTTAGACCAAAAGCATTTGATGAAAGACTAATTACAGCTCTTCTTTTATTGCTTACACTTTTGTTAAAAGCTTTATTGGTATAACAAGAACGTTTGACTGTAAGAGGATCGTAAGAACTTGGAAGTGCAACTACATTAGAAAAATATGCAGCCTGAGCACCAACTGCTAGAATAGGTCCTAAATATCTACCATCTGCAGAAGCGCTTACCACAATAATATCTGCTTTTTCATTTTCAATGATACTAACTAAACTCGCACTATATCTATCAACATTAAAAAAAGAATCCCCTTTTGTATTGATATTATAAACTTTGTCAACACCATGAATATTTAAAATGGAAGCATCATCCGTATTAAACGTGACTGCCACAAGATAGGTTTGTGTTGCACTTGCAATGGCTCTTCCATATGAGGCAACCTCTAATCCTGCTTTTTTTATTACTCCATTGTGTGACTCAACATAAACAACTACTGGCATAATCTTCGGGTTTTAAAGTACTTTAGCTTCGTTTTGTAATAATTCTATTAAGCTATCAACATCATTAGCATCAATCAATTTTACCGGTCCTTTAGGGTTTGGTTTTTCAAAATGCTCAACAGTTGTTGCAGCTTCAATGTTTGAGGGGGATTGAATACTAAGTGGCTTTTGGCGTGCCTGCATTATTCCTCGCATGTTCGGAATAATTAAATCTGACTCCTCTACCAAGCCTTTTTGAGCTCCTAATATTACAGGAAGATTAGCGCTAAGTGTTTCTTTTCCACCGTCAATTTCACGTTGAAGACTAACTGTTGACCCATCCAAATCTAGATGAATACAATTAGATACATAAGGAAAAGACAATAGTGAAGCTAACATTCCTCCAACCATAGCACCATTATAATCTATAGATTCACGACCTACAATAATAAGATCATAATTCTCTTTTTTACACAAATCAGCTAATTGATTTGCTACATAAAAACCATCAGTAGGAACAGTATCAATTCGAATGGCTTGATCCGCACCAATAGCTAAACATTTACGCAAGATCGCCTCACAACTGACATCCCCAACGGTTACTACGGTAACTTTTGCTCCAGATTTTTGCTGAAGCCAGATAGCACGTGTTAAACCAAACTCATCATTTGGGTTTATAATAAATTGAACTCCGTTTGTGTCAAAAGTCTTATTTTCATCTATAAAATTAATTTTTGATGTCGTATCAGGTACGTTGCTTATACAAACTAAAATATTCATTTAAATAAGATTTATTTACGAAACTAATAAAAAAAATGACACGGTGTCATTTTTTTTATTTTATTATTAAAGAACTTTTAAAGATACTGATTGATAATGTTTTCAAAGAGCTCTTGCTTACCGCTAATACGTTTTGGATCACCACCATTCATGGCAATTTTAGCAATCTCTTCCAGTGATAATTTCCCGTTTTCAAAAGCTTTACCATCATTCGAGTCGAATGATGCATATCGATCCTTCAACATTTTTGGATAAGTAGATTCTGATAGTATTTTCTCTGCAACTAAAAGAGCTCTAGCAAATGTATCTGCTCCTCCAATATGTGCATGAAAAATATCTTCTAAATCTGTAGAATTTCTTCGGATTTTTGCGTCAAAATTAATACCTCCTCCTTGAAGTCCTCCAGATTTTAAAAAAACGAGCATTGCCTCAGTAACTTCATAAATATTTACAGGGAATTGGTCTGTATCCCAACCGTTTTGGTTATCACCTCGATTAGCATCTACGCTTCCTAGCATACCTGCATTTGCAGCAACAGCTAATTCATGCTCGAAAGTATGTTGTGCCAGAGTTGCATGATTCACTTCAATATTAAGCTTAAAGTCTTTATCTAAACCGTGTTCTCTTAAGAATCCTATGGCAGTTGCTGCATCAAAATCATACTGATGCTTCATTGGTTCCATAGGTTTAGGCTCTATAAAAAAGGTTCCTTTAAACCCTTGCCCTCTTGCATAATCTCTAGCCATAGTTAACATTTGAGCCAGATGATCTAGCTCTCTTCCCATATCGGTATTTAGTAAGGACATGTAACCCTCTCTACCTCCCCAGAAAACATAATTTTCTCCATCTAATTCCATAGTAATATCCAGTGCCATTTTGATTTGAGCGCCGGCTCTTGCGACTACGTTAAAATCAGGATTGGTTGCCGCACCATTCATATATACAGGATTAGAAAAGCAGTTTGCAGTTCCCCATAAAAGCCTAACACCGGAATCTTTTTTCTTTTGAGCTATATATTCAGAAATATGCTGTAATCTTTTTTCATTTTTAGCTAATGTTTCAGCCTCTTCTATCAAATCAACATCATGAAAGCAGAAATAATCAAAACCCATTTTAGTAATAAATTCAAAAGCTGCGTCGGCTTTGTCTTCGGCACGTTTAATTGGATCTTTAGACTGATCCCAAGGAAAATCTTGAGTCCCAGGTCCAAATGGATCACCACCTTGACCGCAAAAGCTATGCCAATAGGCGATTGCGAATTTAAAGTGATCTCGCATAGATTTTCCCATCACCATTTGATCTGGATTGTAAAACTTAAACGCAAAAGGATTGTCTGATGTTTTCCCTTCGTAAGATATTGCTCCGATTCCTTTATAAAATTCTTTATTTCCTGTTAGTATCATTTTATCTTAAATTAAATTATTTAACGCCTCTTTTAGCTCTTCTTTCCAATTTTGATATGCTTCAAAATAAGGTGTTTTCTTATTTTCTGGTTCAACTAGTGCCACACGATCTATGGAAGCTATACTTTCAGAATAATGTTCTATTGAATTATTTTCAATTCCTGCAGCCCTTGCAGCTCCAACTGCTCCTGTGGTATTATAAATTTCTATAGGTTGTCCTATTAAACTTGAAACTGTTGATGAAAAAATAGATGATCTAAATAAATTATCATTTCCAGCTCTAATTACTTTAATATCTATTGCATCATCTTGCATAATTTCCATTCCATAGGCGAAAGAAAAGGCAATACCCTCCAAAGCCGCTCTACATAAATGTCCTTTTCTATGAATATTTAAATTTAAATTACTTAAACGCGCTCCAGGTGTTTTATTATAAAGCATCCGCTCAACACCATTCCCAAAGGGAAGATTGATCAATCCATCACTCCCAATTGGAGTTTTTGATGCCCACTTATTCATTTCGTTAAAGCTTGCTGCTTGTGTTACTTTTTTAAGCCAGCTATATTGAATTCCTGCTCCATTAATACAAAGTAAAGTTCCAATAATGGGTTTATTTTCTTTGTAGTTGACATGCGCAAAATGGTTTACTCTAAAATGCTCTTTTAAATTTGTTTTGTCTGTAACTGCAAATAAGACTCCAGAGGTGCCTCCAGTTGCAGCCACTTCTCCAGGCTTCAATATATTTAAAGCTAAAGCATTATTAGGTTGATCACCTGCCCTATATCGAATAGGAATACCAATAGGCAAACCAGTTTGAACTGAAGCGTTTTTAGTTACAAAACCTTGATCTTGAAAATTATTAACGATGGGTGGAGTAAGCGAGGAATCAATTCCATAGTGGGCTAATAGCCAATTGGCAACTTTCTTGTCTTTAAAATCCCATAGCATTCCTTCAGAAAGACCATTCTTAGTTGTGACTATATCACCAGAAAGTTTGAGTGCAATAAAATCACCAGGCAACATATAATGATCAATTTTACTGTAAAGGTCTGGCTCATTATCCATAACCCATTTCAATTTAGATGCAGTAAAATTTCCAGGTGCATTTAATAAATGAGCTCCAAATTTTTCTTCACCAATTTCTTTTGCTGCTTTAGTTCCAATAGATACAGCTCTACTGTCACACCAAATTATAGATTTTCGAAGGCTTTGCTTTTCTTTATCAACAACTACTAAACCGTGCATTTGATATGAGATGCCTATTGCTAAAATCTTCTTGCTATCTATTTTGTTATCATCAATAATACGCTTGGTCCCATTACATAAATGCTTCCACCACATTTCTGGGTCTTGCTCTGCCCATCCTGGCTTTACAGCATCAATCGGCATCTCATTTTTTGGCTCTATAACTACAGCAAATTCGCGATTAGTTTTCGCATCCACAAGAGCAACTTTTACAGACGAACTTCCAATGTCATATCCTATGTAAAACATCAATATATAAATAAAAAGTAAGGCTGATAGGCTATTCTTATAAAACCAATTTGTTCCATGACTTGCGTAGATTCAATTTTAATAATTTAATTATGCCGTTGTTTTAAAATTTAAATATAAAAAAAAAGATAGCTCATAAAGTGTAAAAATGACATCTCTTTTCAAAAAAAAATATTTAGCATCATAATTAAAAAATGTATACTTTTAATTTTATTTTTTAATAATATGAAATCAAAAAGCACTTCCCTTTCAAGACGAGATTTTTTTATGAAAACTTCAGCAGTGACTGCTGGCATTTCTTTAGTAGGGACTAAACTTTGGGGCTCACCTGTCTATATCCGTGATTTACTAAAGCCTGATTCAAAAATAAATGGAGTTCAACTAGGCCTCATTACTTACTCATTTAGAGAAATGAAGGATCAGAGTGCCGATGCTACTTTGCAATATATTTTAGATTGTGGGATAAATAGAATTGAATTAATGGGAAGAACTGCTGAATCATTTATTGGTCGCCCTGAAAATAAATTAGATCGTCGTAAATTATATTCGTTAATGCGAAAACAGAGAAACGATGAACTCACTGAACTTGATGCAAAAGAATTAAAAGAATTAAAATTACAGAATGTACATTATGAAAAAGAAGTTGAACAATGGAATAAAAATAGATCTTTAGAAAAATTTACAAGCCTCAGAAAAATGTATAATAGTGCAGGTGTTGAAATCTATGCATTTAAACCTAATTATTTATTAAAATCAACAAATTCAGATGCCGACATCAATTATGCAATGCAAGCAGGTAAAATTCTTGGCGCAACTCATGTCACATTAGAGCTGCCAATAGATAAATCTCATACATTAAAATTGGGACAAATGGCAGAAAAAAATGGAATCTATGTTGCCTATCATGGACACGAACAACAACATCCAACATGGTGGGATACAGCATTAGAACAATCTCCTAATAATGCAATGAACCTAGATCTTGGCCATTATACAGCTGCAGGTAATACCGATTCCATTGAATTAATTAAAAATAAAAATAAAAATATTTTGAGCATGCATGTTAAGGATAGACAAAATCCTGAACATGGAAAAAATAATGTATCATTTGGATTAGGTGACACTCCAATTAAAGAAGTACTCCAATTGATGCGAAACAATAAATATACTTTTCCCGCAACGATTGAATATGAATACAAAACACCTGACGGTTCGAGTATTATTTCAGAAATAAAAAAATCTATTGCTTATTGTAAAGATGCTTTAGAATCATGATTTTTTAAAAATATTTATAAATATGTCTTTCTGGAAATACAGTCTAATTTTATTATTGCTAAATATAAATTTTGTTATGGCTCAAGGATATGAAACCCAATCTTACAAAGTTATCCGTACTTTTTCTGACGGTGAGATTAGATTTTATCCAAAGGTAATGAAAGTTAAAACCAATAATAAAAGTGGGTTTAGTTCTCTTTTTAGATATATTTCAGGGAATAATTCTGAGCAACAAAAAATTTCAATGACTACACCTGTTCATATGAATAAAAATAATGAAAGTCATATCATGGAGTTTGTTCTTCCTAAACGATTTAATACAAATAACACTCCATTACCCTTAGGGAGTGATGTTCATGTATATCAATCTGAAGCTGGATATTTTGCTGCTTTTAAGTTTGGTGGTTATACCAACCTAAAAAAAGAGCAAATAATTGCCGAAAAAGGGAAAAGTATTTTAATGGAGAACAACATTAAGTTCACAGATTCTCCCATAGTATTAGTCTACAATAGTCCTTACAATTTCTTTAACCGTAAAAATGAAATACTATTCCCTATATATTATAAAAACTAAAAGTTAATTATGAAAAACTTAATGCAGAAAATTATTCTCATTAGTATATTACACTTTTGCTCATGCTTAAATGCTCAAGGAAAAATAATTCCAAGTAATAATCCCGATCAACAGCTTCAAAAATTAGGTATCACATTACCTGAACCTTCTTCTCCTGTTGCAAATTATGTCAAATACGTCCAAAGCGGGAACCTGCTTTATCTATCTGGAACAGGACCTTTAAAATCAGACGGAACGCTTATCAAGGGGAAGCTAGGTGCTGATTTAACAATTGAGCAAGGTTACGAAGCAGCTCGTATTACAGCAATAAATCTAATAGCTACTTTAAAATCTGCTACAGGAGGAGACTTGAATAAAGTAACACGAATAGTAAAAGTATTGGGAATGGTAAATGCTACTCCGGATTTTAACGATGCACCAAAAGTGATTAATGGATTTTCAGATTTAGTGGTTGAAATATTTGGTGAGCGAGGAAGGCACGCTAGGTCTGCAATTGGAGTGGCATCACTCCCTTCAGGAATTGCAGTTGAAATTGAACTTATTGTTGAAGTAGAATAAGTGAATTTTTTTTTAATTAAAAATAATTTTTTGTGATACTTTTCATTCTTATAAATAAACCTTAATTCTATACTAACCCAAGATTATCCTCTCAACATAGAGCTAATTTTATGGTGATTCGAAATATTCTGTAGTCCCCTCCCAATCGGGATCAGCCGCACCTATCCAGGCGTTTTTTATAGTATCTAAAGCAACCGCATGTACTCTCCCAAAGCGTGCTTTTTCATTAATCATTTTAATAGGAAAAATTAATGGGTCCAACTCCGCATTCAAGGATTTCAAACCTTCATGATTTTCTATCCAAAGTGAATCTTCAAACGGATAGACTCTCGGTAACATAATGGATTTATAAAGTTTTTGCTTTTTTGAAAAATAACGATGTGCCACCTGAGTGACTGCTGTAATAATTCGGCTACCACCAGCTGCACCCAATGCTAGTATAACTTTATTGTTTTTTGTAAATAAGGTTGGTGATATATGGGAGTTAGATCGATCACCCGGTTTAAATTCACCTAAGTAGCCCCCTAAAGTAACTGCATATAAAAACCCTAAACCTTCTGTCGCAACTTTAGATCCCATATTGGGCCCAATGGTTTGAGTTAATGAGACAACATTACCTTCAGCATCAGCTGTAGTCAAATGAGAGGTATGACCCATAGCAACTGTCCATGACTCGGGGGGGTGATTAGAAATTTTAGCAATCTTTTTTTGAGTTCCTTTTTCAATGGATATAGCTATACTTTTAGCATTCTCATAAGATATTATTTCCGATAAAGAGTCACGATCCTCTTGATGCTTTCGATTTGTATATGCTATTTTTGTAGCCTCGCCAAAATCTAGAGCCCATTCTTCTTCAGAAGTTGGTTTAGATAAATTATCCAAAATTTGTAAAATTTGAATTGTTATTGCTCCAAAGGAAGGTAGATACAAACTATGAATCTTATTCCCCTGAAAAAGACCCGTAAGGATTTCAGCGTCCCGAGCATTATAATTTTTTAAATCATCCAAAGTTAAAATCCCACCATTCGATTGAATATCCTCAACCATTTTTTGGGCAATTTCACCTTCATAAAAACCTGCTTTTCCTTTTAACGCAATTTGATTTAATGTATTGGCCAATTCCTTTTGAATAATAATATCCCCAGCATTAAATGAAGTACCATCCATTTTTAAAAAATGAGTTTTAGTTCCTTCGAATTTAACTGTAATCTCTCTAGCTAATTTTTGTCTTATCGCTTCACCTGGTAATAATTTAAAACCTTCTGTAGCAAACTTTATTGCAGGTTGCATCACTTTTATCAAACCCAGCTTTCCATTTTCTGAATGTAGCTTAAGTAGACCTGCAACTACTCCAGGTATTCCAATAGTTTTATATCCATAGGCATTCTTCTTATCGTCAGTAATATAGCTTTCCGGAACTTGTGTGGCGGCATCTATTCCACCAATATCACCTAAATGGTTTTGATATATTGCTTGAAGTCTACCTCCAATTCCACTCATGCTTGGTTCAACTACAGCAAGAGTGAAAGCTGCAGCAACTGCTGCGTCAAACGCATTGCCCCCTTGTTCAAACATAGATTTCCCTGCCAAAGAAGCTAATGGGTGTGCTGCTGAAATTGTATTATTGCTATAGGGCTTTAATGTTTCTTGCTTGCAGGCAATAAGGATTACAAAAACAAGACTAACTTTAAGTAAAATTATATTTTTCATAAAAAAGTTTGTACCAAAATACAATCCTTTTTTTACTAAATAACTTAAATTTTATTGATTCAATATTTTTTTAGTTGAAATAACTGGAGTTTAAAAAAAAATTTAAAGCTATTTTAGATTTAATTAATGGGATAGATTAAGCTTATTATTTACAGTTGATCATTGGTAAAATGAAATAATGAATAAAACACTTAAGTTAAGTCGTCAAATGGGTTTGTTAGCTGTTATCGCTACTGGTATTTCCTCTATGGTCGGTGCCTCAATAAACGTTGTTCCCTTTATGATTCACAGGAGCGTGCCAAAAATAGGGCCTTATGTTTTGTCGGCTTTTGCCTTTGCTGCAATTCCTGCACTATTTGCTGGATTGGCTTATGCAATTTTATCTTCGGCGATGCCACGAGCAGGTGGGAGTTATTTATATGCCAGTAGGGGTTTGAGTCCTTATTTGGGATTTATAGCAAGCTTTTCACAATGGTTTGGTTTATCCATAGTTATTGGAGTTATTGCCTACATATCTATTCCTTTTTTGAGAGATATCGCTTATAGTTCTGAGCTTTTCTGGCTCGCCGAATTATTTAATATTTCGATTGTTCGTGTAGGAATGGGATTAAGTTTAATATGGAGTTTTGTTTACCTAAACATTAGAGGGATTAAGTCTTATACTAATTTATTAATTCCCATGGTAATGGTTGTTTTTTGCTTGGGAAGTATTGTAATCATATCGAGTTTATTTTATGACACTAATGACTTTCTTACCGCAATAAAAGAAAAGGAGGGCATAGTTCATGTTCTTTCTCCTAATCCAAATTTTGAATGGCGAATTTTTTTATCTGCAGCAGCTATTTTATTCTCAAGTTTTATTGGATTTGACGCAATTGCCCAAACAGGTAGCGAGGCTAAAAATCCAACTAGAAATCTCCCACTAGCAATACTTGTAGCAATTCTAGGTGTTGGCCTATTTTATTTTCTATTTACAGCATCAGTTTATAAAATAATTCCATGGAGTTATATTGCTGAACAAGCTCAAAATAAAGATATTACAGCACCCGGCTTACTGAGTTATGTTTTGCCTAAAGGACTGGATGTTTTAATCCTTTTCGGGGCTGCAATTGCTTTAATAAATGATTTGCCCGCAATGTTATTATCGGTATCTCGACTAATGTTTGCATGGGCAAAAGATTCCATTTTTCCCACACAAATAACTAAAATTCATCCAAAAAATAAATCTCCGTATGTAGCTCTAATTCTGGCAGGTGTAATGTCAAGCATCGGAGTATTAGGTTCTCACTTTGCAGGTGATTTTTTCTTAGGAATTGATATAATGGTAACTTCAATGCTTGTCAATTTTTTATTGATGAGCATCACCTTATTAACCATTAAAAAACACAACCCTAAACTAGCTCAAGAAATCAAAATTTTAAAAAATAGAACTCTTCAACTTATCATTGGATGGGGTGGTGTTATTTTCTTGACGGGATTTTTAGTCATTCATCTTTATAAGGATCTCACCAGTCAAACAAATGCTTGGTATTTTCACTCAACTTATGTTTGGCTAATTGTAATGGGACTTGCAAGTATTGTCTTCTTCTATCGTTGGAATCAACTACAAAAAAAGGATAAAACCTTTAATCAACATTTTAAAAATTTACCAACAGAATAAGCATGAAAAAAATCACACATTTATCTTCTTCTCTTTCTATTCCAAGGTTAATTATTGGCTTATGGCAAATAGCCGATATGGAAAAAGCAGGGGAGCAACTTGATCACATCAAAACAGCAACCTACATGAATGATTATATAGATGCAGGTTTTACAACTTTCGATATGGCAGATCATTATGGATCGAGTGAAATTATTGCTGGGGAATGTAAAAATAAACATCCCAAAAGTGATTCTATCCGATTGTTTACCAAATGGGTTCCAAAACCAGGAGATGTAGAAAAAAAAGCGGTTAGAAATGTTATTCAAAAAGCCTTAAAAAGGATGCAACAATCTAGTATTGACATGATGCAATTTCATGCCTGGAATTATGCTGATCCTAGTTGGTTGGATGGGCTTTTTTTTTTAAAAGAATTAAAAGAAGAGGGATTAATTCAAGCCATTGGCGTCACCAATTTTGATGCTCATCATTTACGAATTGCTCTGGCAAGTGGTATTCCAATTGTTAGTAATCAAATTTCTCACTCTGTAATAGATCGAAGGGCCCTAGGTTCTATGCAAACTGTTTGTGAGGAATTTGGTGTTCATATTTTAGCTTATGGGACGCTAGCTGGAGGCTTTTTATCCAATCGATGGCTAGACAAAGAAGAACCCGGTCTGGACGCACTTCCAACTTGGTCTCTAATGAAATATAAACGTTTTATTGATGCTGCAGGGGGATGGAAAATTTTTCAAAAATTACTACAGGGGCTTCATCAAGTTGCGGTTAAACATAATACATCTATAGCAAATATTGCAAGTCGCTACGTTCTCGAAAATACAAATGTTGCTGCTGTGATTATTGGTGCTCGCCTGGGTGAAAATTCGCATATCCAAGAACATCAAGAATTACTTGATATTATTATTGATAAAGATGATATCATAATCATTGAAAATGCCATAGCACACCTTTCTCCAGTTCCTGGAAATTGTGGAGATGAATATCGTAACCCTCCTTTTCTGACTGCTTCAGGAGACCTCAGTCATCATATAGATACTAGCCCTAAAGTATATGCTTCAGTTGAAATATCACCACAAAGAAAACATGTTTACAGTGGAACTGCATGGGAAGAGTTTGCAGGATATTCACGTGCCATAAAAAAAGGGAATCGAATTCTTGTTTCTGGAACAACAGCAACTCATCGGAACCAAGTTGTAGGAGGATTAGATGCTGCAGCCCAAACCCATTTTGTAATTGACAAAATAGAGGCTGCCCTTAAATCTTTAGATGGGTCTTTAACGGATGTAGTTAGAACTCGGATTTTTGTTAACAATATTAACGATTGGGAGGCTGTCGCTCGAGCACACGGTCTTAGATTTAAAAATATTGACCCTGCCAATACACTCGTTCAAGCTAAACTTGTTGGCGAAGGGTATCTTGTAGAAATAGAAACAGAAGCCCTTTTGGATGAATAACTTGCCCTATTCAATGGTTAAAACGTCATGCGTTTTTAAATATTTTGTCCATTTCTTCTTCTCATAATGGTTTATTGCATTTTCAAAAGTCACTGTCAAGTCTTGAGCAATATAAATCCTTTGCCAATCTTGCTTAGAGGGAATTGTAACCCTTGAAAAAGAAGCTTTTAAAGCTTCACTTGTTGCGGAATAAGGGGTAATTTTGGAGCTTTGCCATGCTCCAACTTGTCGCCCAAGAGGTTTGTCTTTACCCATTATTTTCAAGAGTTGTAGCTCATCCTTTAGCTTTTTTAATTTCTTTAGTTCTTTTTTATCTTGAAGTGTTAACTTAGAGAACTTATCAAGTGATGAATTAATATGCCTTTCCCAAAAATCTAATTTATCAAATAGGCCAGAAAGAACTTTAACTTGCTTTTTTATTGCCTTTTGATAGAGGTATAGCTGTTCATCAACCCCTTTATCTATATCAAATCTTGGATCGGCTATTACTTTTAGAATTCCATCACTAGTCGCTTCCTGATAAGTAGATTTAACTGTATATTCTCCAGGCAAAACAGGTATCCCTCTTGAATCATCATTAATCCAAGCATCCGGTAAATTAACCATTTCCTCATCCAGTTTCCAGGTCAAATAATTAAGTCCCTTCTTTAAATGATATCCCACAACAGTATTAATAACATCTCCTTTTACATTATAAATACTTGCTTTAATTGAGTCCTTTTCATTAGGCTTGTCTCTGAGAAATAAAGGTATTTCAACTTTTTGAAATACTTTATTAGGACCCTCAAAGGTTGTATTAAATCCTGACCAGATATTTCCTGGGGGATTAATAAATAAACCTTTTACTTGAACTACTTCATTCATTGGTAGCGCCGTTAATTTCTTTTGTGAAGAATTTGATATTAATGCTCTTAAACTTAATAAATCATCTAGCACCCATATGGCTCGACCAAAAGTTCCAACCACTAGTGCAGACTCTTTTTCCTGAATCACTAAATCCATAGTTGACACACTTGGAAATCCGTTTTTGAAAGGAGTCCAATCTTTACCCTCATTAACACTAACCCACAAGCCATTCTCAGTTCCTAAAAAGAGTAAGTTTTTCTCTACAGGATCCTGAACAAAAGAGAGCGAATATCCTTTCACATCATTCTCATCAACAATCCGGACCCAACGTTGCCCGAAATCCTCTGTTTTGAATAAGTAGGGAGCATAATCTCCTTTCCTGTAATTATTAACAACAACCCAAGCCGTCCCTTGCTCATATCGTGAAGGGTGAATTCGAGCAATCCAAGCTTCTTTAGGTAGTTCATTAATCTGTGATGTCAAATTCTTCCATGAGGCCCCTCCATCAAGTGTTAACTGAACCTGACCATCATCTGTCCCAACCCAAATTATCTTTTTATTTAGATGACTAGGAGCAATAGCAAGTATGCTATTATAGTTTTCTGCACCAGAAATATCGAGTGTCAATCCTCCATAATCCCCCTTTTGATGATCAGAATTATCGGTAGTAAGATCAGGGGAAATTATCTCCCACGTTTGGCCTTTATCAAGTGTTTTATGGACATATTGTGAGCCATAATAGGCTGTATTCTCATCATATGGATCCCTTGCAAATCCTGCATTCCAATTAAAACGTAAAGTTTTCTTTATTGAGATGGGCTGAGGAGCGATACTTTGATAATAGCCTGTAAGTTTATCATAACGATATAAATCTCCGTTTTGTGAAGTTCCATAACCAAACCTAGAATTTTCCTTATCTGGAGAAATATAAAACCCATCGCCACCAACAAGATATTGCCAATACAAGGTTCTAATTCCACCCCTTTTCCAAGTATAGGCTGGTCCAGACCAATTACCATTGTCCTGCATCCCCCCATAAACATTAAATGGAGTGTCATAATCAACATTGATATGATAAAACTGTGCTACTGGTATTGTCTCTGGAAAATACCAGCTCTTTCCATGATCTTGAGTGATTCCTAATCCACCATCACCACCAATAATAAAATGTTGAGGATCATTGGGATTGATCCATATTGCGTGAAAATCGGCATGAATGCCCTTCGTTTCATCGGCTGGAATCATAGGTGTAGTATCAAAAGTTTTTCCTCCATCATAACTCACCGATAAAGGTTGGTAGATATTATATAATCGATTTTCATCTTGTGTATCAACCGCTAAGTCTTGAAAATAAAAAGGACGATTGTTCGTGAATTTAGGATTACTATTAATAACTGACCATGAAGCACCCCCGTTGTCACTTCTGTAAAGTAAGTTTTTTTCAGCCTCTACTTTGGCATATACTATATCGGGATTACTCTGTGCTATAGCTACCCCTATTCTTCCTAGATCTCCTTTGGGAAATCCTTCTTTATTTCCAATTTTTTTCCAAGACTCACCCCCATCCTCACTTAAAAAAAGACCAGACCCTGGTCCTCCTGAAACAAAGGAATAAGGAGTTCTTTTATGCTGATAAACTGCTGCAAATAATTTATTAGAATTTGATGGATCCATGACCAAATCTGCAATACCTGAAAGCTTATTGGTAAACAAAATTCTTTTCCAATTTTGACCACCATCAATTGATTTATACAAACCTCTGTGTTCATTTATAGTAAATGGATCTCCCATTGCTCCAACATAAATAACATTTCCATCTGATGGATCAATTAGTATTCTATGAATAGTTTTTGTGTTTTCCAACCCCATTTTTTTCCAAGTTACTCCTCCGTCTTGGCTCTTAAAAATACCCATCCCCAAGTTCATCGAATTTCGAGGATTCCCCTCGCCTGTTCCAACCCATATATTATTTGGATTACTTTGTTGAATTGCGATTGCACCTATGTTTTGAGTCGGTTGATCATCAAAAACCGGATTCCAGGCTGAACCTCCATTTTCTGATTTCCAAACTCCACCCGATGCTGCACCGACTATAATTATTTTAGGATTAGAAGTAACAACATCAATGGCAGTGATTCTTCCACTCATATTTGCAGGTCCGATATTTCTTATTTTTAAGTTTTCAATAGAATCAAAACTTAGTGTTTGAGCACTTGTTGGAATTGATACTAATAAAATAATAAAGAGGAATAATCGCATAGTAAATAGTGTTTTTATTAACCTTACAATATAGCAAAATTTTGTTACTTTTATAAAGACATTGACCTATCAAAATCATTCCCTTTTGTTCCATTTTACATCATATTTTACCCTTAAATAATGAAGACTTACAATCTCTTACTAATAATATTATTATCGTTTTATTTTCATAAAACAATAGCTCAAAAAACTTTAAACAATAAAAATCCTCAAGAGTTGGTAACATTATTTAATGATTGGCGGTCATTTGAGATACCCCCCGACCTAAACGGAGCCCCCGACTATTCTCTCGTTACTTTTGACAAAAGATGGACGGCCTTTATGGCTTTGAAAAACCGTCTTCAAATAATGTCAAAAGAAGATTGGCCTATCAATCAACAGGTGGACTGGCATATACTTTGGGCAGAAATGAACGGTTATATTTTTAATTATAAAGTCTTAAAGCCTTGGCAAAGAGACCCTGCTTTTTACAGATCAATCTGGACGTATAAAAGTGATGTTCCTGCCCATGAAGGTCCAACGCATCATGCTTTAATTGAACTCTGGCAATATTCGTTTCCTCTAGATCGATCCTCAAGAAATAAATTGATTTCTTCATTAAAGAAAATACCTCCATTTCATCTACAAGCTCAAATGAACTTAACGGGTAATGCTCGTGATTTATGGATTACTGGCATCAAAGACCTCGAAAGTCAAGTTAAAGATCTGGATGATCTACTTCTTCAAAAAGGAGTCGCTAATGACAATAACTTAAAAACTTTCATTAATGAAGCTAGGGTGGCTACAATATTATTTGTTGAATGGCTTACTAATGAAATCCCAAATAAGACAGGACCTTCTGGAATAGGAAAAGAAAACTACACTTGGTATCAACAAAATGTTCATTTAGTTCCTTTAAGCTGGGATGATGAAGTTATCCTTTTAAAAAGGGAGTTAGCACGTGCTTGGTCTTCTTTAAAACTAGAAGAGCATCGTAACCGTAAATTGCCCGCCCTAAAAGATGCTAATTCACCTGAATCATATGATTTATTAGCAAAAAATGCTGCTCAAGAATTAATCAATTTCCTTGAAGAAAATGATATCGTTACTGTTAAAGATTATTTTACCCCAGCATTAGAACCGCACATAGGTAAGTATATCCCTCCAAACAAGAGAAATTTTTTTTGGATAACAGCACATTATGATCCAAAACCCCTTTTCTCTCATTTTTATCATTGGTTTGAATTGGCTAGAATGGATTTAGAGCCACATAAAAATCCAATCAGAAAAAACCCCCTTCTCTACAATATTTTTGATTCAAGAAATGAGGGCTTAGCCACAGCAGTTGAGGAAATGTTTATGCATGCCGGTTTATATAATAAAAACCCTCGAGCTAGAGAAATTGTTTATATTTTAATAGCTCAACGAGCAGCAAGAGGATTAGGTTCTTTATATGCTCAAGCTAATATTATGTCTATGGAGGATGCGGGGGAAATACATTCTGAATATACCCCAAGGGGTTGGATGAAAACAGAAAGAGATCTATTAATTTTTGAACAACATTTATATCTAAGGCAACCCGGATACGGCACAAGTTATATTACTGGAAAATACCTGATTGAAGAGACCATGGCTGAAGTGGCTAAAGAACGGGAGAAAAAAGGAGAACCCTTTACCTTAAAACAATTCTTTGATGACTTAAATAACATTGGAAATATTCCTATTTCCCTAGGAAGGTTTGAGTTAACAGCTGATTCTAAACAGCTATATAAAATAACCAATTCTTTTATCAGCTTATAAATAGCAATTATAATTTCAAGGAGGTTTTATTTTATAAAAGAAAACCCTTCTCCTGCACGACTTGTAATAATTGTTTATATAGAATTGTTTAATAATTTTTTCATCTCTAATATCTACAAATAACCTACTACAAAATACTGTATTTTTAAAATTTTTAATTTTTAAAAAATTAAAAAAATCTTCTTAATCACATATACCCACTTATTTAGATAAAAAAATAACACCCCTTCTGTCTTTTGGTTAGCCGCTTAGATGGTTTGAATTATTTATTGAGATAATTAGTAAACTGATTCTCAATTAAATGTTTTTAATTATCATCTATTTAAGTATAGCCAGCCAGTTTTTGGGAATGATCCATCTCCTAAATCTAATTTATAATAATAAGTGCCTTCTGGTAAGTTTTTTGAATCATTAACAATTACTCTTCCGTTTGAAATTCCATTCCAGTCATTATTATAACCATTCTTTTTATATACTATATTCCCCCAGCGATTATATATTTCCAACTTATTATCAGGATAATTACCTATGTGTTCAATAACAAAATTGTCATTAACTCCATCTCCATTTGGTGAAAATAGACTATAAACTATTATAAATCCTCCTA
>CAJJAB010000032.1 GCA_905181895.1 Flavobacteria bacterium MS024-2A | reverse complement strand
ATCTGAATGCCCCCTTTTTAATTGAGGGGGTTTTTTAGTCAAGTTTTATTTCTCCTAGAATCACAATTCCTTCCCTATTAATTCCAATCTAAACGCATCATCAAAGTCTTTAATCTGGTAATTTTTCTTTGGATACTATCTGACAGAAAATTTAAATGATGTTCTTGAAGAATAGTTTTCCCCTGGATTGAGTTCAACCGTTGGGAAATTTTTTTGATTAGGAGAGTCTGGAAAGTGTTGAGTCTCTAAACAAAATCCTGTTCTAAAATTATATTTTCCTCCTGTTTTACTCGGAAGTGTTCCATCTAAGAAGTTTCCTGAATAAAACTGAATTCCTGGCTCATCACTAAATATTTCAAGTAATCTTCCTGAATTTGGCTCATAAGCTGAAGCAACGAATCGAAATCCCTCACTTTGATCATTGAGAACCCAACAATGATCATAACCCAATCCATTTTTTAACTGTTCGTCTTCTACATTTATATCCCTTCGAATTGTTTTAGAATTCCTGAAGTCAAAAGGTGTTCCTAATACATCTTGAAATTTTCCCGGTGGTATTAGTTTAGAATTAACTGGCAAAAAGGAATTAGCATTTATAACCAATTCATGATCTAAAATATCATTTTTAAAATCTCCTGAAAGATTAAAATATGAGTGTTGAGTGAGGTTAACAATTGTAGTTTTATCTGTACTGGCCTCATAATTTACTGTCAATTCATCATTATTGTCTAAGGTGTATGTAACTTTTACTTTAAGATTTCCTGGATATCCTTCTTCCATGTCTTTGCTGAAATATGTTAACTCAATTAGTGCTGTATTTTCGGTTATATTTTGTTTGGCTTTCCACACCACTTTGTCAAACCCTTTTAATCCTCCATGGAGATGATTATCACCATTATTTTTGACTAATTCATAGCTTTCACCGTTAAGATCAAATTTACCTTCTGCTATACGATTCCCGTAACGACCAATAATTGCACCAAAATAAGGGCTACTAGCCTCATATTGTGCTAAATTATCATATCCTAAAACGATGTCTTTGTATTCATTGTTTTTATCTCCCGCAGTTAAAAAAGTGATGATTCCTCCATAGGTTATCACACCTACTTTCATTCCGTTTTTATTTTTCATAATGAATTGATCTACCTCAATACCATCAGAGGTTTTTCCAAATGAATTTTTTTCTATTTGAAGAGATGTACTATCCATATTTTTCGAATTATTATTAACACAGCAATTAAATGAAACCGTCATGCTAAAAATTAATATATAAAATTTCATTGTTTTTATTTTCTTAATTAAATTTCATCAATTCTAACAGGTCTTTCTTCTTTATAAGATTTTAGGGCAGCAAGACCAATTTTGAGAGATATTAATCCATCGTGGCCATTAACTGGAGGTGAATCCCCACTAATGAGACACCTCAAGAAGTTCTGTAACTCGTTTTTATAAGCATCAGCATATCGTTCTAAGAAAAAATTGAGGGGTAGAGAAGTTTTCACCCCTTCGGATGTGAAGAGCTGATGAGTATCATGAAAATTATTATTTGACCGAACCATTCCCTTAGAACCAAAAACTTCAATTCTTTGGTCATAGCCATATTTTGCTTCTCTGCTGTTATCAATTATGGCCATACTTTGGTCTTCATAGGTCAGAATCACAATGGCAGTATCAATATCTCCAGCTTCACCAATTTTTTTATCAACCAGCACTGCACCTTTTGCGTAGACCTCCGTTACTTCTTTTCCAACAATATATCTTGCCATATCGAAATCGTGGATGGTCATGTCTAAAAACAAACCTCCGGATTTTTTGATATAACTAATAGGCGGAGCTCCAGGGTCTCTGCTTGTAATTTTAACCAAATGGGGGGTACCAACCTCCCCCTCTTCAACCAAATCATGAATTTTAATGAACTCTTTGTCAAATCTTCTGTTGAAACCCAACATCAATTTCACCCCACTGTCTTTCACAACACTCAGCACTTCAACAACACGATTTAGATTAAGATCCAGCGGTTTTTCACAGAAAATATGAATTCCAGCTTTGGCGGCAATTTCTATATAGTCGGCATGGCTTTCGTTTGGTGTACAGATCACAACGGCATCTAGGGTTTTAGAATTTATCATTGTCTCATAAGAAGTTGTAACCAAATCAATTCCTTTTATAGCAAGACGTTTTAAAAGGCTAGGAGAATCCAATACAGTGAGATCCGCTACGGCTACTACTTCTAATTCATCCATCTGAAGTAAATTATCTAGGTGAATCTTACCAATTCTCCCCAATCCTACGATTCCAAATTTAATTTTAGCCATACTTCAATAATTATAACCCAAGTGTTTTAATGTAATTTCTATTTTTAATTGCGTGATTTTTTGGATTCCCCATACCCGGTAAAACATCTTGCTCTACGACGATCCAATCTTTATAATTTAGCTTCTTCAATAAGGAAACAATGGATTGAAAATCTACGATTCCCTTACCTAATTCGCAAAAGACACCTCTTTTTAATGCGCCATAATAATTTTCTCCCGCATCATTTGCCGCTTTTGCTGCCAAAGGATCGTAGTCCTTAAAATGGACATGCCATATTCTTTCCTTATATTTTTCAATCGCTATCGAGGGATCACCCCCACCAAAGGCATAGTGACCCATATCCAAGCATAATCCCAATAAGTTAGGATCTGTTAGCTCCATCAACTGGTTAATCTCCTCTGGAGTTTCAATAAAACCACCACAATGATGATGAAAAACAGTTTTGAGTCCATATTGTTCCTTTACTGCTCGTGCAATTTTTTCGGTTCCATGGGCAAAAATTTTCCATTGCCCTTCAGAAAGCATCATACTTTTGTCTACCCGTCCAGCGTTTAATGTCCTTTCAAAATTCGAACCGTTGTCATCGGCCAAAATGATGAAAGAATCGTTGTAATTAGCATCGGACATCAGTTTAGCTGTTTGTAATGCATTCGCAACCCCAGAAGCATGCTTCTCTTCATTGGACAAATCCACAGGAACAAAAGCGCCAACCAATTCTAATTTTCTTTCTTGTATTTCCTTTCTAAGACTAATTGGTTCTGAGGGCATAAAACCCCAATCGCCCAATTCGGTTCCTACATAACCAGTCTCTTCTATTTCATTTAACACCTCTTGAAACCCTTTTTCCTCTGACTTTTCCGCCATGTCAAACTCTAGCACCCCCCATGAACAGGGCGCATTTGCGATTTTTATCATAACACTAATTTAAAATTTTCTTGACCATATATTTGGCCATCTTTCTATTACAACTTTCGTTTGGGTAAAAAACTCAATGGCATGATTTCCTTGGCCGTGTAAGTCTCCGAAAAAACTATCCTTCCAGCCACTGAAAGGGAATTGAGCCATTGGAGCAGCTACACCAATATTGATTCCAATGTTTCCCGCATCAGCTTCATTTCTAAATTTTCTTGCCATTGCGCCACTCTGAGTGAATAAACAGGCCATATTGCCATAATTTCCACTGTTGACAAACTGGAGAGCTTCCTCAATGTTTTTCATCGAAATTAAACTCATAACAGGACCAAAAATCTCTGTTTGTATGAGTTCTTTTTCTAAAGGAACATTTTCTAGGATTGTTGGGGTTAAAAAATTTCCTTTTTCATAGCCAGAGACAACGGTATCTCGACCATCCAAAAGTACATTTGCGCCTTCATCGATTCCTTTTTGGATTAAGGATTCAACTCTTTTCTTACTTTCGGGCGTAATTACAGGACCCATATTGGTGTCACTATCCCATCCATATCCTGTTTTTCTTGATTTAACAACTTCATACAGCGCATCTTTGATATTTCTTTTTTGATCATCAACCGTAATGATCGTTGAGGCAGCCAGACAACGTTGTCCTGCACATCCATAAACAGAATCTGATATGATTTTAGAGGACATTTCTACATCGCAATCAGGTAAAACAATCACCGGGTTTTTTGCTCCCCCTTGCGCCTGAACCCTTTTGCCATTGGCGGTTCCTTTGGAATATATATATCTTGCTACTGGCGTACTTCCTACAAAACTTATTGCTTTTATTGAGGGATGTTCTAAGATGGCATCTACCGTTTCTTTTCCTCCATGAACCAAACTAAGAAGTCCCTTTGGAAGATCTAATTCATCAAAAAATTCAAATAGTTTCATCATCGTTAAGGGTACCTTTTCAGAAGGTTTCACAATCATGGCATTTCCGGTTGCGATCGCATAAGGTAAAAACCAAAATACGATCATACTTGGAAAATTAAAAGGTGTGATACAGGCGGTGACACCAATGGGCTGTCGAATCATCATTTCGTCAATACCAAAAGCAATGTCCTCAATCACATCTCCTTTAATCAACATGGGTGTCCCACAGGCAACCTCGACATTTTCGATGGCACGTTGTATTTCTCCGATCGATTCTCCTTTTGTTTTTCCAGATTCATCGGTAATTATTTTGGCCAAATCCTCTAAATTATCTTCCATAATATTTTTTAGCTTGTAAAGCTCTTGCACCCTTTTCATCACAGGAACTTTCTTCCATTCAAGGTAAGCTCCTTGTGCGCTAGTTGCGGCGTCCTGAAGATCTTTTTGAGTTGCGGTTCCGAAAGGGACAGTTGCTATAACCTCCTGTGTAGCGGGGTTGTGTACATCAATTGTTTCATTTGATGAGCTGTTTGCCCATGTGCCATTGATGTAATTTTTTAAACGATTCATTTGTTATTTAAGATTAAATTAAGCATTATTTCCCAACAATATATAGATTAGAATAGTGACCAAACTGAGGCCTATTGCCATCGCTTTTGCATACTTCCATGGAGTAAGATCAACGGCACCTACATCCGATATTTCAGAGAGATTTTTTCTCGGGTAGAAGTAAGAGACCAAATACATTATCCCAACATTTAAAACAAATTCGATTCCCCATAAATGGACAAAATGAATGCCATGGCTGGTGTAGCCCCAAGTCAGAAATATATAAAATGAAAGGCCAAAAATCAGCGCACTTTTTGCGGCAATCGCCGATACTTTTTTCATAAAGAAACCAGCAAGTAATACCGATGCGATTGGAATGAAAAAGACCCCGTTAAGCTCTTGCAATAGTTGGTACAAGCCATCTGGAGTGTTCGCCATTAAGGGGGCTGCTAGAATGGCGAAAACTGCTAAAATTGAAGAGGTTAATTTACCGACAGAAACCAGTTTCTTATCGCTCACATTTTTTGCAATGTGTTTTTTATAAACATCAACACTAAACAAGGTCGCTGCAGAATTTAACACGGAATTAAAAGTACTTAAAACAGCT
>CAJJAB010000031.1 GCA_905181895.1 Flavobacteria bacterium MS024-2A | reverse complement strand
CGCTCTTCCGATCTTGTCGTTACAATAGTAGTGATCAAATAAGAGCAAGAAAATCCATTGAGTCCACTTGTAAAAATTTGGGCTTGAAGTTCTGACCTCTCTACTCCAATCAAAAGAAAATCCCATTTGATCCAACTGAGTTCTGTAGCGTAAAATATTCTCATTTATTGTTTTAGCTGGATGTTGACCTGTTTGAATAGCATATTGTTCTGCTGGTAATCCAAAAGAATCGTAACCTTGTGGGTGTAAAACATTAAATCCTTTGTGCCGTTTATAACGTGAATAAATATCACTTGCAATATACCCTAGTGGATGTCCAACATGAAGTCCAGCTCCGGAGGGATATGGAAACATATCCAAAATGTAGAATTTTGGTTTTTCTGAATGGTTCGAGACTTTAAAGGTTTTATTCTTCGCCCAGTATGCCTGCCATTTATTTTCAATTTTTTTAAAGTCGTATCCCACTTCTTTAGATATTAGTTGCTTAGAAAGGAACAAAAATACGCTTATTGCTGGAATGATAAAATGCTAAAAGAATATATTATACGACCTGCAGTATTGTAATTCTTTTATATTTTTACAAAAACAATTATTGTGGCGCAAAGCTTTCAAGAAACCTTCCAAAAGAGGAGATTACTTTCAGGATACTTTTCTGTAGTGTTGAGCATAACTCTTGTCTTGTTTTTTGTTGGTGTACTTGGTTTGTTTTTACTTAACACTAAAAATATTGCCTCTCACTTCAAAGAGCAAATTGTGATGACAGTTTACTTAAAGGATAGTGCAAAAGATATTGAAATCACTCAGCTGAAAAAGAAAATTCAACTCAATCCAGCTTCAAAGAATGTTCGATTTACACCCAAAGAAGAAGCGGCACAGTTATACTCCAGAGATATTGGAGAAGATTTTGTCGAATTTTTGGGCTACAATCCACTGTTAAATTCAATTGATGTCTCTTTTAATGCTGCCTTTGTAAATACAATTTCTCTGTCACAAACAAAAAAAGAACTCGAAACCGTTGAATTTGTAAGTGAAGTAGTTTATGACCAACCTCTAGTCGCCCTTTTAGATGAAAATATTCGTAAAATTTCTTTAGTATTACTTATTACTACCGTTTTGTTTGTTTTGATCGCCTTATTACTTATAAATAGCTCCATTAGATTATCTATTTATTCTAAACGTTTTATTATTAAAACTATGCAACTAGTGGGCGCAAAAAAGTCATTCATACGTAGACCTTTCATATGGACTCATTTGCAACTAGGAGTCATAAGTTCTCTTCTTGCTTTAGGCGGGCTTTCGCTCTTATTCTTCGAACTTAACAAGCGTTTTCCAGAACTAAACATGATGAATTACCCATTTGAACTGGGAATAGTATTTGGAGGCGTTTTACTTTTGGGGATTGGAATTACTGGTATCAGTACTTTTTTTGCTACACAACGTTATTTAAACCTTAAAACAGATGCTGTCTATTAAATTTAATTCACCCTATGAAACAGTCCAATACTTCTAAGAAACTATTGTTTGGAAAACGAAATTATCGTTTTCTGTTTTTGGCAATTATTTTAATCTCTTGTGGTTTTATTTTAATGACAGGTGGAGGTACTGATGATCCAAATTATTTTAATGAAGCTATTTTTAGCTTTAGACGTATTCGCTTGGCGCCTACACTCGTACTTTGTGGTTTTGGAATTGCCATGTATTCTATTCTTACAAATCAAGCCTCTAAAAAATGAGTTATATAGAGGCAATTGTCTTGGGCATTATCCAGGGGCTAACTGAATTTTTGCCTATTTCATCTAGTGGTCATTTGGAAATTGGCAAGGCATTCTTTGGAAATCAAGCTGGGGCTCAGGAAAGTTTATTTTTCACTATTGTACTTCATGTAGCTACCGCACTGAGCACAATAGTGGTATTTAGGAAAGACATCCTTGATCTTATAAAAGGACTCTTTGTCATTAAATCTAATGAAAGTGCAGAGTTTAGTTTCAAAATAATACTCTCCATGATTCCTGCGATATTCGTAGGACTGTTTCTACAAGATCAAATCGAATTACTTTTTGCTCAAAATTTGGTTTTAGTAGGAGCAATGCTTTGCCTAACTGCAATTATTTTATTTTGGGCCGATAAAGCTAAAAAAACAGATAAAATAGTTTCTTCAAAAAATGCTTTTGTTTTAGGTGTCGTCCAAGCCATTGCTATCCTCCCAGGAATTTCAAGAAGCGGATCAACTATTGCCACTGCAGTATTATTGGGTATTGACCGAGAAAAAGCGGCACGTTTTTCTTTTTTAATGGTACTACCACTTATTTTTGGTAGTATGGCGAAAACACTTTTGGATGCCGAAGGACTAAGTGATAAAATTGAATTTCCTTCTTTACTTTTAGGTTTTGTTGCAGCCTTTTTTTCGGGTATAGTAGCATGTAAGTGGATGATTACACTAGTCAAAAAAAGTCAGCTTAAATACTTCAGCCTCTACTGTCTTGTGGTGGGAGGAATTGCTCTAATTTATGGACTTCTTTAAACAAAAATTCAATTCAGAAAAATTACAAGAAGGTCAAATCTTCTTAATTAACAAACCCATGGGATGGACTTCGTTTCAGGTTGTCAATAAGATTCGTTGGCATTTAAAAAACACAACGGGATTAAAAAAACTTAAAGTAGGACATGCAGGAACTTTAGACCCATTGGCTACAGGACTATTACTTATCTGCACAGGAAAGAAAACAAAAATAATCAGTACCCTACAAGATTCCGAAAAAGAGTACACAGGGACATTTAAACTTGGAGCAACAACTCCCTCCTACGACTTGGAGACTGAGATTGACAAAACTTTTAACATTGAACATATCACCCCAGAATTAATTGAAAATACTACAAAACAATTCTTAGGAAGAATACAACAAAAACCACCTCTTTTTTCAGCATTAAAAAAAGATGGAAAAAGACTTTATGAATATGCTAGATCTGGAAAAGCTATTGACATTGCCAAGCGAAATGTCACAATTTTTAAATTTAAAATAACAAAAATTGAATTACCAAATTTATGTTTTTTAATTCGCTGTAGTAAAGGAACTTACATCAGAAGTTTAGCATATGATTTTGGAAAAGCAATTTCTAGCGGAGCACATCTTAGCGCTTTACAAAGAACACAAAGTGGTGGTTATGAGCTTAAGGATGCCTACACAATGGAAAGCGTACTAAATAATAACTCACACATAAATATTAAAAGCAAATAATGTAATAACTTGCCAAAAGATTTATTAAATAAATCAAAATGACCCAAGAAACGATTTCTAAACAATTAACCCTTTTAGGATATGTTCAATCTCCAGTTGAAAAAGATGTCAATCTTAGTCAAGCGATTTTAGAGCTGAAAAAGGAAAAAAATGCGGTAATTCTTGCACATTATTATCAAGAACCTGCAATTCAAGACGTGGCTGATTATTTAGGAGATAGCCTCTATTTAGCTCAACAAGCTTTAAAAGTAGAGGCAGATATTATTGTCTTTGCCGGAGTTCATTTTATGGCCGAAACTGCTAAAATAATTAATCCCTCAAAAAAAGTTTTACTTCCAGATTTAAATGCAGGTTGTTCTTTGGCAGACTCTTGTCCTCCATCAGATTTTGAAGCATTCAAGGCATTACATCCGAGCGCTATTGTGATTACTTACATAAACTGTTCTGCAGAAATCAAAGCCTTAAGTGATATTGTCTGTACGTCTAGCAATGCTAAAGAAGTGATTGAATCTATTCCAAAAGATCAAGAAATTATATTTGCTCCCGATAAAAATTTAGGTCATTTTTTAATCAAAGAAACTAGGCGTAATATGATTTTGTGGGATGGAGCATGCATTGTTCATGAAGCTTTTTCCTTTGATAAAGTTGTAGCTTTAGCTCAAGAGCATCCAACTGCTAAATTTATTGCTCATCCAGAAAGTGAATCTCCAATTCTTGAAATTGCACATTATGTTGGAAGCACATCGGGTCTTCTCCAATTTGTTCAAATCGATTCTGCTAAAAGCTATATAGTAGCTACAGAAGTAGGTATTTTACATGAAATGCAGAAAAAATGTCCTGATAAAATTTTTATACCAGCACCTGTTGAAGATGATACTTGTGCTTGCAGTGAATGTGCTTTTATGAAATTAAATACATTAGAAAAATTATATAATTGCTTAAGGTTTGAACAACCTGAAATTCTTTTAGCCCCCGAACTCATTAAAAAAGCAGAAATACCCATACTTAAAATGTTAGCGATAAAATAGTAATGTTTACAGATGTATTAATTATTGGTACAGGAATTTCTGGACTTTCTTTTGCAATTAAATTAGCTCAGAATGATCCTGGAATTTCTATTACCTTAATTTCTAAAGATCAAGTCAGTGAGGGAAATACAAAATATGCTCAAGGAGGCATTGCGGTTGTCTCTGATTTTGAAAAAGATTCTTTTAAAAAACATATTCAAGACACCTTACTTGCTGGTGATGGTACATGTGATCGTGAGGTTGTTAAATTTGTAGTGGAGGAGGGAAAGGATCGGCTAAAAGAATTGATAAAGTGGGGTTCTCAGTTTGACACTCAACAAGAAAACCTTCATCTGGTTAAAGAAGGTGGACATTCAGAAAAAAGAGTGGTCCATTATAAAGATCACACTGGACTTCATATTCAACAAGTCTTGGTAAATAAAATTAAGTCCTTCAATAATATTAAAATTTTAGAAAATCATACGCTTGTAGATTTAATAACAGATCATCATAGTAAAGAAAAATATAAACGATGCTATGGCGCTTATGTTATCTCTAAAGAAGAGGAGAGTATTCTTAAAATTAGCTCCAAAATAACAGCGCTATGTACAGGAGGCGCAGGCAGCTTATATGCACACAGCACTAACCCGCCTATAGCAACAGGTGATGGCCTTGGAGCTGCTTATAGAGCAAAAGTGCATATGGATAAGTTACCCTATGTTCAATTTCATCCCACTGCACTTTACCATAAAGTAAATGGAAATACATTCTTAATTACCGAAGCAGTTCGAGGAGCTGGAGGCAAACTTAGAAACAGTTTAGGAGAATGTTTTATGGATAATTATGATCCTAGAAAAGAACTTGCACCAAGAGATATTGTTGCTCGTGCTATCCAAAAAGAAATTCAAAAGCAAAAAGAAAAATTTGTTTACCTTGATTCCTGTAATATAGATTCTAAAACTTGGAAGAATCGCTTTCCTAAAATCTATCAAACCTGTTCTAAATTAGATATTCATCTCCCTCAAGATTTTATTCCTGTAGTTCCAGCGGCTCACTACTTTTGCGGTGGAATAAAGGTTAATACAAAAAGTGAATCCAACTTGAAAGGTCTTTATGCAATCGGAGAATGTAGCGCCACAGGATTGCATGGTGCCAACAGGCTTGCTTCTAATTCACTTCTTGAGGCCTTGGTTTTTTCTCATCGTGCGGCTTTAGATACGATAGATAGCTTGAAAAAAAAATTGCCTGATTCCTTATTCTATGAAGCCCTTCCTGAATGGAATGGTGATTCTTATTCTAACTCTGTTGAAATAAAAGAAATTCATCAATTACGATTTAGACTTCAAGAGGTAATGTCACTCCATGTCGGGATTTTCAAAACTACAAAAGGACTTAAAAAAGCAGATTTAGAAATGATTGAAATTTATAAAAAAATACAAAAAATATACAATCAACATAAGTTAACTAATGGCCTGTGTGAATTACGAAATATGGTAAGTATCGCACACTTAATTATTCAACAAGCGCAATCAATAACAATAAATAAAGGAGTTTTTTTCAATCAAGATTATGCCTAATCATTTTTATCAATACTATAAAAACGAATTAAATCAATTTATTGATCAAGCCATCAAAGAAGATATTGGTTCTGGGGACCATAGTGGTATGTCCTGTATTAGTATTACTAAAGTAAATTCGGCAAAATTAATAGTTAAAGAAAATGGAATAATGGCTGGGATTAAACTTGCAGAAATCCTTTTTCATCGTTATGATCCTAGTTTATATTTTCAACCGTTCGTTGAAGACGGAGACAAAGTAAAGAAAGGGGTCATTGCTTTCAAAGTTGAAGGAAATTCTCAATCAATTTTAGCTACGGAGCGTTTAGTTCTAAATTCAATGCAACGAATGAGTGGAATAGCCTCTCTCACCTACAAGTTATCTCAAAAAATAAAACATCTAAACTGTCACCTTTTAGATACACGAAAAACTACTCCTAATTTTAGATATCCTGAAAAATGGGCTGTTAAAATTGGCGGAGGAACTAATCACAGAATGGGGTTATTTGACGCCTTAATGATAAAAGACAATCATGTTGATTTTTGTGGTGGCATGAAAAAAACACTTCAAAAAACTGAAAAGTACATAAGTTCGCTATCAAAACAATTTGATGTAGTTGTTGAGGCAAGAAATATTCATGAAATCGATATTATACTCAAATTTTCATGGGTCAGCAGAATTTTATTAGATAATTTCACCAAAAAAGAACTAGTAAATGCGATTAAATTAATTGACAAAAGGTTACCTACTGAGGCATCAGGAAATATTACAGAAAATAACCTGATTGAGATGGCTGAAACAGGGGTGAATTTCATTTCAATGGGAGCTTTAACTTATGCTGCAAAACCAATTGACTTGAGCCTACAAGCAGTTTTAACCTAAAGGAAGAATAATGTTAAGTTAAAATAGTAGTTTGTTAATCATTAACTCAAATAAATTCTTCTTTAATTTTTATATTTGTTAAACATGAAATATCAAAGAATACTTTTAAAATTAAGTGGAGAGGCCTTAATGGGTAAATTAACTCATGGAATTGATCCGATTCGAATTGATAGTTATGCTAAAGAAATTAAAAAAGTTTTTGATTCTGGTATAGAAATAGCAATTGTGATTGGAGGAGGAAATATTTTTAGGGGTGTATCTGGTGCAAGCAAAGGAATGGATCGCGTTCAAGGGGACTATATGGGGATGCTTGCTACAGTAATTAATGGTCTTGCACTTCAAAGTGCACTTGAAGATAATGATGTTCCTACAAGGCTCCAAACAGCTATTAAGATTGAAGCTATAGCTGAACCATTTATTAAAAGAAAAGCAACACGTCATCTTGAAAAAGGAAGAGTCGTTATTTTTGGGGCTGGAACAGGAAACCCTTTTTTTACAACAGATTCAGCAGCTGTACTTAGAGCAGTTGAAATCAATGCGGATGTTATTTTAAAAGGAACCCGGGTTGATGGTATTTATGATGAAGACCCTGAAAAGAATGAAGAAGCAATCAAGTTTGAATCCATTTCTTTCGATGATGTATTAAAAAAAGGACTAAAAGTTATGGATACTACTGCTTTTACACTAAGTCAAGAAAATAAGCTTCCTATCATTGTTTTTGACATGAACACAAAAGATAATTTAATCAATGTTGTAAAAGGAAAAAAGATAGGTACAAGAGTCGATTTATAAAAAATGTAGATATGGAAGAAATGGATTTTATTGTTGGCAGAGCAAAAGAGGGTATGAATCAAGCTTTGGAGCATTTAGAAAAAGAAATGCTCAATTTGAGAGCTGGAAAAGCTAATCCAATAATGCTTTCAAGTGTAAAAGTTGATTATTATGGAACAATGACTTCCATAAATCAGATAGCGAATATTAATTCGCCTGATGGAAGAACATTAACTGTGCAACCTTGGGAAAAAGTAATGCTTCAGGAGATAGAAAAAGCAATACTAATTGCAAATTTGGGTTTCAATCCCATGAATAACGGTGAATCTATTATTATTAATATACCACCTCTAACAGAAGAGCGCCGTCGTGAATTGGCTAAATTAGCTAAGTCAGAAGCTGAAAATGCGAAAATCGGTATTCGGTCTGCTCGAAAAGAAGCAAATAGTGAAGTTAAAAAATCAGAGGCATCTGATGATATTCAAAAGAATTATGAAATAGATATTCAAGAGTTAACAGATTTCTATAATTCAAAGGTAGACGAGATTTTTCGTGTTAAGGAAAAAGAAATCTTAACCATCTAACTCTATTTTCAATCCAGCAGCCGAGTAAGCTTCATGAAAAAGAAAAAGAAAATAAATATTTGGGGCCTTGTAGCTCGACTTATACTAAGAAATAGAATTTTCATTCTTGCTGTTATTATTGCTGTCACTGTATTCTGGGCTACTCAGTGGAAATATATGCAGTTTACTTTTACAGAGGCCAACTTATTACCAGATAACCACCCCGAAAATGTTTTATACGAATCATTTGTAAACAAATTTGGTGAGGAAGGTAATGTAATTGTAATCGCTGTTAAAGAGCCTGATTTTTTTTCTCCTAAAAAGCGAAATGCTTGGCGAAAATTAAACAATCGGATTAATGAATTTGAGGAGATTAATTTTGTGCTCTCCACCGATAATCTTCAAGAACTAATTAAAGACACTAAATCAAAAAGCTTTAAACTTGAACCAATAAAACTAAGTTCAGTCAAAGATTCACTCGGTATAAAAAAATTTAAAGAAAAGCTATTCTTAGAACTCCCATTTTATGATAATTTAATTTTTAATCCAGAGACTAATACTATAAGGACATTAATCTACATGAATCCAGATATTGTGAATACTTCAGCAAGAAAGGATTTTATATTTAAAACATTTATACCGCTAATTGAAAGTTTTGAAGAAGAGACAAAAATGGATTTACGAGTTTCGGGAATGCCATATATTCGAACGCTCAATGCGCAAAATATTGTTGATGAGATAGGACTCTTTATCCTTGGAGCAACACTTATAACTTCTCTGATCTTCTTTTTGTTTTTTAGATCTTTCAGAGCCACCTTTATCTCACTTATTGTTGTTGCTGTTGGTGTTATGTGGGCTTTCGGAATTTTAGGCTTGATGGGCTATGAAATCACTGTTCTAACAGCTTTAATACCTCCCTTAATTATTGTTATAGGAATTCCTAATTGTATTTTCCTAATAAATAAATACCAACAAGAAATTTCCAAACACAATAATCAAGCTAAATCACTTCAGAGAGTGATTGTTAAAATTGGGAATGCCACCTTAATGACTAACCTCACTACTGCATCAGGGTTTGCAACCTTTATTTTAACCAATAGTAAAATTTTAAAGGAATTTGGGGTGGTGGCTTCCATAAATATAATTGCTATTTTCTTACTCTCACTTTTGATCATTCCAATATTTTATAGTTTTATGAAACTTCCCAAGAAGAAGCATTTAAAACATTTAAAAAATAAGTCCATTGACTATTTCGTAAAATGGATGGAAAATAAAGTACGTGAAAAACGAATTAATGTTTACATCGTTTCAATTCTTGGATTAGTTATTGGAATAATAGGCATTTATCAAATTAAAATTTCAGGAAGTATTATTGAAGATATGCCCAAAAGCGCACCTTTCTTCAAGGATATAAGTTTTTTTGATAAAAGTTTTAATGGAATTGTTCCAATAGAAATTTGGATAGACAGTAAGCGCGAAAATGGTATTGTTAAGCCTGCAACTTTAAAGCGAATGAATAAGCTCCAAGAGGTCATTGATGAATACGATGAGCTTGCTCCTCCTATCTCTGTTGTCAATGTAGTCAAGTTTGCCAAGCAAGCATATTACAATGGTAATCCAAATTACTACAGCCTTCCAACAACACAAGAAAATAGTTTTATTTATCCTTATTTAAGTAAAGTCAGTGCAGACAGTAAAATCCTGAATGGATATGTTGATAGTACGGGTCAATACGGAAGAATCACCACCTTCATGCAAGATATAGAAACTGATCGCATGGAATTGATAGAAGCTGAATTAAAAAAGGCAATAAATAAAATTTTTCCTGAAAAACGCTATGATGTTAATATTACTGGGAAATCATTACTTTTTTTAAAAGGAACAAAATATCTCATCAAAAATCTAATCCTTTCCTTATCCTTAGCTATTTTATTGATTGCTTTTTTTATGGCTTATTTGTTTCGATCATTTAAAATGATTTTAATTTCACTAATTCCCAATCTATTGCCCTTGATCATAACAGCAGGAGTAATGGGTTTTGCAGGAATACCTCTTAAACCTTCCACCATTTTAGTTTTTAGTATTGCATTTGGAATATCAGTAGATGATACTATTCATTTTTTAGCAAAGTATAGGCAGGAGTTAATTTCAAATAAGTGGAGAATAAAGCAAGCTGTATTTGCTGCACTTAGAGAAACAGGAGTAAGTATGTTTTATACCTCAGTAGTATTATTCTTTGGCTTTTCTGTTTTTTTGTCTTCCAACTTTGGAGGAACACAAGCATTGGGTGGGTTGGTAGCCGTGACACTATTAATGGCAATGTTGGCAAATTTAATTCTACTCCCTTCCTTACTAATTTCTTTAGAGGATACAATTAGCAATGATAAAGTACTTAAAGAACCAAAAATTGAAATTTTAGATTGATAAGGGAAGTTAGTCACCAGCTGTTCCTTTTTATGAAATAAACTTATCTTTGTTACTACAAAAGCAAATTCATGAAAGCAGTAAAAATTAAAGACATTTTACAAAATGGATCTATAAACACACCTTGTTCAATAAAAGGTTGGGTACGAACATTCAGGGCCAATAGATTTATCGCTTTAAATGATGGTTCTACAATTGACAATCTCCAATGTGTAATTGATTTTGAGAATATCGATGAATCCCTCTTAAAACAAATTACTACAAGTGCTGCACTCCATCTGGAAGGATCATTAGTTAAAAGTCAAGGTAGCGAACAAAAGGTAGAGTTACAGGTAGAAACGATTTCTCTTTTGGGAGCCTCAGACCCAGAACAATATCCAATACAACCAAAAAAACATAGTCTTGAATTTTTAAGAGAAAAAGCACATTTAAGAATCCGAACTGCTACTTTTTCTTCAATAATGCGGGTACGTTCAGCGCTTGCTTTTGCTGTTCATGAATTTTTTAATGAAGAAGGATTTTTTTATATAAATACACCCATAATAACAGGGAGTGATGCTGAAGGAGCAGGAGAAATGTTTCATGTTTCAACATTAGACCCAAAGAATCCACCGTTAACAGAATCAGGTGATTTGGATTACAAAAGTGATTTTTTTGGAAAAGAAACTAATCTTACCGTTTCAGGTCAATTGGAGGCAGAAGCCTATGCCCTTGGGTTAGGAGATGTTTATACTTTTGGACCTACCTTCCGTGCAGAAAACTCAAATACTACAAGACACCTTGCAGAATTTTGGATGATCGAACCTGAAATGGCATTTTATGATTTGAATGATAATATGAATCTTGCAGAAAAATTTATCGTTTCAGTTCTTAAAAAAGTATTAACCCGTTGTGAGAAAGATTTGCTTTTCCTAGACGAACGTTTTATTAATGAAGAAAAAAATAAGCCCCAACTTGAAAGAAGTCCAATGGGCTTAATAGAAAAAATAAAGTTTGTTGTTGAAAATAATTTTAAACGAGTTAGTTATTCTGAAGCATTTGAGATTTTAAGAAACTCAAAACCTAATAAAAAAAAGAAATTTCAATTTCCAATTACAGAATGGGGAGTTGATCTTCAAAGTGAGCACGAACGCTTTTTAGTTGAAAAACATTTTAAATGTCCTGTAATTTTATTTGATTACCCAGCCAGCATCAAAGCATTTTATATGCGAAGAAATGATGATGAAAAAACAGTTAGAGCAATGGATATTTTATTTCCGGGTATTGGAGAAATTGTTGGAGGTTCTCAAAGAGAAGAGCGTCTCGAGGTGCTTGAAAAAAGAATTAAAGAAATGGGAATTGACGAAAAAGAACTCTGGTGGTACATGGATCTTAGACGTTTTGGAAGTGTTCCCCATAGCGGCTTTGGATTAGGCTTTGAACGGTTGGTTCAGTTTACCACCGGGATGAACAATATTCGTGACGTTATTCCTTTTCCTAGAACACCTCAAAATGCTTCTTTCTAAACTACATACGGTAAAGTTTTATCTTTGAACAATGAATCATTAAGTTATGCTAAAACAACAGCTACAGCTAAAGCTATCTCAAAAACTTTCTCCTCAACAGATTCAGTTGATGAAATTGATTCAACTTTCAACGCTTGATCTTGAGCAAAAAATTGAAGCAGAGATGGGAGAAAACCCGGCTTTAGAGACGGGTAAGGAAAATACTTCTGAAAATCAAGAAGATGATTTTGAAGGAAGTTCATCACTTGAGACAGATCAAATTAATGTAGATGAATATTTAAGTGATGATGAAATCCCTGCTTATCGTCTTTATGCAAACAATTATAGTAGTGATGATGAAAATAAAACTATACCTCTAAGTGGTGGAATAAGTTTTCATCAATATTTACATCAACAAATGGGAAATTTGATTCTCAACGAAGAGGAAATGTTAGTTGCTGAATTTCTAATTGGAAGTGTGGATGAAAGTGGATATATCAGACGAACTATAGATGAATTAATCGACGATTTGGCTTTTACGCAGAACATCATAGTTGAAAAAAGTACTTTGAAAAGAATTCTTAAATCTGTTCAAACACTTGATCCTCCTGGAGTTGGCGCAAGATCATTACAAGAATGTCTTTTTATTCAATTAAATAAAAAGAAAAAAGATCGGCCTGAAGTTGAGAATGCCTTACGAATAGTTAAAGATGAATTTGATCATTTTTCACATAAGCATTATAGTAAACTTCAAGAACGGATTGGCATTACTAAAGAAGAATTAAAAATAGCATTAGACCTAATTAGTCATTTAAATCCAAAACCGGGGGGTGCACTTTCAAATACGATACAAAACACCCATGTGGTTCCTGATTTTATTTTAACAATTGAAAATGGAGAAATAGAAGTGGCTCTAAATAAAAGAAATGCTCCACAATTAAAAGTTTCTAATACCTATAGAGAAATGCTAATGGGGTATCAAGAAAATATCACAAAATCTAAAACTCAACAAGAGGCTGTGCTTTTTATTAAACAAAAACTAGATTCAGCAAAATGGTTTATTGAAGCCATAAAACAAAGGCATCAAACTTTATATTTGACAATTAAGGCAATTATTGCACATCAGCAAGAATATTTTCTTACTGGCGATGAACGTAAGCTTAAACCAATGATTTTAAAAGATATTGCAGATAAAATTCAAATGGATATTTCAACTGTTTCTCGAGTAGCAAATAGTAAATATATTGAAACGCCATATGGTGTTAAAATACTTAAAACTTTT
>CAJJAB010000030.1 GCA_905181895.1 Flavobacteria bacterium MS024-2A | reverse complement strand
CAATGATAGCGGAATTACTTCGCACTATTGAAGCTGAGAATGCAAAGCGTAAACGTAAAAATGTTTCGGTGGCAAAAAAAGAACGTGAAATCAAAAAACAACTTAACGAAGAAGTTAAGAAAGAATTAGTGGTTGTTCGTAAAGAAAAGAAGAAACAAAAAAAACTTACCCCTGCTCATAGTGAACCTAAGATAACATTAAAAATAGGGGATCAAGTTCGTATGTTTGACGGACGTTCTGTTGGGAGTATCGATTCTATCGAAAAGCAGAAAGCAATTGTGAATTATGGGATGTTTACCACTCAAGTAAATTTGAATCTTCTTGAATTAGTTGAAGCTGCTAAAGGTAAAAAGTAGCTCCCCCCCCTTTTTTTAATTAATCTTTAAGCTTTCCAATTGATTTGCCTACGATCATTGAGACTGCTGCGTCACCAGTAACGTTTACAATTGTGCGACACATGTCTAAGGGTCTGTCGATTGCAAAAATTAGTGCTAAACCTGCTTCAGGTATTCCAGCTTGTGCTAAAACGATAACCAGCATTACAATACCAGCACTAGGAACTGCTGCAGTTCCTATTGAGGCTAAAGTTGCTGTAAAAACAATTCCAAGTTGTGCACTCAAACTTAAGTCAAGCCCAAATGCCTGGGCTATAAATACAGCAGCTACTCCTTGATAAACAGATGTGCCGTCCATATTTATGGTCGCTCCAATTGGTAATACAAAACTAGCGACTTCTTTATCCACACCTAGATTCTCTTCTACACATTCCATAGTAACTGGTAAGGTTGCGGCACTTGAGCTGGTTGAAAAGGCTAATAATTGAGCGGGGGCAATTCCTTTCATGAAGAAGGAAATCTTCTTTTTCGTAAAAATCCTTACAATAAGCATGTAGACAACAATCATTATTGCTAAGCCTAATAACAGGGTGAATGCATAGAGTGCCAATGCTTGAAATAGCTCAAAACTTGGTGCTTCTACAACTAAAGCCGCCAAAAGGGCGAAAACACCATATGGAGCAGCAAGCATAATGAGATCAATAAGTTTCAGTATTATATCGTTGAAAGAATCAAAGAATTTTTTAACAGGTTTCACTTTTTTTTCAGCCAAAAGTATCATTCCAATGCCAAAGAATAAGGCAAAAAAGATAACCTGTAGCATGTTTCTGTTATTTGAAGCAGCAAGAAAAATATTTGAAGGAACTACATCTACTAGCGCTTGAAGAGGTCCCGACTCTTGCTGTTTTGCAGCAGCTTCCTGTTTAGCTTTGGTGTCTGTTGAATATGCCTCTACAAGTTCTAATCTTGTATCAGTACTAATAGATTTTCCCGGTTTAATAACATTTACTAATATAAGTCCAATAGAAACTGCTGTCAAAGTTGTAATAAGGTAAGTAACAATTGTCCTTCCTCCCATCTGTGATAGTTTGGAGATATCTTTCAAGTCTGAGATCCCCTTTATTAATGAAGCTAAAATTAAGGGAACTGCAATTAATTTTAAGAGATTAATAAAAATAGTTCCAAAAGGTTTGATATAATTTCCAATGAAAGCATCACCTCCTTCAACAAGAGAAAGAATGATGCCAAATATAACTCCAAGGGCCATTCCAATTAATATTTTCCAGTGTAAAGCAAGTTTTTTCATGAGACATTTTATTTGTTAGTTCTTTTCAATAGGCTAATGTCTGCTAAAACTAGAGCCGCCATCGCCTCAACTATTGGCACTGCTCTGGGAACTACACAAGGATCATGTCTTCCTTTTCCTTGCATTTCAACTTTTTCACCCTTTGAATTGATGGTTTCTTGATTTTGCATAATGGTGGCTACAGGTTTAAAAGCAACATTAAAATAAATATCCATTCCGTTTGAAATACCTCCTTGAATTCCACCGGAACGATTAGTTTGTGTAGTTCCATCCCTATTAAAAAGATCATTATGTTCACTCCCTTTCATTTGAGTTCCTTTAAAGCCACTGCCATATTCAAAACCCTTAACGGCATTAATAGAAAGCATTGCCTTCCCTAGTTCTGCATGTAACTTGTCAAATACAGGCTCGCCTAATCCAACAGGAACATTTTTTATAACACAGGTAATAATTCCGCCTACCGTGTCTCCTTCCTTTCTAATTTGTTTGATATAATTTTCCATTTCTTCTGCCATATGAGGTTCGGGACAACGAACAGGGTTCTGTTCTATGGTTTTAAAATCAACATCAGAAGGATGTGTATTCATTATTAAAGTTCCCACTCCAGAAACGTAGGCCTGAATACTTATGGGAGACAAAAACTGTTTGGCAATTGCTCCAGCCACTACTCTGCTTGCTGTTTCGCGAGCTGAGCTCCTTCCTCCACCACGATAATCTCTGACGCCATACTTTTCATCGTATACATAGTCAGCATGAGAAGGTCTATAGCTATCTTTTATGTGAGAATAGTCCTTAGATTTTTGATTGGTGTTGTGAATAGCAAATCCAATGGGAGTTCCCGTAGTTTTTCCTTCAAAAATACCTGAATAGAATTGGACCTCATCGGGTTCTTTTCGTTGTGTTACAATTGCGGATTGTCCCGGTTTTCTCCGATCTAAATCTTTTTGGATGGCTTCGAGATCTAATTCAATCCCAGCGGGACAGCCGTCAATTACACCTCCAATAGCAGGCCCATGTGATTCTCCATAAGTAGCTAGTCTAAAAAGTGTACCGTATATATTACCTGACATAGATTTATTTTAAAAAAACAAAGATAAAGGTAAAGTTTTGGATTGCCTTTTAGCTAGCGATTTTTTTAACAAGAGCAGCATTTAAAATAGAAATTGGATGTTGACTTTCACGATTTGTCCCATCTTTAATTTGATGTCTACAGCTTGTTCCATTTACAGCTATAATATACTCTTTAGGAGTATTACGTATGGCTGGAAATAAACGTTCCTCCCCTACTTTCATGCTAATTTCGTAATGCTCTTTCTCATACCCAAAAGATCCTGCCATTCCACAGCATCCCGTATTTAAAAGTTTGACCGTATAGTTTTTTGGAAGATTCAAAATACTGAAGGTATCCATAGGTTGTCCTAAGGCCTTTTGATAACAATGTGAGTGAATTTTAATATCTTTTGATTTCGCGTGGAATTGATCCTGTCTAAGATTTCCTTTTTTTAACTCTTTTGCTAAAAAAGTTTCGATAGGATAGCAAAAATGGGCAAGTTCCTTTGCTTTTTCTGGAAATGAGCATAATTTGGGATATTCGTCCTTAAAAGTGTAGATCGCTGAAGGCTCTATTCCTAATAAAGGAATTTTTTCTGAAATGATATTGTAATATAATTCAACATTTAAATCAGCACAAGCTTTAGCTTCCTCTAAAAATCCTTTTGAAATATAGGTTCGCCCACTTTCAGTTGGTTTCAGGAATTTTACATTATAACCCAATCCCTCTAGTAGCGAAACAGCGTCTTTTCCTATTTGGGTTTCATTGTAATTACTGAATTCGTCAAGATATAAATAAACACTTTTATTGTATGACGTTAAATCATTGTTTATTAGTGATTTATAAAGTGATTTTTCAAGCTTAGGAATCGCTCTTTTTTTAGATATACCCAAACTTTTATTCAAGACTGCGCGCATCAAAATATTTTTAAACAAGAAATTTTGAAGGCCTCGAATAGGCTGTGCTAATTTATTAATTTTGCCTACATGTGCAAAAAGCTTATTACGAATTGAGCTTCCATGAGTCTTTTTATATTGATATAAAAATTCCGCCTTATAGGTTGCTATATCCACACTACTTGGACACTCTGTCGCACAGGCTTTACAGCTTAAGCACAAGTCAAATACTTCTTTTAATGCTTCACTATCAAATGCATTTGGAATTTTGTTTTCCATTAGCACTTCTCGAAGTACATTCGCTCTTCCACGTGTATTGTGCTTTTCGTCTCGTGTAGCACGAAAACTAGGACACATTGAGCCTGAGAGTTCAACAGACCTACATTTACCAGCACCGTTACACTTTTCAGCAGCTCGAAGTAAGCCTTGATCGGCAGAAAAATCAAAATATGTTTGATGAATAGGAGTATCTCTATTGTAGGTTCTAAGGTTTTGATCCATAGCAAAAGAGTCTACTATCTTTCCTGGATTAAATATTGAATTAGGATCAAAAAGTTTTTTAATTCGTTTGAATAGTGCGTAATTTTCTTTACCCACTACAATGGGAATAAATTCAGATCGCACAATTCCGTCACCATGTTCGCCACTTAACGAACCTTTATACTTTTTAACTAAATGCGCTACTTCCATTGTGATTGCTCTAAAATCACTTATCCCTTCTTTATTTTTTAGATTTAAAAGAGGGCGTAAATGCAACTCTCCTGCTCCTGCATGCGCATAATAGACAACTTCTTGTTTGAACTTCTTCATCAGTTGTTGAAATTCTGCAATATAATCTGGTAATTTTTTTAATGGAACAGCAGTGTCCTCAATACAAGCTACCGCCTTAGAATCTCCCACGATGTTTCCAAGTAGGCCAAGTCCTGCATTTCTCAATTCATTGGCCAGATCAATTTCTTTACCCCATAAAGGGATAGCAGCATAGCTTAATTTAGTTTCTGAAACAGTTTTCTCCAGTGCATTGAGGTCTTTTTTTAGCGCGGTTAAATCATGATTTCTTAATTCTAAAAGTAAAATAGCTTTGGGGTCAGCTTTGAGAAAGAATCGGTTTTTCTGATACCCACTATGATTCTTGGTACAATCTAAAATAGTTTTATCGATCAACTCACAGGTATAAAGAGGATGTTCCATTACTGGATTTACAGCTAGCATTGCCACTTGAACACTTTTAAAATGGAGCGCCAACATAACCGAATGCTTTGGAGGAATTGGAACTACAGTAAAAGTGATTGATGTAGTAAAAGCCAAAGTGCCCTCGCTTCCTGATAATAATTTAGCTATATTAAATTCTTCGCCTTTTGGATTGAAGGGTTTCTGTTTAAGAAGAGTATCGACAGCATAACCCGTATTCCGTCTGTGAATACTTGCATCAGGAAAATCACTTAGAATTGATTTTTGAACACTACTAGCGCTTAGTTCATCTATTAATGATTTATAAATTTGTCCTTCTTGTGTTTTAAGTTTTAATTTTTCTTCTATTTCTTGATTAGTGCATTCTGCAAATGTAACCTCTGTACCATCAGAAAGAATTGTATCTACAGAAATCACAACATCTCTAGTTACTCCATATCGTATTGATGTAGTTCCTGAAGAATTATTCCCTAGCATCCCACCCAGCATACAGTATTGAGAGGTAGAGGTATTAGGACCAAAGAATAATCCGTTTTTAGCCAAGAATATATTTAAGGCATCTCTATTTACTCCTGGCTGCACAGTTACTGTTCTATTTATTTCGTCAAAAGCTAAAATTTCTGTAAAATGTTTTGAAACATCCACTACAATTCCAGGGCCTACGCATTGGCCTGCGAGAGAGGTTCCTGCAGTTCTTGGAATTAAACTTGTTTTGTTTTTTAGCGCAAAAGCGATAAGCTTTTTAAGGTCCTTTTTGTTTTTAGGGAAGGCCACCGCCAGAGGAGTTATTTTATAAACAGAAGCATCAGTTGCAAATAACTTCTTGTGTAACTCATCCCATTCAATTGAGCCCTCAAAGTTCTTCTTTAATCTAAGTAATGCTTCTTCCACTTAATAAATTAGATTTTAACCCTCATTTTAATCATCCTAAAGCTAAAGTAAGGATTAGTTCTTCAATTCCCGTCAATTATGTAATTTAGCAAAAAAGAAAAAAAATGTTGTATAAAATTATAAGTTCTTTTGGTCTTTTACTCATGCTGTCTTCATGTCAGGGGACATCAAACTCACTTCGATTAAAGGGAACTGTTGACATAAGTGATGGAAATTCAATCCTACACATAATTGCAGACTCAAACAATCAGCCTAAAGTTTTAGACACTCTTTTTGTTGAGTCTGGTACTTTTAATTTAGAGGTCGAAATAACAGAACCTAGTATTCATTTCCTTCAAATTGAAGGAGATAAAGCTAGTTTTCCTTTTGTAGCAGAAAAAGGTTTTGTCAATGTTGAAATTTATAAGGATAGTATTTCTGTTTCAAAGGCAACAGGAACAATTTCCAATGATGATTTTATGCGATATAAAAATGAAACACGAGTTTATATTAACTCTTTAAACGATATAGGTAATGATTTGCAGCAGGCAATGATTCTGAAGGATTCTTTAATTGCACAAGATTTGCAAGAGCAATATCAAGAAATTCGAGATCAAATTAAAGAATACGAAATCGAATTTATTAAAACTGCTTCTGATTCCTTTATTTCAATTTTAATTTTAGAACGTTTTGTATCAAATAAAGCTATATCAATTTCAGAAGCTAAAGAAATTTTTGATGGCTTTTCTGAACGTATAAAAATTAGCGTTCCTGGAAAGGCATTAGAGATTCAATTAATTCCGTCAGAGATTCCTGAAATTGGTCAATTTGCTCCAATTTTTGAAGGTCCAAATCCAGAGGGTTTAGCATTATCTTTAAAAGAAAAATTAGGAAAAGTAACAATTGTTGATTTTTGGGCAAGCTGGTGCCGTCCCTGTCGTATTGAAAACCCAAGTTTAGTTCGGCTGTATCAAAAACATCAAAACAACGGCTTAAATATTCTTAGTGTTTCTTTAGATAGAGGAAAGCCTCAGTGGATCCAAGCAATTGCTGATGATGGATTAACTTGGGATCATGTTTCAAATTTAAAATTCTGGAATGATCCTATTGCTAAATTATATCGTGTAAGTGCAATTCCAGCCACCTTTATATTAGATGAAAAAGGCATTATTATTGCTAAGGATTTGCGGGGTTTACAGTTGGAAGCTAAAATTGATGAGCTTTTAGGATCTTCATAACCTATTTTGGTGACTGCGATAGATCAATATTCCAGCTATAAAAACAGTAAAACTAAGAATTCCTAACATTAATTGTGAACTGTAAATAACTTTAGGCACAAAAAGTATAGTAATCAGAATACCCCCAATTGCTCCACCGAAATGAGCCGTATGTCCTATCTGGTCGTTTTGAGCTTTCATACCATATAGTGTATAGATCATATAGCCAATTCCAAATAAGTATCCTGGAACAGGAATTGGAATAAAAAACAACATTAACTCAATACTAGGATATAATAATAAAGCACTAAATAAAACACCTGTTACAGCTCCACTTGCACCAACAGCAGTATAATATTGATTATTATTATGGAAAAGATAGGCAAAAATGTTACCTGCTAAAAGACTTCCAAAGTAAAGAACTAAAAAAGGAAAATCTCCTATCCCATTAACAACAATGTTTACGAAAAAATAAAATGTAACCATATTAAATAAAATATGGGTCGAAGAAACATGTAAAAATCCTGAAGTGATTAACCGATAATATTCACCTGCTTTAATCTTGTTAATGAGGAAATGGTATTTTAAAAAGAAACCCTCATTTTTAAATCCATTGATAGTAACTAAAATTGTTATACCAATAATTAGAAGTGCAACAAAAGGAATATTTTGGATCATATGGACACAAAATTACGCTAAAAACAGAGACATTTATAAATCAAAAACGATTCCTTGAGCTAAGGGTAGTTCTTTGGAAAAATTTAGGGTATTTGTTTGTCTTCTCATATAGGCTTTCCAGGCATCAGAACCACTTTCACGTCCACCGCCGGTTTCTTTTTCTCCACCAAAGGCACCACCTATTTCTGCTCCAGAGGTTCCAATATTGACATTAGCTATCCCGCAATCACTTCCCCAATGCGATAGAAAGGTTTCTGTTTCTTCTATATTAAGGGACATAATGGAAGAAGAAAGACCTTGTTTTACTTCATTCTGTATTGCAATAGCTTTCTCTATTGACCCTTCATATTTGATAATATATACAATGGGTGCGAAAGTTTCTTCATGAACAATTGGTGCGTTGTGATCGATTATGGCAACTGCTGGTTTAACATAACATGCACTTCCAAATTTTTTTTCTTCAAGAACGCCTCCCTCAACAAGCCATGTCGCACCTTGATCGTTTGCTTTTATTATTGCTTGTTGATACTTACCTACAGCATCTGTATCTATTAATGGACCCATATGATTATTTCCATCCAAAGGACTCCCAATACGGAGTTGACTGTAAGACTTTTTTAACTTGGAGGTAAAAGATTCATAGATGTCATTGTGAACAATTAGTCTTCGCGTTGAAGTACAACGCTGACCACAGGTCCCAACGGCACCAAAGACAGACGCTCTCATTGCGGTGTCTATATCTGCATTTGGAGTAACGATAATAGCATTATTTCCTCCTAATTCTAGAAGAGATTTTCCAAGACGAGCTCCCACACGTTGTGCAACATCTTTACCCATTCGGGTAGATCCAGTAGCGGAAATTAAGGCAATGCGATGATCTTCAGCCATCCACTTTCCAACTTCTGACCCCCCGGTAATAATGCATGAAATTCCCTCGGGCATATCATTTTCCTTTAAAACTTCACTTATAATTTGCTGACATGCAATACCACACAGAGGTGTTTTTTCACTCGGTTTCCAGATGCAAACGTTACCACAAATCCATGCCAAAGCAACATTCCAGCTCCATACGGCAACAGGGAAATTAAATGCAGAAATAATCCCCACAATTCCTAATGGGTGGTATTGTTCATAGAGTCTATGAGAAGGACGTTCTGAGGTCATGGTTACTCCATATAATTGTCTTGAAAGACCTACAGCAAAATCACATATATCAATCATTTCTTGAACCTCACCTAAACCTTCTTGTAGTGATTTTCCCATTTCCCAAGAAACCAACTGTCCTAAATAGGATTTTTTTTCTCGCAACTTATTTCCTAATTGACGAACAAATTCCCCTCTTTTTGGAGCAGGAATAGTTCTGAAAGTTAAAAAGGCATGTTCTGCTTTGTCAATGATACTTTCATAGTCTTCAACAGTTGCAGTTTTAACAGCTCCTAATAGCGAACCGTCGACAGGACTATATGAGGATATAGATTCACCTTCTCCATGCCATTGACCTCCAGCGCTGCAGCCTTCTTGACTACTTTCTATTTTTAATTTTTCTAATAAATATTTGATCTCCATGCGATGATTTAATTTTTATTTAATTGAGTTGTAAATGTACTTTCAAAAATACGATCAGCATTTCCTGTTTCGAAACCTTCACGTCTATGTTCTCTTTTCAATTCATTTTTTGGTATGTTAGTAAATTGAGGCAAAACTCCACGTTCAGCAAATTCAACATAACTTCCTGCAATTTCTTTGGTTTGATCCCCAGAAAATTGAGCGATAACTTTATTGGCAACAGAGCTTGTTTGACGTAAAAGCTTATCCTCACTTATTTTAATTTCTCCTCCAGAAGTATTTAATTGGATTCCGATAGATTTTAAAAACTTATTAAATGATTCTAGGTTACAAAAGGGCTCAGGGAGATCATGAACACTAATCGTGTAATGATTTAAATAATAACGATTGTAAATTACCCAAGCTGCATATTCACTTTCAGCGATTAAAGTTTCGAAATCCTCAATAGTGGGTAATGACCAAAGTGGGGTTTGAAAATATGATGATACTACCTTAGAATCATTTAAATCTAATTGATCCAAAGGGTCAGTAGTTATACTATTGGTATATTTTCTAATAATCTTTTGTACTGTTTTTGAAAGAAAATTAACATTTAGCTCACTTATGAAAATACGTGGTAAATCATCTGTTGGTGGGGTATACCAATATGCATCCAATTTTTTTACTCTAAAATGAAAAAAATCACGCTTTTTATAACCATGGGCTAGAAAGATTTTTTCAAACGAAGCTATACCTAAGTTTTTTACTCCCATTGTCCTAAAAGCAACATGGTCATTAATAATTTCACTTTGATTTTTAACAATCCTTTTGTTAATCATTTCATTCGTTATTTTTTTAACGTCAGGGATACGTTCTGCATAGGTTTTGAATAAATTATCTAGAATCTTTGTCATGGTAGTATTAGTGGAAAATTTCATGAATCAAAATTATATTTTTATAAAAATAAGCTTCCTGTTTGATTTTTAAGAATATATCAAATGGAATTTCCTCTTGTTTTAAAAATCCTTTTGTCAACATTTCATCTTAAAAAAAGCTAATTTTGAAAATATAAATTATTATTGTGAACGCATTTATTTTTTATTTAACCTTCCCTCTTTTATTTTTAATTTCTAGATTACCCTTTCCTATATTTTATAAATTATCTGATTTAATATGTTTCCTATTGTATAGAGTTTTTGGATATCGAAAAAAAGTTGTTCGATCTAATTTAAAACTATCATTTCCAGAGTATAGTAGGAAAGAGCTATCTTTAATTGAAGGAAGGTTTTATAGTCATTTATGTGACTTATTTTTGGAAATCATCAAGTCAATGGGAATGTCTAAAAAGGAAATGATCAAACGTTTTCATGTTAAAAACATTGAAGTTTTAACACAATTTGAAGAGAAAAATCGGTCAGTATTTTTAATGTGTGGACATTATTCAAGCTGGGAATGGATGATGTCTTTGGGTTATCACATGAATCACAAGGGTTATGGAATATATACCCCAATTCGTAATCCTTATTTTGATAATTTAATTAGGAAAATACGAAGTAGGCACGATGCTTATATGATTTCACAACGAACTGCAGCTTTTAATATTAAACGCATGGAAGATTCTAATCAAAGAGGCGTATTTGGTTTTGCAAGTGATCAATCTCCACGTGCCAAGCCACAAAACTATTGGCGATCTTTTATGGGAGTTGAAGTCCCTGTTTATACAGGAGCAGAACGTTTGGCGAGAGAATTAAATATCCCTATTGTTTTTGCAAAAATTAATAGAGTTAAGCGTGGTTTTTATGAAGTTGAGTTTAAGTTATTAACAGATAGTCCTAAGAAATTGATGTCAAACGTGATTACAGACACTTTTACGGAGTGGTTAGAAGAGCAAATCAGGAAAGATCCATCACAGTACTTTTGGACTCACAAACGTTTTAAATACGCAAAGAGTTCTTAAATTAAGCTGTTTAATTCTGTTACAAATTGTTGTGCTAAGGCTATTGCTTTTTCCTCTGACTTAGCTTCAGTGTAAACCCGAATGATCGGCTCTGTATTTGACTTTCTTAAATGAACCCATGCCTTCTCAAAATCAATTTTTACTCCATCAATAGTAGAAATTCGTTCTTTTGAATAGCGTTTTTGAATTTGATTTAATAAATCATCAACATTCATCCCTTCTTTCAATTTAATTTTATTTTTACTCATAAAATAACTTGGATATGTAGCTCGAAGTTCAGAAACTGTAATTTTTCTTTCCACTAAAAGAGATAGAAATAGCACAACTCCCACCAAGGCATCCCTACCGTAATGTAAAGGGGGGTAAATAACACCACCATTTCCCTCTCCCCCAATAACTGCTTGAACTGCTTTCATTTCAGCGACAACATTTACTTCTCCTACAGCACTGGTAATATGATTATTACCATGTCTATGAGTTACATCAGCTAAAGCACGTGTTGAAGATAGATTTGAAACTGTTGCTCCTGGAGTTTTGCTTAATATATAATCAGCACAAGCTACAAGGGTATATTCTTCTCCAAACAACTCTCCTTTCTCATCGACAAATACCAAACGATCTACATCAGGATCTACTGCAATTCCAAAATTTGATTTGTGAGTAACAACAGCTTTGCATAAGTCAGTTAAGTGCTCTTTTAGGGGTTCAGGATTATGTGAAAAATATCCGTTGGGTTCGCAATGTATTTTAACCACTTCAACGTTTAGCACTTTTAATAATTCGGGAATGACAATACCTCCCGATGAATTAACTCCATCTACCACCACTTTAAATTTTTTCTTTCTTATTTCTTCAATATTTACATGTTCCATTGCCAAAGTTGCCTCGATATGTTTTTGAATATAATCAGAGCGTTCTTTAAGTTTTCCTAAACGATCCACTTCGGCATAGTTAAATACTTCTTTTTCTGCGTATGCTAAAACTTTAGCTCCTGTATCCGCATTAATAAATTCACCCGCAGCGTTCAAAAGTTTCAAAGCATTCCATTGCTTTGGATTGTGACTAGCCGTTACAATAATACCGCCATTTGCATTTTCAAAGCTGACTGCAATCGCTACTGTTGGCGTAGTAGATAATCCAAGATCAATCACATTAATACCCATTCCAATCAAAGTTTGATTTACCAATTCATGTACCATGGGGCCTGAAATACGAGCATCGCGACCTGTAATCACAGTTAATTTTTTCTTAGAGTTTTCCAATAAGAACTGTGCATAAGCAGATGTGAATCGCACAACATCTAAAGGGGTTAAATTGTTGGAGGGTCCACCTCCTATGGTTCCTCTAATTCCAGAAATAGATTTTATTAATGTCATTTTTATATTTTAATATCAAAAGAGTAAAAATAAATTATTTAAAACTACCAACTATAACTAATTCTCACAAGAGCCATTAGAGCATTTGGAATATTTATTTCACTTCCAGGATTTATAATGTATTGAATATTTGGCTTTAAAGAAAGAGAATTTAAAAAAATAAATTCATAGGAAAATTCTAAGGCTGTCTCGCTTTTAAGTATGCCTGATCTAAATAAAGATTGATAATATGTTGAAAATCGTGTATGAGCTAAAGCAATTCCCCCAGTATCATTTTTTCGATTTCCAAAAAAACCTTTATAAATTATACCCGAGCCCCAGTATGACTTAACCGGATTGAATTTGTTTAATGAAAAACCAATTTGTGTAAATAAACTTAAGCCATTTTGATGGTTTTCAAGATTTGTTAGTTTTTTGTTTCCTATAAAATAAACTCCCTGAGATCGTTTTTTAATAGCACTATTATATGTCTTATTTTGTGTATGATTCCAAAACCCCAATTTATAGTTAGCCATAGAAATATCATCCTTTTTATAATTATAGCTAAGTTCATGAATAAACAAGACGCCATCCGTTTTACTTAATGACCATTTTAGAGAATTAGGATTACTAAGCTCCGTTCCAGGATCTCCATCATAAAAACCATTTATTAAGCAAATATTTGGTGAAATATTTATAGAAATAATTCCCCCTAAGCCTGCAAGTGGAAAAATTGATGTAGGTACATTTGATGATATGTCAGGTTGAATTCCAAAGGAGCTATTAATGAAAAAATCTTTAGTATTAGCAATTAAAAAAATAGAATTTAAATTATGCTGTCCTAAAATGATTTTAACGTTTTTAAATTGATGTTGATACCAAAACTCATATAAACGTGAATTAGAATCTGCTTCTATATTATTTGCTATTTGAAAATCTCCCATTAATTCAGAAAGTGAATCCCCATGATTATTAAGAAGATATACATAAAATCGTCCCCCTTTCCATAGACCTAATTTTTCAGAATCAAAAGTTAAGTTTAAATCAATATTTCCAAGATAAGCAACCCCTTGTTTTAATCCACCATTTATATTTGATGCTAAATCTAAAGTATATGCTCCTTCAAAAACAATACCCTCATTTGAAGTCTGAGCCTCAAGAGATGTAGATGAAAACCAAAATAAAAGGAATCCATTAATTAGAATAATAAATTTTGAATAAATTTTTTTACAATATGTAGAAGTAAGGCTTACGAACAAATCTTATTATTGTGGCTTAAAAACAAATGTAAACTATTTAAAAAACTATTTTATTTGCTACTTATTTTAGATTGAAAAAACTAATTTCGAAAAATGAATTTTTTAGCTCATGTTTATTTATCAGGAAATAACACTCCACTTGCTTTAGGTAATTTAATTGCTGACAGAGTAAAGGGAAACGCTTTTGAAGCCTTTCCTAAAACTATTCAAAAAGGGATTATATTTCATCGTAAAATTGATTATTTTACAGATCACCATCCTTATTTTAAAGCCTGTGTCAGTAAATTATTTCCAATTTATCGACATTATAGTAGAGTAATTGTCGACATGTATTTTGATCATTATTTAGCAACTAATTGGGAACAGTATCATTCTCAACCTTTGTGTGAATTCTCTTCGGAATTTTACGATAAAATAAGAGGATATTTTAATATACTTCCTGATAATATTCAAAAATTTCTGACTGCTTTAATTCGTTATAATTGGTTTGAAGCATATTCTTCAATTCAGGGTTTACAACTGATTTTATTGCAGATGGAAAAGCGAACTCAATTCACTTCTAAATTAGGGGCATCAACCCAAGAATTAATAAACAATTATACTTATTTTAATAGCCATTTCACTGATTTTATGCAGGAGGTAATTCTGTTTTCTAGAAACGAAATCCAAACATTATGAAACATTTTATTATTAAACCCTTAACGAACATCGTTTTATTTTTATTAACATTTATTTATTCCTGCACCCCAGAAAAACTAATCAAAGGCACTGTTGTTAGTGCTCGAGAAGAAGCATCTGCAATTGGAGTAGCTGTCATGGCAAAAGGAGGAACTGCATTTGACGCCATGATAGCAACTGATTTAGCCTTAGCAGTTTGTTTTCCTAACGCGGGTAATATTGCTGGTGGTGGTTTTTTTGTTTTTAGAACAGCCGAAGGTGTTAAAGGAAGTTTAGATTATCGTGAGAAAGCACCATTAGCCTCTAGTGCCGATATGTACTTAGATGAAGAGGGTAATGTAATTCCAAACAAAAGTTTAGTGGGCGGATTGGCTTCTGGCGTTCCAGGTACGATAGCGGG